>JAAXIK010000427.1 GCA_012270385.1 Rubripirellula sp. | reverse complement strand
ATGGTGAAAGTGTGCTTATGGTTTCGCACAAAATCAGTTTCCCCTCTCAGATCCCCATTTTCGAGTTCTACGAGCTCAGTGACTTCTAAATGCGTGTGTCTCAATCCGCGCGTCACGAACAGGTAACTCGCAATTCCCATCGGAAGCAACATCATCGTTCCAACGGCCACAAAACCGACCATTCGGCCCAAGACAATTTCAGTCGCCCTGACCGGCTTGGTGACAATCGTATAAATGGTTCGACTCTTGATATCAGCTGGTAACGAAAACGCACTGATGAATAGAGCGAGAGCCAAGATGAGGTAGTTCGTGGCGGTGAGCACAAAGCTAATGTAGAGCCGTGCGGGATCATCACTTTCGGGGTTCAGGTACCAGCCAGCTAATAGCAGTACCACCATAAACAGACCGACAATGAAGAGCACGCGACGTCGAAGTGCTTCCTTGAAAGCGAGGCGAGCTAGCGCGACAACGCGTCGGATCGAAGTACGAGGCAAGTCAAATCGGAGTAGATCTCTCACTGCACGCGCGACGGCGTAGAAGCCGTCACTCGGCCCATATCGGTTGGCAGAATACACATCCCCAACTAATAAACCAAGTACGATCGCCAGCAGGATTAATACAACCCCCTGAAGGAATGCACTCTGCAGAAACGCATCGGGCCGCAGTAACCATTCGGTAAAAGACCAGAAATCATCCGGCTGTAATATCATTGATCAGCCTCACTTGAATCTTCTTGTGAAGCGGATTCCTCAACTTCCTGCGAAGCTGATACACGACGAGCGCCGGGACGAGCCTCGCTTTCACGAACAATGTTCAGGAACAGGTCTTCCATCGTGGCCGTCGGATTATCGATCGATTTCACCGTTCCGCCGTGTCGCTCGATCACTTGAGCGATTTCACTCTTTGCTTCTTCGCTTAGACCCTCTGCGTGAACTTCAGTGACATCCTGCACTTTCAAGAGGTCGGAAACGCGACCCAACTCTTTTAGCTCACCCTGATGCAAAATCGCTACTCGGTCGCAAACATCTTGCACGTCGGCCAACTGGTGACTGCAAAGTAGCACGGTCTTGCCACGCTCTTTGAGAGCCAGGATCAAATCCTTCATCTCGCGAGTACCGATAGGGTCAAGTCCGGTGGTAGGTTCATCGAGTAGAATCAGGTCTGGATCATTGATCAGTGCCTGTGCGAGACCGACACGGCGCGTCATCCCTTTACTGTATTCTCGAAGTTGTCGATGCTTGGCTCCTGCTAAGCCGACGAGTTGGATCAGTTCCTCAACCCGTTTTTTTCTTTCAGCCCCCGACATATCAAAAAGCCGACCGTAGAAATCGAGGGTTTCTTCAGCGGTAAGGAATTTGTAGAGGTAGCTCTCCTCAGGCAGGTAACCAATTTTCTCGTTTTTGCTGGTTTCGCTAGCGTCCTTATCGAAAACGAGTACGCGACCGCTACTGGGGAACAGTAAGCCTAAAATCAACTTGATGGTGGTTGATTTTCCACTGCCGTTGGGGCCCAGCAAACCGAAGATCTCGCCTTGACGAACTTCGATGTCAAGCGACTTCAGAGCGTTGACTTTCTTACGGCCCCAGAAATCTCGATAAATCTTACTCAGATTTCGAGTTTGGATGATCACGTCAGATTGGCTCTGACTAGCTTGCTCCGCCACCTCTGGCTCACTTTCCGCCGAAGCGGTTGAATCAGTATTCACGAGCACTATTTCCTTCTCAAAAGTCTGATATTTAGTGAAACGGGACCGCCACAAGGCAAAACCATACCGCCCATCATATTTCGTAACTTGGCGGAAGAAACCTTTCCCACGACCCAACAAGCTCGAAGTGAGAAAGTACTTATCCACCATCCAACCACTAAAACCGACCCTATTCTCTGCAAAAAGGTTGGCTATTCAACAATTCATCACCCTACAGCGACACGGAACAGCTACCGGAATCTGGCACTGAAGCGGAAGCCAAGAAAGGATGCCGAGCAGATCGAGCTCGAATGGATTCGAAATGACTCGGTGGATTAGGGTTATCGCAGTACGTCAGGCCTCACGAAACGGTTCATTAGCCGAGAACTTTATTGAAAACGCAGTAAAACAGGTTTTCAAATCGGTTGTGGCGAAGGAACACCGCAACGCGGACGCCGGTACTTTCGCTATCGACGTTTAGCATGCTTCAAATTGTCTCGATCAATCATTGCTCCACCAGCTTTCCAATGGACCGGCAGCAACTCCCGAAGACTCGATACTGCTGGGAGAGACCGCAAGCATCCACCGAAAGGGATTTTCGGAGAAAACCGCATAATAGGAACTCTCTTCCTGTGATGAGTACCGATGGCTCTGCGAGGCCATCAAAGCCCCAAATCGGAATTGCTTATTTCCTCTGACGGTGAAATTGTCTTCATCACAGAATCGTGTCATGATGAAGCGAAAGCTTGAATGATCGAGATCGTCTAGAGATTCTCTTGAGCCACCATTTTCATAGAGTCGTTGTGTGACCCGGCCTAATGCAAACACTCGTCCCGAGGAGCTTCCGAGCGGCGATTACCAGAAAGCCGTTGATTATTTGTATGGGCGGATTAACTACGAGAAACTTGGGCTCACCCGTGCGGCCCAGTATCCCTTCCGTCTTCAACGTATGGAAGAACTGTTCAAGGCACTAGGTTTGCAGAACCTGCTGTACCAAGAACTGGACTCGGATACCGGATCTAACCCACAAATCGTCAGAGCGCAAGACTCGCCGGCAATTATCCATATTGCAGGAACCAAGGGAAAGGGTTCCACCGCATCACTGCTTGCTTCGGCATGCACCGAATCTGGATTTCGCACCGGTTTATACACGTCACCTCACTTGAACCACTTAGAGGAACGCTTTCAAGTTGACGGTAACCAATGCAACCAAGAACAGTTCATCAAGCTGGTTGAGGCTGTCCGAGATGCTGCTGAGCGGATTGAGCCAGAACATGGCAACGCGACGTTTTTCGAATTCACCACAGCCATGGCGATGCTGTATTTCACGCAAAGTCAGTGTGAGATCATTGTGGCTGAAGTCGGACTCGGGGGCAGGCTAGATAGCACCAACGTTCTCAAGCCCACCGTATCGGTGATTACTTCGATTGGATTGGACCACCAGCACGTCTTGGGAGACAACATCGAATCCATCGCGAAGGAAAAGGCCGGAATTATTAAACCCGTAGCACCCGTCGTCTCAGGTGTTGAACAACAAGAAGCCAAGCGAGTGGTGCAGAGCCGTTGCCAAGAACACGAAACGCTATGTTTTCAGTTAGGCACTGATTTTCATTTTCGCTCAGTTCAACAGCCCGAGTGGGGCTCCGAAATTGAATTGATCGGTCAAAGCTCACCACTGCCAGAGCAGTTGCAATTCAGCCTCGCGATGGAGGGTGAACATCAAGCCAAGAATGCCGCGGTCGCGGCGGTCGCCTATTGTCTGCTCAAGGATTTTTTGGAAAGCTCTGACCTGGCAACACCAAAAGGTCATGCTTGCAAAACCATCTCTGAACAATCTTGGGCCAAAGCAGTCTCTGAGACGCAAGCTCCAGCTCGACTCGAACGATTCGTTTTACCCAATGGGATGACGATCATTCTTGACGCATCCCATAATGAAGATTCAATTCGAGCATTGGTAGACAGCTTGCATCGTCGCGATGCTTCACAGAAGTTGGTAACGATTTTTGGGACCAGCCAAGATAAGGATGCTGCCAAAATGGTTGAAATCTTGAAAGAAATAAATGGCCCAATGGTCCTTACTGAATTCCAAACCAATCCGCGTCGTCTGAAAAGTGAGAACCTGTTGCGGTTATTACCCGAGGAAAAAAAACTGTCTGCACATGTGGTTCGACCACCTCTGCAGGCTTGCCAATATGGAATGAGACTAGCTGAGGAAGCAGAGGCAACACTGGTCATCTGTGGTTCTTTTTTCTTAGCTGCAGAGACTCGTGACTGGGTAATCACCCAAAGTGCAACAAACGATCTAGACTGATCACGGCGAACTCGCGGGATCTGCTAAGTCGCAACTCACTAGGGAATCCCTACATTCAGTCTGCCCAAGCCCAAGTTCATCTACGATTGGAATGGTTCATTTCCGCGAATAGAGATCCGCAACTTAAAAAGTAAAACACAAAGCCGGTGATGCCTTGATGAGCCTAAATCCTGATGAAGAGTCGTCTGAGTTACAGTTTTGGCATGCAAAGAGCAGCACACATGATCAGGGTTCACTCGAAAAAAGATGCTTAGCCTGGTTAAGTGAAGACGAGAAGTCACGAATGCAGGCATTCAAAGTCATCTCCAGCCAAAACCAATATTTAGTGGGAAAAGGCATGGCAAGATGGCTACTCTCTTCTGACAAAAGTCGTTTGAACGAGCTGGTGTTCGAAATCGAGGCTCATGGAAAACCCTTCGTGTCTAAACCTGAATCCTCGAGGAAACCCTTCAACCTCTCTCACACCGACGGACTGGTGGGATGCTTGATTGGATGCCAATCTCATCTCCAAGTAGGTGTTGATGTGGAAGGCTTGGATCGAAGAACTTCAACTGAGCTAGCAAATCGCTACTTCGCTGCACCGGAAATTGCTCACCTCGAGCGAGTCCAAGACCCTGTAGCCAAGAAAAAACTTTTTCTGAAGATCTGGACGCTTAAGGAGGCATTCATCAAAGCGATTGGCACGGGGCTACGGACTCCACTTTCAGACTTCGCATTCCATCATTGCGACGATTCAAATCCAAAGATCGAGTTTCTCAATACTCATCTTCAGGATCAAATGGAGTGGCATTTTCAGAGTTTCGAACCTCTTCCTGGCTTTATTGCCGCAACAGCCGTTGCATGTCAGGCGGGTGCAGAAGGCCCTCAGTTAACGATTCACCCCTTCGAGTCTCAATTTAGGACGCCGTAGATCGAAATCCTATCTGGCGAGGGTCCAACCGAGCAGCTCACAGAAGTTTCCTCGCTGCATCCCCAAGAATCATCAAACCCAAGAGTGGGCTTGTGCCGATAAAACCGCGTGGAGCGGTTCTACCAATCAATTGAGCACGCTACGTATACGCGTGATTTGCTTCCAGATTGGGAAAAAATTCCGTCCAAAGTCGCGTTGATTGGTCCGTGAAACAGACCCAGACGAAGACAAACGACGAATTGACCGTGACAGCCAAAGTGAGACGTATTGATGGATGGATCCGCGACGCGGATTCACGATGCGTACCCGTTTCACGGCCGAAATATATCTAGCGATTCACACACGAGCTTACTGATTTGTGCCCACAGAAATCCGGGCCGCGGAGATATGCAATGCGACGATTCTACCTGATCAGTCGAACTTGGTTAGCAATAGCAGTTGCCATATTCGCACTATCGCCCGCCTCATCCGTGTTTGGCCAACTGGTCGAACATGCTGGATTCACCTACTACGAAGGCAGCAATTTCTCACCAGATATCTACTCGCAACCTTCACCTTACGGCGTCATGCCGGTTGGATTTGCAAGTCCGTTAAGACCATTCATGGCTCACGAAGATCATGCATGTGAAGCGGAAATTGGTGGTGGATGCGAAGATGAGTGCGGAGGCCGCGGAGGGTCCGGCTTACTCGGTGGACTCTTTGGAAATGGTGCATCTGCAGACGGTCGCTCAGGATGCCTATTTTGCAGGGGCAGCCGCTGTGGCTTTTGCATGAATCGTCTCATCACGCTTCCAGAACTTTTCGATAGCCTGCGACCATACCAAGGTGCGGGATTAAGTGCATTACGCTGGTACGATGCTTCAGTAGAAGCCACCTTTTTATCGCACAGCCAAGGCGGACCTTCTGGTGTTGCAACCACCAGCGGTGTCGCAGGTACTCCAGTTCTCAGCTTCAGTGATGCAAATACCGGTGATAGCTTGAAAGGTGGCATCCGCCTTTCTACAGCAATCATGTTTGGTCCAAGCAGTAATATGGAAGTGACCTACATGGGTGGCAACGAATGGGATCGGATTGTTTCTGTCGATAGCGATCCTGCTGGAAGCGAGACTCTCTACTCATTGATTAGTGGGTTCGGCACAAGCCCTAATGGTGGATTTGATGATACGGATCGATCCGTCAACCAAACCCTGCGAGGTGAAAGCAAGTTTCACAGCGGGGAATGGAATTACCGTCGTCGTTCGATGGGGCAGTACGGACGTTTCCAGAGCTCTTGGTTAGTCGGTCTGCGTTATGTCAGATTCGATAGCACGCTGAATTATTCGACCCGTGGAGCCCTAAATAACTCGCAGAGCTCAAATCTTCCCAGGTTCTTTTCTTCCAACGATCGAGTGAAAAATAACTTGTTCGGCCCACAAGCCGGCGTGGATCTGTGGTGGAATGTAAGACCTGGTATCAATCTTGGAGTGGGTGTCAAAGGTGCATGGGTTCAAAATGACTCTAAGCGTCAGACAATCATGACCAGCAATTCACTCAGCGGATTTGCGACGCCAGGAACCGTCATCCTCGAGGAAACGCGTCGAAAGGGTACAGTCCTCGGAGAACTCGAGGCGACTGCCATATACCGCCTCAGCCACTCGTGGTCGGTGAAAGCTTCCTACCATCTCTTGGCTGCAGACGATGTCATATTCGGAAGCGTTGATGTGCCTTCCGCGAGAGACTTTGTGAACAATGCCGCCACAATTCGTGAACCCGGATTCTCGAGAGACTCATTGGTGGTTCAGGGAGCGACAATTGGTGCAGAATACATGTGGTAGGCACGACTCAAACGGAGAAGAAGAAGACAACACCTCGATGCGACAACATCGCCCGAGCTGAAGGAGGAAGAAAGATCCTCCAAACTGATTCACTGTGACCGACCGCTGTGCAGATCTGCTCAGCCAGAGGTAAAGAAAAGGTTCCAGCGGGAACACTTCCTGATGCAGGAGGTGATTCAGCCGGATCACGCTCGATCTGCACAAGATCGAGCAACGGATTGTTAGCCGTGGAGTGGAAACGAAGCGGCAAACCCCTCCATGGGGTTAGTTTAAAGCGTTACGGCAAGGTGTGTTTTTGAATTGTCTGGGAACTTTAAAGCAAACAAAGCGTCCCAACCAAGACGATTCGTTGACACTCAATGCCGTCCAATTAGAATCGCACTCGCCTCTTTCCCATTCGCTACATCTTGCCTATTCGCCCGATTTCTAACGGGTAACGCACAGATGCAGAGGGCTAATTGGCAAACGAAAGCGATTCAAACGACCGATGTAATAGATCGTGGCTGGGTTTAATGGGGGAAATGCCTGATTGAACGAGTCACAAAAAACGCCTAGTTGCGGAGTTTTGCTGAGCAGAATGGTTTAGCAAAATGAAGCTTCTAGGATCCAAGTTCATCCATTCAAACCACTTTGATTACACACCTAAGTGTGTGTGATCCAGAAAGTTTGGCAGAGACCCTCGATGATCGAACGAAGCAAAACAAAAGCAAAGAATTACAAACGAGATCGTACTGCCCTGGCGAATAAGAAGCATCGCTTGAAAATGGAGGGCTTGGAAGCTAGGCAACTACTCGCTGCCAACATCTTTCTGCCAGACGTAGATCTCGATCTGTATGATGGTCCACGAAATGTTGGATCTGTGCAGGCTTTGCAACTCACTGAGCGAGAGCAAATCACTCAGTCAGGACAAAATGATGTCATTGCAAAGGCCGAGCTAATCCCACTGGGTAATGGTCCTGGGCAAAGCGACACCATCGATCTTCGCGGATCCATGCAGTATTCGCTTTACACGTCAGACTTCGGTGGTATCAACGTTGACATCGATACTTTCGCCTTTGATCTGAAAGCTGGCGATGTCCTTGATATTGCGACCTTGGGAACCGCTGGCACGATCGATCTATTTGATGAGCAAGGAATCTTTTGGGCGGGTGCGGATTCTCCGACTTCGAGTTCTACTCCTGTCGACTCACCAATTCAGACCATTGGTAACTCGACATTGGCCGTGGTGGTTCCAGAGGACGGGCGTTACTACCTCAGCGTCACCCCACTGGATACTTCCTCCAACTACATTCTTGGGCTCCGTACCTATCGCCCCGTAGCTGAGCAATTACCCGTTGGTGTTGGGCAAGTCATTTACATGGATTTGGATGGTGGGTTCTACCCCGCGTCTTTATTCCTTGGCGTTGATGATGACGGAATTCCTGTCCCTGGCGTGATTCGGGTTCCTTCCCTTCAGGAGTCACTTCCTAATCTAGGGATTGAAGTTGCAGACTCCGCAGCTCTCAATGAATTGATTGACAAGATGCTCGCAGAAATGGAGCGGCATTTTGCAGAGCTTGGCGTTATCGGGAACGCAGGTGACTACGACTTCACTGGAGTAAAAGGTGACTTTGGCGTCACGATCTTGAACAGCCGCGATCATGCGGACCCGGGTAGTCATCCTCTTGTAACTCGTGTGCATGTCGGTGGAGTTAACGAACTTTTCCCCGATAACGATGGTTTGCTGGGGATTTCTTCGACGCTGGATGTCGGGAACTTCAGTATGGACGACATTGTCGTCGCTTTCACTGAACCGATTTTGCCTGCTGCAGTACCCCTTTCGCCTACTGTCAGTCCTCTCACCTATGCAGCTGAGACACTTGCATTCATCGGAACACACGAGGCTGCTCACTCCTTTGGGATGAGAAACACCGATGCAACCAATGCAACCATCTCTATCTCGTACGCTTTCCTTGGTGATCGCTCTGGACGCGATTTCATCTTCGGTACTTTAGACGATGAGCCAACCGGGTTCGTTAACGACTTCTACGGTAATGGGGACGGATACGGTGAAGAAGGCATCTTTGGACTGAATTACATCGTCGAAGGCATGTCCAACACTCTGGTCACGGGTCTAGAGGGTGGAACCGTTTCAGGTACCGTCTTCAACGACTTCAATCGAGACGGATCACTGATTGGTGATTCCGGTCTGCCCGGATTCAGCGTCTTTGCAGATATCAATGACAACGGACAGCACGACAGCGGAGAACCGATGACGGTATCCGATGCGTTGGGTCGGTATTCACTCGACGTCCGCTCGGGAAGCTTCGATATTATCGCCACAGGTTTGAACGGCTATGCCGCAACGACCAACCCCGTTCAAAGAACAACGGTTAGCAACGGCCAGACATCGATCGTTAACTTTGGTTTCTCGCAGATCTTCGCTGACATCACCGGGACCGCTTTTTCGGACAGCAATGGCAACGGAATCAAGGATGCTGGTGACCCCGGTCTAGAGGGCGTTTATGTCTACGCTGATCTTGACGGTGATGACCGGCCTGATCTCGGTGAGCCTGGAGCCTTCACCTCTGACGATGGAACTTACACCATCAATTTCCCCGGCCCAGGGACGTATACACTCAGGAGTGATTTAGCTCCCGGCTATGAACGAACTTTCCCAATCGGTGGTGAGCACACTGCCGTCTATGATGGACTAAGCCTCGATGACAATTACGATTTCGGATTTTTACCCTCGCTAGACTTCGGTGATGCACCTGACAGTTATGGCACTACAGTGAGCGCCAACGGTGCTCGGCACGGTATTACCTCTGGACTCAGTATCGGTGCTACTGTCGATCGTGAAGGTGACGGCCTCCCTGACGCGTCAGCATTGGGCGATGATTCAAATAACCTTGATGATGAGGACGGTGTACGACTCCTTACTCCTTTGGGGCCGGGGGCTTCAGCGACCTTTGAGGTGACTGCGACCAACACTACCGGTTCAAACGCTTACCTTCAGGGTTTCCTTGATTTCAACCGAGATGGCATCTTTGGTCTCGGCGAGCAGTTTGCTTCCAACATTCCAGTTGTTGCTGGCTCACTTTCCTCGACTCAACTCGTCACCGTTAATGTACCTGAGGGTGTCGATCCTGGTTCGACCTACGTTCGCTTCCGCTTGAGTCAAACAAGCGGCATCGGAGCTACCGGTTTTGCAGAAACCGGTGAAGTTGAAGATCACCAAGTTCAGATTTTAAGTGCTGCCAAAGTTGCGAATGACGACACTTTCAGTGTGCCTCGTAATTCCACTTCGAACGTACTTCCCGTTCTAGCAAACGATTTTCAGATTGAATCCAATCCCATCACGATCGCGAGTGTCAATACGTCCGGTGCGGTAGGAGTGGTGGTGAACGGTGGCGACCGATTATTCTACTCGCCACCCAATGGGTTCATTGGCCGGGATGAATTCACATACACAGTAGTAGATTCTGCGGGTAACCAGAGTTCAGCCACCGTTGTGGTAAATGTGACATTCCAGACGAATGTTCCCATCGCAGTGGATGATGTATTCCAAGTTCCAGCAGCTTCTAACGATCGTCCGTTGAATGTGCTCGACAACGATCTAGCCAGCGTATTCGGAGGTCTCACGATCACCAGCGTGACAGGAGGGTCTGAGGGTGGAACACTATCGGTAGTGGGTGGTGGCCAATCGATTCGCTACACACCTCTTCCGAACTTCCGGGGAACCGAGCAGTTCACTTACAGTATTCAAGACAGTGCTGGCTCCGTCGACACCGCAACGGTTACGGTTAACATCCTGCCAGACTCCGAGAACGATGATCTCCTCGATTTCACGATTGAAGTGCTAGATCCTCTCAACAATCGCGAGATCTCCAATGTGCGAGTCGGAGAGGAAGTGCTGGTAAGGGTTTCAGTTGATGACTTGAGACCTGAACTGCTTGTAGCACAACCTGGAGTAGCATCCGCTTTCTTGGATCTTCTTTACACCGATGAGTTGTTGTCAACTAGAAACGTTGACAATCCTGGTTCACCCTTCGCTTTCGATATTAGCTTCGGGCCTTACTTCTCGGGTAGCAGCTCGCTTCAGACCGGTGACGCACAAACCCCGGGTTTGATCAACGAAGTCGGAGCGGTTCAACCGATTAACACCCAGCAGACTCACACAGGGCCTGTTGAGTTGTTCACTATCCGCATGCAAGCTAACTCCCCTGGAGTAGCCATTTTCCAAGCAGATCCTGCGGATAACCTGATCAGCGAATCCGTCCTTCTCGGAGATGACGTTGCTCTCGAGGTGAACCAACTAAGACTTGGCTCAACGCAACTGTTGATTCTCCCAAGTTCCAGCAACTTTACTGCCGCAGTGGATGACTCCTTCCCTGAAGGTTTAGATTCTGATGGGAATCTCATTCAATCTGCCGGTGCAAGTCCAAACGCTCGACTTGATATTCTTGGCAACGATAACCTCGGAACCACTGGGACGATTACCGAGTTCGGTATCCTCACCAACCCAACGATGGGCACGCTTTCCATCAATGACAATGGCACTCCCACAAACTTGAATGACGACTTCGTCAACTATCGTGCAAATGGCGGTGCCAGCGGACTCGACTCCTTTACTTACCTGATTGTCACAGAGGACAATGTACGTAGTACCGCAGAAGTGACGATTTCGCTTGGAACGCAGAGAGAAGATTCCAAGGTTGCATACGACTTTGCCCTCGTCGATACGAATGGCAATCCAATTTCGGATATCGAAGTTGGTGATCAGTTTGGTGTTCAGGTCATCGCAGAGGATCTACGATCGTTCCTTGAAAATCCATCCTTTGTCTTTGCCGGTTATCTTGACCTTCTGTATGACGCCGACAAGATTCAACCCGCTAACACCGACCTGAGTGACAGTCTGGATTTCGATGTCGACTTCCATGGGGATTACTCCGCGGACGGAGCCGTTGGATCTGCGGCAGTTCCAGGGATCATTGATGAGTTCGGCACATTCCTTGCCGGAACAAGTGGTGATAACCCTGCCTTGATCGCTACGGTTTACTTCAACGCAATCGGAGCCGGATCGGTCAGCTTGGTTGGGTCACCTACTGACGCATCGCCATTCCAAGATACCTTGTTGTTTGGCAGCGACGATCCCGTCGATCGATCATTGTTGAGATTCAGTAGCTTGGACTTCACGATCGATGCCGGTGCTCCAAACCAGAATTCATCACTCAACCTTGATGTGAATGATGATGGATTGGTATCACCGATCGATGCTCTGTTGGTCATCAATAAGATGAATCGCGATTCCGTGATCGAAGGTGAGCAAACGGGTAACAGTGGCAGTAACGGTGGCAAGCGGTATTACACCGATGTCAACGGCGATAACAAGACCACTGCACTGGATGCACTCCAAGTGATTAACTACCTAAGTCGATCGAATTCGAATCAGGCTAGCGGTGAGCAGATCGTGCTTCTGAGTGATTCCAAAGAACAGCTAAGCGATAACTCAGGTAGTGACGCGTTCTTTGCTGACCTTGCGTCAGATGACAGTGGAAAGATTGCCTCTTTCGATTCCACTCGATCAACGGGATCGAACGCAGACACTGATGGATCCAATGGTGAGTCCAAGGTTGGCGAAGACGACGATATCTATTCCGTTTTGGCGGATGATGTAGACGGTCATTGGGCATAGATCTGACCTGATAAGACGGGGTGATTCACCTTCTCTCGGCACACTTTAAACGCTGATCACCGCTTGAGGGGATCAGCGTTTTTTAGTGGAGTTGCGTCCTAAACCGACATCAGAATTGCGTTTCCTCGACAATTTGACCTGATGTGAACTCCATTTCTTTTCGATAACGGCTGGAAGCGCCCAATTTCACTTGCCAACAGTCCCACCGAAGTGGCACGATAAAGAGGCTTTGCGTCCTTCTTGATCTCTCCGTCCACCACACTCGTTAGTGGAAAATCATTTGTCCTTCCAGCCCTTTACCGTGCAGTGCCCAACATGCGGCAGTCAGTTGCGAGTCAAAGATCCATCGATCGTTGGTAGCATCGGAACATGCCCCAAGTGCCAGTCAATGGTTGAGATTATTCCGCCTGACTCCAACGAAACAATTCATGGCAGTCATGCCACGCCGGAGCAAGAGGCAACACACACTGAACCCCATCCAAGCGAAGAAGGGGAATTTGACAGTCAAGCGATCACAGAAGAGGCGGTAGCAGAGAATTCTCAGCCACTTGGTCTTGCTCCTCCCACCACTTCAGGATTTTCAGAAGAGAATGAGGCATCCTTCGCATCACCACTTTCACCCGAGTCAGAAACGATCTCATGGGAGAGTGATGAAACCCGTCGCAAACGGCAAATCGGATTGATTGTTGCGGTATCGGCCGTGAGCTTGCTCATTTGCCTTGTCGGATTTGGCTGGTTTGTTAGCTCTTGGCAAACGGATCAACAAGCGTCTCAAGACAACCAAGAATCAGAAATTAATCGATCACAATCGATTTCGAGCGGAGAAAATGCGCCTGATGTTGCTGAGCCATCGGCTTCTAATCTTAGCGAACAAGAGCAGGCCAATGATCAATTCCCACCCAACGTGGATTCAACCTTCCTGCCCGAAAACACCTCAAGCAGCGAAGAGCCTCAGGACCAGAAACCAGCGACGGAGATCACTCCACCACCAGACCAAGAGCCCCCAGCGACCGATCCACCAATGGATCTGATACCGGTGTCACCGCTCAACGAACCACCTACACTGGCAGCCAATAACAATCAGGGTAATTTCGAGGAACAGGATCAAAAGGAAGTTTTGGGAGGTATGCA
>JAAXIK010000187.1 GCA_012270385.1 Rubripirellula sp. | reverse complement strand
AACCCAGGCTGACTTCAACCAGGGAACGCTCACAGTAGAGAGCGAGCCTGTCCTCGGAGGAATACGCGGCAGAGTCAACAGCGAATCCTGCACCCACTATAGCTTGGGGCGTATCTCTTCCTGCCGCAACCACTCAAAAGAGCAATTGTTCACGGCTAACTGGGGGGAAGCCGGTAGCCTACCCACGGTGTCTCCGTGCAAGCTGGCAGCGATACTCAAATCCAAAAAGCACTCCAAACTGCCTAAAACCGAAGAAAAACGATATTTAACGGTGTGTTGCAGGCCAGCCCACGTTTGTTACCCCGCTAGCCGATGACCAAATGACGCCGGATCGATAAAGTCTGGGCTCAGTTCTGCAGCCAATCCAATTCGGTTTGCAGAGTGAATTCGCGGTGGCTGTAGCTCAATTGGTTAGAGCATCGGATTGTGGTTCCGAGGGTTGGGGGTTCAAGTCCCCTCAGCCACCCTTCTTGTTGCCCAGTGTGCTTTCAAAAATCATCTCGGCCATAGCCAAGCTCTACCAGCTGAGGCCAATATTTAAGGGCTAAAGACCGGAAATCTCGACATCGAGGTTTCGCTGCCTCGGTCATTCTTGAGACCCACCGTCTGACATTGACTTATTCACGGTGTCTCTCTTTGGACCCGGCGTTCACTGACTCCCAATTCCTCGTCAGCGAAGAGGACAGAGAGGTACGGCACTTCTAGTCACTCGGGACAAAGGGACTTGATCACACACGCAATTTCAGCGAGACAGAACAAACACCGGAGACAGTTCGCGCAGCCGCGACGACGATAGCTCGATCGTCATGTGATGGAACGGTTCCGATCAGCCGAATTTTACCCCCGCCGAGCTCCTCAACCTGCACATGGTAGTAACCCAATCGGTTTAACGACACCATCACCCGATCAGCGAGTGAGGGGCTGGGTGAAACATTCGAAGATTCGGTGGTGGGGTCGATCACGGGGCAGCTCTTCTACGTGGGAGAAGCAGTTTCGGAATTCAACTTGTTTGCAAGAACAGATTAAACAACACCCTCTAATGGGTGTGCATGTTATTGCCTACAAATTAATCTCGGATACTGCCCCGTCTCCATGAAACGCAAGATAAACAGTCAAATCTGGAGCCCTTTAGCAGGAATTAGCGGAAAAATCATTACAAACGGAACTCGTGATT
Source organism: Rubripirellula sp. (assembly GCA_012270385.1). Lineage (GTDB taxonomy): Bacteria > Planctomycetota > Planctomycetia > Pirellulales > Pirellulaceae > Rubripirellula. Next base: position 1,498 of record JAAXIK010000187.1, on the reverse strand, counting down.
AACTTGCTATTCAGCCGTCTTCCTTGATCAACTCACAAATGAAACGCTTCATTATTCGTCGCAGTGACTCCAAACCCACTCACTCGGGCTTAAGTTCCCCCCACGGGCAAATACCATTGTTAGACTGATCAAGCGGATAGCCTAGATCTCCATTTCCGGAAACACAAACGATGCAAAAGCAAACACTCCAACGGTTCGCCACTCGATCCTTCTTGCTGATATTGACGGCCGTTTTATTTTCCCCAACCCCTCTCGCAACTGCCGCGAAGCCGGAAGGCAAAGCGCACCACTACAAGCAAATTGGTGATAGAAAACTCACCGTTTATGTGACGAAGCCTTCTGACTGGGTAAAGGGACAGTCGCGACCGGCTATCGTTTTCTACCATGGTGGAGGTTGGGTTGGTGGAGCCCCTGGGCAGTTCACTGAGCACAGTAAGTACTTTGCGAGTCGCGGGATCGTCTGCTTTCAAGTTGAGTATCGACTCTTGAACCGATCGAACAACGAACCCCCAACGAAATGTATCGAGGACGCGAAATCAGCGATGCGATGGATCAGGTCGCGTAGCGCTCAGTTTGGTATCGATCCAAAGCGAATCGCATCAGCCGGTGGATCCGCCGGAGGGCATCTTGCTGCCTTCGTGGGTACAACGGACGGAGTCGACAGTGCGGAAGATGATCTCTCCATCTCAGCCAAAAGCAATGCGATGCTGCTTTTCAACCCCGTCTACAACAACGGTCCCGGGGGATGGGGCACCAAAAGAGTGGGCGAGAATTATCAACAATTTTCTCCAGCACATAACCTCAGCCGCGACGACCCGCCTTGCATCGTTTTTCTCGGCGATCAAGATCAGTTGATCCCAGTGAGCACTGCCGAACAGTTCAACGAATCATTGACCAAAGTCGGAGTCAAAAGCGAATTGGTGATCTACAAGGGTCAAGGACACGGTTTTTTCAATCATGGACGGAGTGAGAACAAGTTTTACAAGTCCACAGTCGTTGCTTGTGACCGATTTCTGGAAAGCTTAGGCTGGCTCCAAGGTCCACCCACCCTTGCGGATTAGCACGATCGTTTCTCATAAGTTGTTACAGTCGAGCAAGTAGCGCAACTCATTCAGCACAGGCCGTCCACGCCCCCTTTTGGGAAACATCTTTTTACTGGACAGGAACATGGCACAAGAACAGAACCCAAATCCACCGAGTAGCACTACCCACCCTGCTGTTTGGGTATCTGTGCTGGTGCTACTTGTGCTCCATCAACTTTTGAGCAAACCGACAGTGTTTGCCGTAGGACCAACCGAAAAGACGTTCCGCGCTGGAGCCGCAAGTATTGAAATCACGCCGCCACTCGGTGAATTGGTGGTGGGAGGATTTGTTCCTTTCCCCGCAGACCGAATCCATGACCCACTTTATGCGAAAGCAATCGCTCTGGATGATGGTGATAACCGAATCGCTATAGTCGTTTTTGACAATCTTGGTATCCGCCGAGAGGAGTTTGATG
>JAAXIK010000459.1:8779-13597 GCA_012270385.1 Rubripirellula sp. | reverse complement strand
TCGGTTTCGGCTTGTAAGGTTCGAACGACTAAGTTTTTGTACTTCGTTTTCTCATGCAGAATGTCGCTGGCCGGGGTGATCGGGTAGGTCCCGTAGAAAAGTTGCTTTTGGCTGAGTTCTGCTGCGGTGATCAAGCCCCAAGCTAACGCCTGGTTGCCCATGATGTTCCGATAATTCCCCGGTGTCAGTTCGGCAGCCTCGACCTGATAGCTTTCGCCAAAGGCTTCGGTGGTCTCGCCGTAAGCCCAGCCTGCTCGCAGAGCGGCTTCGTTGGCCGAGGCCACGTCCGGTTTTTTACTGAATTTGTCCTGAATGAATCGAAGTGTGGGTTCGAGCGAACGCCCGAAAAGCCAATACACTAATCCCATTGCGAAAAAGTTCTTGCATCGATCAGCGATTTTCACGCCAAGCCCGAATTCAGAGACGGCCTCACGCGTCAGCCGAGTCATCGGGACTTTGATGATTCGATAGGTTTCTTCGAGCACATTGGCGTCGAGCGGATTGGATTCCACCTTGGCCAGTTTGAATTCTTTCTCGTTGAAGCCATCTTCATTCGCAATCAAGATGCCTCCCTTTCGAAGGTCACCAAGGTTGGTCACCATGGCGGCTGGGTTCATGACCACCTATGCATCAAGGACATCACCCGGTGTAAAGATTTCTTCACTGGCAAATTGGACTTGGAACCCAGATACACCCGCACGAGTACCCCGTGGCGCTCGGATCTCGGCAGGGAAGTCCGGGAACGTGGCGACATCATTACCCGCGAGAGCACTGGTGTTGGTCAACTGCGTCCCTAGCAATTGCATCCCATCACCCGAATCGCCCGCAAGCCTGACAGTGATCCCCGATACCGATCGGATTGTTTTTGAGGTAGTTGCTTCCATGTGCTAACAGTTTGATCCCGACAATGACCAAGAAGGACTTCGGGAGGCGAGAAATCATCGTTGCTGGTGCACTTCCTCCAGCGTCAATCGTTAGTTTATAAGTCTGCTTCGGACTCGTAATGGTCAGTACGGGGGTATTCCCGAAAATGTGCGAAAAAACAGCTTCTTTTTCACTCGCGGACCAGAATCGCATCCGACCAGAGACTCGGATCATCCGTGACGGGATACTCCGGACCCAGGCTGAGGCCCTGCCATCCAAGCTCGCGATCCATGACCGTGTAGTAAATCGCAACTCGAGGCTGTTCATCGGGATCGAACCCCGTTAACGCTTCTTTGGGAATCCACCCCATGATTTGATACCCGTCGTGTCGCAGGTTGGTTTTCAGAGGTAGTTTCTTCGTGTCAAAAGGTCGAGGATGGCTCCGTGCTCGATGAATCGGCACCATCGCAGCCACCGCGTTTTCCCTTCGCGGTCCCCCGCCAGATGGCATCCAGAGGAAACGATGGCAGTATTGACTCGCTCGATGGATCCCAGGGCTGCAGCGTGTATCGATCCAAAAGTGAAACCCATCGCTTTCATCCAAACGGGTTTCTCGGCACCAAGGCACCTGACGCTTCCCCTTGACGGATGCCTGAACCGCTATTCCTAATTCATTCCAGCCGATCCGGACGTCTGCAAAAATGGGACGATCGGACAATTCCGAGAAGCAGGGAATACGATAGCCTTCAGACAGTGATAACCCCTTCGGTGTCCACTTCCCGTCCCAGTATTGCACAGGAACTTCCATCCGAAAAAGCAGTGCCGGGTCGATAAGCTGGTTTGACATGAACGGGCTCCCTCTCCACTCTAAATCCGCAGGGCCTCAGGCCTGATCAACCTCCGACCCAGAAGCACAATGCTCCCGTGGAAGTTGCTCGGTACTACCACCTTCGATGCAGGGTATTTCAATCGTCGATGCATCGTACGGCGGTGACGCAGTTTCGTCTCCTCGTCGAGCACCGTAATCCCCTATTGGAGCAGCACGGTACGATAGTCGAGCAGATCTGTCGACCAGACTCTAGCGGGTCAATTCAAACGTGCCGACGTCGCGGCGTCCTTTGAATTCTGCGCGAAATCGATCGCGTGTAACGGTGGCGTCCATTTCATAAGTTCCCAACAGCGGTAGACGCTGGGATGAATGGAGTTGCCAAACGGATGTCGGATCATCTGCGGAAGTCGCAACCAGATCCAATTTCGCTGGATAGGCAAAGGGTATGACTTTCAGGAATCTCCCGGTAAAGACCGCTCGATAGCGATTTTCGTCAATTCGGCGGATGCGAGCCCGCAGGGGTCCCTGATGCCCGGTTGATTGGCTCTTCCACTGACCCTGCCATCTTCCTGCGGGCGACCATCTACTTGCGGAGGCATCGGCTGCACTGAGTGACTGGTCTAATTGTGGAGGGACCACGCACAATACAACCAAGGTTAGTAAACGAAATACTCCCACGGTGTTTTTTCGGTTGGCAATTTTCATCATCGTTCAGGGTGGGTTGTGGTTTAGGGGTGGCGAAGAGCATCAGCCTCTAGGTTCACTATATTCACTCCGAAAACTTTTTTCGAATGCGAGAACCGTAATTAAAAAAAACTGGGCCTCGATGAGACCCAGTTTACTTCAGAGAGACCTCACTTCACTCCCGAGCAGGAAAGAGTCGATCTGGTGTTTTCACCTGATCGATCTACTCGCCTCTAGCGACGGAAGCGTGGATTGCAGGTGGCGCGTCCCCGACTTCGAAGGTAGGTAGGTTGGCGATAGCTTCGGTATCGAGGATAGCTAGGACGATAGAACGGGCTGACGTGGCGCTGCACGATGCTTGAACGGAAGAAACTGTTGTAGCTCGGTCTGCAATTTCGTGCTTGGTTCCCGAATGTGATGCTGATCCCACCCCATGTTGGAGAGACTCGCACATCCGCTTTTGCCTCCTGACTGCCAGAGAAGGCTACGGAAGCCACTATGAGAGCGGGGATAAGAATCCATCTTTTTTGTGATAACATCGTTCACATCTCCATCTAACTAAGGTGGGAGGCCGCGAGTGAGATCTCCCAATCGAAGGGAGATAAAGTGGATCACACTCGCTTGCTTTTGTTTGCTACAGCCATAATGCGAAGGCTGTGCCAAGAACGGAGCTGTGAGAGTATTTTCTCGAAATGATTGAGAATTCAAGCGATTTGCAGAGAAGGACTACCGAATAGGTTATCCGTTCACGTCATGGACCCTCACGGGGGTCCTCGTCAGTGTCGCGATTAAGAGACACCGTATCAGGACGTGTCTCAATTTGATGGCAACCCGTTAGTTGATCGCCTTAAACCCTTGAAAATCAGATGTCTTTCATCTTGGGTTCGAGATAGGTCACGGTGGAGTGCATGCTAGCGAGATTCCCATAATCTTCTTCTGGGATTTGCACGCGATGCCTTTTTCTCAGCTCCATGACGATGTCGAGGAAGTCCATGCTGTCGAGTTCAAGCTGATCGCGAAACGCTTTTTCATCGTCGAGGTTATCCAAATCTTCGTCTGGTGAAATGTCTTCGAGGATATCGAGGATTTCATCGCGAATTTCTGCTGGCGTCATGGATTCGAATTCTCCAAGGATGTTGCTGAACCGCTGTCAGTCTATGGTTTTAAAATGTTGTAGTGAATCTGGGCTGTCAACTTGCAAATAAGACCTGCCCACGGCGAGTGACTGGCTTGTCGTTCAATTCGGTTTCGGTGTCGACTGTGGAATCAAGAGTTTCAAAACCGACTGATGATCACCACCGAGTTGATCCCAAGCATACCGAAGGAATTGTTCCAACTATAAGCGCCCCTATGCCTCTCCTGCGGTTCAGGCATGACCAGCCCATGAAGGGCGCCGTCGGGGTCGACTTCATCCACATTGATGGTCGGGTGCACAACTTTGTCCCTCAGCGATGGCAGGTTACCCGCGAGTTCTAATGATCCCGCAGCTCCCATGGCGTGCCCAATGTAACTTTTTGTATTGTTGATGCGAGTGGACTGAGAATCTCCGAACACATCTCGCAGTGCGATGCATTCTTGTGAGTCGCCACTGCTGGTACCGGTGGCATGTGTGCTCACCAAATCGATCTGTTCGGGGACCAATCCCGCGCGGTCGAGAGCCATGCGGATACATTCCGCTTGCCTTTCTGGGTTGGGAAGGACGAAATCGGTTGCATCGGTATTGATTGCATACCCGACCAGCTCCCCGTAAATTTCTGCATTACGAGCTTTGGCATCGGAAAGTCTTTCCAAAGTGTAAAGACAGCCTCCCTCTGCAACGACAATTCCGTTTCGATCGATATCGAAGGGGCGTGATGCCTTTGCAGGATCTTCGTGCACAGCCAAAGCATTTTGACTATTGAAGCTAGCGAAGATCCCAAAGGTATGGATGCTCTCGCTCGTTCCGCCGGCGATCGCCAGATCACACTCACCGAGTCGGAGCATTTGAGCGCCTTGAATGATCCCCGCGTTACCTGCAGCACAGGCGGCCCCGATCGTGTAGTGCGGACCTGTGATCCCCATGTTCAATGCAATTTCACCAGCGGGGTTGTTAGCAACCGTTCTTGGGTTGTGATGATGGGACCAACAGCTGGTATCGTAATCAAATCCTTTGATCACATGGATTTCATTTTCTGTCTCTACATTACCGTGCTCGGTGACACCTACATAAATTCCGACACGTGCTTTGTTGGTGTTATCCCAATCGATGCCTGAGTGTTTGACCGCTTCGTTGGCGCAGTAAACGCCGACACTTCCTGCTCGCGTGCCCCGACGGAGATCCTTTCGGCTTTGGTAACGTGTCTTCTCAAAATCGCAGATACCGGCGTGGGTCTGTCCAAAGTAGCGGATGTCGTAGGGTTGTACGCCACTACGTGTCTCTAGCTAAGCTTCTAGATAAGACG
>JAAXIK010000459.1:0-8769 GCA_012270385.1 Rubripirellula sp. | reverse complement strand
TTTCCATTGGGTGCGGTCAAACCGACCCCAGTAATGACGATGCGTTGCTCGTCAGGAAGATTAGCGGCACGATTGGGAGCAATCACGGTAGGCGATTCATAGTAGGACGAATGACTCGGGTCGATCGCTACGAGACGATCTCTGGGCGATACAGCACTCTTCGCGAGGATACGCGTTCCGGCTGATTGGGTCGGAACTTATCGTAATGGAGAGAATCCGACCGCCCAAAAGGCTAACAGCGAAGCCACGAAATGACAACGCCCGCAGGATTTTCTAGGAGTAAAACCGACCGAAAGGCCTGTGAACCCACTACCTTTCGATTCTCGGACCGGTAATTTTCGCAAAAATCAACGAGTCAATCTGTCATCGATCCTATTTTCATCCGATTCCCCTTCAGGTCTTCCAAGCACGCGAAAGCCGTTCCAAGCCCTCTTTCATGGAAACCCTCACTCGGTAGCCAAGACGCTCTTTGGCCTCTGAGATGTTAAAATAGTGGTCTTTGGCAAGCTGTGACGCCACGAATCGTGTCATCGGAGGTTCGGATTTCTGCCTCGAGACACGATAGGCAAATTCCAAGGCAGCTCCGAGACGGTAAGCGGATGGAAAGCTGATGGATTTCTTTGGCTCGGGAACTCCACCGAGCCTACAAATTTCGGCAATCCAATCCCAACAACGGACGGGTTCATCCTGAGCGATAAAATACGCCCTACCCCCAGCGGACTCCGGAGTCTGATTGAGCGCATCGATTGCATCGAGGTGAGCTGCGGCGGCGTTAACAACGTGAACCGTGTCCACCGTGTTGTTTCCATCTCCGACAATTCGAAGTTTTCCCTGTTTGGCTCTCTGCAAAATACGTGGGAGGATATGAGGATCATTCTCTCCCCATACCAAATGCGGGCGTAAAGCTACGGTTCGCAGACCAGCGGGGTCATGACTGGACAGAATCTCCCTCTCTGCGATCGCCTTGGTCCGAGGGTAGTGACAAAGCCATCGGTTTGGGTAGGGCGCTGATTCGTCCACCTCCCGCTGATCAGCTCCGTCAAAGGTGACACTCGGGCTACTGGTGAAAATCAGGTTCCTAACGTTGGTTCTCTGGCTCGCGTCAATCACATTGCGAGTCGCGATCACGTTGTTACGTTCAAAGAATTGGCTGGGTCCCCAAACTCCTGCGACGGCTGCGGTATGCACCACCGTTTCTACTGATGCGAACGCATTGCGAACAAAAGTGGCTTCTGCAAGATCACCCCTTAGGTGCCGCATCCCCCACTCCGCGAGTTCGGGATACTCCTTACGAGAGATACCACAAACCTCTTCTCCGCGGTCAATCAGTTGGCGAACGATTTCGCGGCCCAAGAAGCCTCCGCAACCGGTAACCAGGACGCTCATGGACGTTTCCTCTCGTTAAGCTGTTCAAGATGCCCATCTTGTGAGTGCCGTTACTTCGCGACGCGTTTACACAATGACTGCAATCAGGCCGGTTGGGATTGCCGTATGTTCTGTTGGTAACCCAGAGCCGATCGGGTTGCAGTGAAGAGGTTTCCTCGCAGAACCCATCCGACTCGATGGGAGCAACGGTTCACCCGCTGAATACTCAGCAGATTCGGAAACTCTCTGCTCTAAGGCAGCGACCTTTTCAGTAAGGTATCCCTGACGGTACATAAAGCCTAACTGATGTTGGGTTGAATGTCTGCTAATCTATTTGCTCGGACTTTGGAAGCGATCCCAGGTCCCTCTTGATGGATTTGGAGAAAGGGTAAATTTGATGGCAATGAATCAAACTTCCGGTCGGATTATTCAATGCCCAGGCTGTGGGGTGAAGGCGAGTTACCCTTCTTCTCTCGTGCAATTCAGGTGCGCCCAATGTGGAATGATTTTCACCGCTCCCAAACAGCAATCAGTTCAGCAGAGTCAAGGTCGCTCGGTGGGTGCTTCTGAATCGAACTCTAGCTCGGATACTACGCTCATCTTGATTGGTGTGGGTGTCACGCTGGTGTTCCTACTGTTGTCTGCAGGCGGCGCATTTTTCTATCTTCAAAGTCGAGAAGGCCAAGCCGCAGAAAGCCAAGCGGCAGGAAGCCAAGTCTCAGGGGAACCCGATGCTTCGGAATCCGAGGGTGAAACCGATCCACCCGGTCAGGAGGCTCCCTCGGAGACTCCAAAAATTACCTACGAGGAAATTCGACTTCCTGAGTCGACTCGAAAAAAACTTTATAGCGATTATCGAGCAGTGGCACGGACCACGCTCGAAAAACCGTTGCCACTGCCGCAGGGAAGCCCACCGAGAGCCGCGATGGAGAAGATGTTGCAGCAAGTATTTGATCGCGAGCTGACTCGTTTCGCCGCGTTGTATCGGATCTCGGAAAGCGAAGTTAGGGAAGTGATTAAAGAGGGAGATGCCAAACGCTGGGACCCTTCACCACGAAGTAACGCAACTCGCAATGGGAAGAGGCTTTATCCTGAAGGGATGAGTGAGGGGTGGAAACCGAACTCCAACGTGCGATAACGTCTCGCACGCTATAGCCGAACCGCTTTTGAATCTAAGCTTCTTAATCGCAACCCATGGATCTCAACTTTTGGGTTATCCAACCTGATCGCCTTCCACGCTTCGGCTGATTTGGCTGCGTAGAAACTTCATTGCTCCCTTGGCAATCCTCGGTTGAATCACGTCAGGGTGACCACCCATGGATTGCGTTTCCGTTACGATCTGTTGACTGGGAGTGCAAACGAGAAAACGAACTTGTTGTGCCGGTAGAGGTCCGGGGCGTTCCTGAGCCAGTGATGGATAATGATCCACAATGAGAATCCAATCGGAGGCGAAAGTGGTTTTCAGATGCTTGAAAAGCGAATTTGGGAAGTCTTCGTCGCGGGCCTCGATGTTCTCTTGTCCTCCATTGGGAACCGCCTTGCCTGCTTCAGAAAAACCAGGAGGGGATGGGGGTGTAAACATCTTTGCTAATTGACGGGCATCGCGTGGCGAGACGCTGCCGTGGTAACAGGGTGCACGATCGATCGCTGCAAACCAATCTCCCAGTGGAGCTGCATGCCCGAGTTCCACAATCATGAGGGACTGCGATTTTTCCTCCAAGGTTTCTACGATCGCGTGCTGTTGTTCGTAGTTTTCACCGTCACCAAAATAGAGATGAGATGCTCGATCCAGGATCTCCGCCTTCGTGGTTGCAATCATTTGGTCACAGGATTCTTCGGATTCTGCCGTAGCCGTGATTCGAAGCGAAATGGTTGCTTTGCTCACCGTAATCCCGACTCGCGGTTGCCTATCTCTGGCGATCATTTCCCCAAGTAGTTGTTCCATATCGCTTTCGCCGGTTCCGAAAAACTTCATCACCAGATGTCGAATCACTGTCTTGCCTGACCCCTGCTCCATGATTCTCGGCGCCACGGTCTCATCGAACATTCGCTTCATCTCGGCGGGAACGCCGGGTAGGGCGAAAATTCTAGACGGGTTGCCTTGCGGCCTCTCGATTTCGATATCAATGCCGGGAGCGGATCCTTCCGGATTATGGATTTGTTGGCTGCCCTTTGGGAACATCGCCTGAACTTCATATCGGGCGGGCATGACTCGATTTCGCTTGCTGAAAAGATCCAAAATGTGATCCATGGCATCCTGCCGAAGCTCCAGCGGCTGCCCTGCAAGCGTTGACAGTGCCTCACGGGTTAGATCATCTCGTGTTGGCCCCAAGCCGCCGGTGGCAATGATGATGTCAGCCCTCTGTGTTGCAGAGCGAAAAACATCAACATTGTGAGACAGTGTGTCGCCCACGGTGGTGTGAAATGCGACTTGAATTCCGAGTTCACCCAGTCGACGGCTCAACCACTGTCCGTTGGTGTCGAGTCTCGCGCCGCTCGTCATCTCATCACCAATGGAGATGACTTCGGCGATCCTTTGATTACTGCTCATCAGTCTTTTGGTTTTTTGGAAATAGTGGCCGGCGGGGGTTCTCGCTCGAATGGACGAGCGATCGCTTCGGGTTCACACCAAGAACAATCACTCGATTGATTTGGTTGGTTTCCTTGGAAAATAAAATTCGATTTTGGAGATCCTCGGGTGGGAGCTTTGATTTGGGTGCGATTTCAAAGAACCACCAAACATGGCCTCGATCTTCCTCGATTCCTATCCAGTGGTAGGTGGCATCGGGATCGCGAAGCGAACTCCCCGGCCTGTTGTCTCCACGACTCGATGCTGGATCCGCATTCGAGTCGTCAGTGAGTTGTTTCTTCTCTGCGGCTGTCTGGTCGATGCGAGTTGTCGGATCGACACGGAAAAACTTCTGCACATATTGAAGCCTCCAGTTCACCGTGTCCGGACCGAGTGCTCTTTGTGAGTTTTTTCGCTTATCCCTGCTACGGATACCTTTCGTATTACCTCGGTCAACCGTAGCACCGCGTTCCTGCTGTACGAAACGCATCCTGGGGTAGGTAGATAAGATTTGTTTGCGAATCCATTGATCGTCAATGGCATCGACTCGCATCGCTACTTCCAAACGTTTTGTGTCGTCGTTCCACTCGATTTCGGAGATCGTTTCGTGGACGGGATGCACCACAAGAAAAGTCAGAAGCAATAACATTCAAAGGCCAGTGTTGAGAGTGCTACGATGGGAGATTATTGGAGAACTGAAAGTGCCGGCGAATGGACACACCGTACGAAAGGAACTTGCTCAAAAGCTCTGGGCACGGTGCGAGACTTGCTCTCCCGGACAAGCTTCTCATCGAGAATCATCACTCTGCTGTGTCCGGTTGGTTGCCTTCTGCCTTGGTAGGTGAGTCTTTACCGGAGTCCCCACCCTCTTCGGAGTTAGCCTGATTCTCCGATTCCTTTTTCTCTTCTGCCTCTTTTTTTTCCGCAGCTTCTTTCTTTTTCTTGGCTCTTCTCATTTCGTTATCGCCAGACTTGCTCTTATAGAGTTTGAATCGGCTCGGAATGAGTCTTGGAGGCCAGTGGTTATTCGATGTCTCAGTGTCCGCAGTCTCGCGGAACGGATCCAATTCCATTCGAACAACCTCTTTCTCGGAAACGAATAGTTTTTCAACGACGTCTCCATTAGACCGCCAAATGTCGACCGGCACTCGTACGATTTCATTCGTGCTATCGGCGTAGTGGAGGCGGACGATGATTGGCATGACGAGGCCGCCGTGATTGCGGAATTTGACCACATAAAAATTAGTGGTTCTTTGCAGCAAGGATCTCTGCTCGTCATCGAGTTCTTCGAGCATCTTCTGATAGGCCTTCCGGGCACTCTCTTCTACAGCGAACTCATCGTAGTCGGGGCTGTTGTAAAAATCTTTTAAGCCGGGCTGCCAGTCGATTCGCTTGGGTAGCTCTTGATTGCGTTGCTCAGAGATGGAGGGATCTTTCTCTTCACGTTCCTTCCGGTTTCGCTCTGCTGCCTCATCTGGATCGCCTTGGTCAACGATAAAAAGTTTCACGTCTTCAATGGCAAGGTCCACGTGGTCGGTGCTGTAAAACCAACCCCGCCAAAACCAATCTAAGTCGATACCTGAGGCATCCTCCATGGTTCGGAAGAAATCGGAAGGAGTCGGTCTTTTGAACTTCCATCGCAATGCGTACTGTTTGAAGGCAAAATCAAACAGCTCGCGACCAAGGATCGTTTCACGAAGGATGTTTAGTGCCGTGGCTGGTTTGGCATATGCATTCGGTCCGAACTGCAGAATCTCTTCGCTACCGGTCATGATGGGCCGCTGGTACCCACCACGCATGTAGGGCACAATTTTTTCAGGTTCACCACGACGGGACGGGTAGTTCTCCTCCCATTCCTGCTCACTGAGGTATTGCAAGAAGGTATTGAGCCCTTCATCCATCCAAGTCCACTGTCGCTCGTCGCTGTTGACGATCATGGGGAAATAGTTATGCCCGACTTCGTGGATGATGACTGAGATCAACGCATACTTGGTGGCTTTGCTATACGTGCCATCTTCTTCCGGGCGAGGGCCATTGAAGCAGATCATCGGATATTCCATGCCGTAGACGGGGCCGTTCACGCTGATGGCCACGGGGTAGGGATAGTCAAAGGAGTATCGTCCGTAAACCTCTAAGGTATGGGCGATAGATTCGGTGGAGTACTGACTCCAAAGAGGTTCGCCTTCGTTGGGGTAATAGGACATCGCCATCACGGTCTGGTCACCCACTTTTACGCCCATTGCATCCCAGATGAACTTCCGGCTTGCTGCGAAAGCAAAATCGCGAACGTTCCTGGCTAAAAAACGCCAGGTTTTGGTGCCAGCCTGCTCGTTAGCTTGGTCCGATTCGGATCGTTTTTCGTTTTCGAGTGCTTCCTCAGGTGTGACGATGAACATCGGCGTTTTCGATTTTCTCGCCTCGGCTAAACGATCAATCCATTGGGGTTCCAAAACCTGTTCCGGGTTGGCAAGTTCTCCTGTCGATGCAACGACCATGTCGTCGGGCACAGTGATGCTGACGTCATAATTGCCGAGTTCCAAGGTGAATTCTCCTCGCCCGACAAACTGTTTGTTCTGCCATCCTGTGTAGTCGGTGTAGGAGACAACGCGAGGGAACCACTGCGCGATCTCGTAAATATAGTTGCCATCTTTTTCGAAGAATTCATGGCCGGATCGCCCCGATATCAGATCCGAGTCGATGATGTTGTATCCGTAATCGATGGAAAAACTGAGTGACTCCCCTGGCATCATTGGCTTGGGGAGATCAATTCTCATCATCGTTTCCACAATGGTGTGTGGCAGCGGATTTCCCTGCTGGTCTTTGACGGATTTGATCTTGTATCCGCCATCGAAGGTTAATCTGGCAAAGATGGACCTGAGGCGATCAAAGGTTACCCTCGGTGCAAGACTGGGCGCCGGCGAAGCGGTGGCGGAGCGTGCATCGGGTGCGAAACGGTTTTGATCGAGCTGTACCCAGATGTAGCTCAGAATGTGCGGCGATTCGTTGTGGTAGTCGATCTTGGCGACCCCGGACAGGCTTTGGTTTGCGTCGTCAAGATTGATGAGGATCTGATAATCCGCCCTCTGTTGCCAGTATTCCGGCCCCGGAGCGCCGGAGGCGGTGCGCTGATCGTTGGGTGTGGGCAGCCATTGATCGATCTGGAAAAATCGATCGCCCTGTGAGTCATCATGTTTTGGGTTCGGTAGAGGCTGAGCCATCACGCTTGATGACAGGCAAAACCACGCGAAAAGCGAAAGCGTGGACCAAAGGGAGTGATGCATGATGGATGCTCTTTCCGCTGCTTAATTCAAGGACACATATCGAAAATTTGACCATTAGATCCGGAGCTCCAGAGCGGAGTGGGCGGAACCAGCAATAGAATAGCAGGTGAAACAGTGGGGGGAGAAGCACTGGCCGAAAGCCGAAAAGTTGACCGAGGTCTGAGAATCTAAGGCTGCTTGACCTTGCTGAGTTCGGCAATTCCCGTCCTTCGAAAAGCCAATGCCTTTTTGGATGTCTCAAAAAGCGTTTTTTGTTCACCCCTGACAATTCCATGACATGGAACGATCCACTACGCTGTAGCTCCCCGCCAGCGAAGGCCGGCGGCTGCCGACTCTCGGTTCGGTATTAGATTGTCATTACTCACGGGATCGCCGAGATGATTCATCCAACACAAGTTGGCTATTGCACGAACGTCCATGCCGGAGTGGATCTGGATGCTATCCGAACCAATCTGGACCGCTATGCCGTAGCGGTTCGGGATGCAGGAGATTCGGAAGACCTTGGTGTGGGCCTCTGGATTCCGGCTGAGGCAGCTCGCACCTTGGCTGGTGATTCGAGCGGGTTTGCTCGCTTTCTCAGAGAGCGCCGACTGAAACCCTTTACCATCAATGGGTTTCCCTATGACAATTTTCACAAAGAGGTGGTGAAGCATCAGGTGTACATCCCCACATGGGCCGACCCGGCGCGGTCGCAGTACACCTGCCAGCTTGCCGATATTCTCGCAGATCTCCTCGAGGATGAGCCGGAGGAAGTCGTCGGTTCCATCAGTACGCTGCCCTTGGGATGGCCTACTGAACTCAGCAACTCCAAGGCTCTCGATGCTTGCGGTGAGGCGTTGAGGGCGGTTTCCGAGCATCTAGCTCAGATTGAATCACGGTGCGGCCGTCGGATCGTCTTGGCCATTGAGCCGGAACCGGGCTGCGCGTTGGATACCACTGAGGATGTCATTCAATGGTTTGATAAGCAACTTCCGGATAGCGTCCACCGGAGATACCTGACGGTATGTCACGATATTTGTCATTCGGCGGTGATGATGGAGGGCCAGTCGGAGGTGCTTTCCCGACTGGCGACTGCTGGGATTACCGTCGGGAAAGTGCAGGTAAGTTCTGCCATCAAGGTCCGTTGGTCGCTCATGTCTTCGGAGCGAAGGGCTGAGGCGGTACGGCAGCTGGCGGCTTTCGGTGAAGATCGCTATCTGCATCAAACGGGGCGCCGGCTGGGTACGGGCCAGTTTGCTTTATCTGAAGATCTTCCCGGATTGCTGGCTCAGGTGGAATCGGGAGCCGTGGATCTGGACGACGAACAGACCTGGGTTGTGCATTTTCATGTTCCTATTTTCCTCGAGCGATTTGGTCATCTGGAAACCAGTCGAGACGATGTAGAGGAGTGCTTGAGGTTTCTCAAAGAAGGGAACTTGAGGCCGAGCTTTACGGGACATTTCGAAGTAGAAACTTATGCTTGGACGGTTCTACCTGAAGCGATGCAGCAAAGAGGGCTTGCAGCAGATATTGCGAATGAGATTGCTTGGTTAAAAAAACTCCTTTGATCATCAA
>JAAXIK010000163.1 GCA_012270385.1 Rubripirellula sp. | reverse complement strand
TCAGAGCAGTGGATGATTTACCGATCATTAGTCGCGGGTGATCGTACGAGAACGGTTTTGGGAAAGCATTTGATTGCTGATTTTTACTGTGCGAGATTCGATTCCGGTGACGGTTCTTACGAGGAGCTAATTACCGTCGATGACCACGAGAATTGAATGCGAGATGATCGATAAGCGTTTGAGGGTAAGGACTGATAGGGCTCCGTTCGTTGGATCGTGGAATGATGGAAGATCTTAATATTCTTGAACGTATTCAAGACAACTGGGGTTTGGTTCGGGAGGAGGTTGCCGCGGCAACTGCTGCATCGGGACGGACACCTGATGAAGTCACCGTGATCGGTGTGACGAAGTACGTCGATGCGGCATACACTGCCATGTTGATTCAAGCAGGTTGCGTTGATCTGGGCGAGAATCGGCCACAAGTCCTCTGGAGCAAAGCCGAATCACCCGGTTTCCCCAGTAACATACGGTGGCACATGATAGGGCACCTGCAGACCAATAAGGTCCGACGTCTCCTTCGATACCAGCCGCTGATTCATTCGGTGGATAGTGAGCGACTGCTTGGCGTGATTGCCAAGGAGTCGGTTGCTCGAGAGGTCAAAACGCGTGTACTACTGGAAGTGAATATCAGCGGTGATGCCGAGAAGACGGGGATGTCCGCGACGCAACTTGAAGAGTTGATGCAGCAGCCGATTCCCGAGGGCATCGAAGTGGTTGGCTTAATGGCGATGGCGGGACTCGCCGCTGATTCTGGCCAAATCCAACGACAATTTGATGCAGTACGAGAACTGCGGGACCATCTTGTTACTGCGTCAGGGTTAGCATTGCCTGAGCTATCGATGGGAATGAGTGGAGATTTTCAACAAGCAATTCGTGCTGGGGCGACCATGGTGCGGATCGGCTCGAGATTATTCGAAGGGTTGTTGGGCGGTCACTAGCCTTTGTCTTCTGCAACCAAGGTGGATGACAGCTCTAAGCGGTTTGAACAGTTTGCCACGGCGTAGCATTGAGTTGTGCGAGAGCGAGGATCAGAGCTTGCGTGCCGTCCTTGGAATGGCCTTGGGCTGCGACGGCTTGATAGAGTTGATGTGCCAAAGCTAAACCCGGCAGTGCCAAGTTCATGGCGGCGGCTTCTTCCAACGCAATCTTCATATCCTTGATGAAGTGCTCCACAAAGAAACCGGGATCGAAATCACCCTGAATCATTCTTGGAGCCAAGTTGGCGAGCGACCAACTCCCCGCCGCACCGGATCCAACACTTTTCAACACCGTTTGGATATCTAATCCTGCTTTGGAGGCATACAATAAGGCTTCGCAAACCGCGATCATTCCAGATGCAATGAGAGTCTGGTTCACCATTTTCGTGTGTTGACCGCGTCCGGGACCCCCTTGGTGGACCAGCGTTTTTCCCATCAGTTCAAGAAGAGGCATGATGGTTTCAACCGGCTCGGGATCGCCTCCAATCATGATTGATCGCGTGGCATTCCGCGCCCCTAGATCGCCGCCGCTGCCGGGTGCGTCGTCAGCGAACGCGGTGCGGGAGCTGGCGGGGGCAGCGATTTTCTCGGCTAATGAAGGTCGGCTTGTGGTCATGTCCACAAAGATGGTTCCCGGTTTGCATCCGGCAATGGCACCGTCTTCCCCAAGGAGCACCGATTCAACATCCTCGGGAAATCCAACGATTGAAAAAACGACTTCGCTAGCTTGGCTGACCTCGATCGGTGAACGGACAAAGGTGGCACCCTTGTCCACCAGAGTGTCCGCCTTGCTTGGGGTGCGTGTGTAAAGCGTCACGGAGTAGCCGGCGTCGATCAGATGGGAGCACATGCTTTGTCCCATCACTCCCGTCCCAATCCATCCAATCTTTGTTGTGCTAGGGGCGATTTCCATGATCATTCCTTAGGTGATCGGGTGAGCAGAGTTCCGTGCAAATGACGAATCCCCGCAATGAAGTTCGAGGGTGTTCATCCTGACTCAGGCGGCTTTTGGGAACGCCATCGAGTCGCCTCTCAGTTCCCCGTGTTCTTGTTGATTGGAGTTGTCTTGTTCATCGGTTTGACCTCCAAGGGGAATCGCTGCTGCCCAGGCCGGCAGGGTCTGCTGCTCATCGCTCCACCCAATGACGAAATGGCGGCGACTACCTCCAGGCCGCGCGAGCATGGGAGTGATCTGTAGGGTTGGCTGGCCCGATGATGCATCGTTTAGCCGTCGAAGCTTACGATTGATTTTCTTGGCCCATAGGGAGGCCCAGAGTTCATTCAGTATGGGTAGCCCCGCTGTAACTTCACGGAACCAGTCAAAGCGAATAGGTTGCTCCAAGCGTGGAAGTAACGCGACGCTGAGCTCGCAAAATAGAGCAGGCTGCAGGATGATCGGTGTTGGGGTCACAAGAACGGGAGTGACGCCCTGCCGATGGCTTAGGTCAATCATCGCATCCACTAGTGGATCCAGTGGATGCGATCCTACTGTCCGATGTGGCTTGGAGATGAAGGTCGATTTGCTCTCTGACATACCCGTTACTATCCGTCCCTCGAAACTCTTGTGGGACGCACCTTCGTACTGGGTTGAAGGGTTGGGTGCGATGGATGACCCGGATTGCCCTGCCCGTCGGCTGGGGAATCAATGAACAGATAATCTTCTCCATAGCTCTCCAGAATTATGCTCCCATCGTGCCGGGCAT
>JAAXIK010000043.1 GCA_012270385.1 Rubripirellula sp. | reverse complement strand
AAGCTGCACAAACTTGACGAGAAGCACTACACTTATGGAATGCCAGGTGATGGGGATTACTTGGCTTACTCCTCCGTTCTTCGGAGGTATTTTTATGCCTTGTTCAACAACACCCCCGCATTGTGTTGAACGCCATCAAGACCAAGACCCCTGTCCTACCAGCCTTGGGGGCCCTTGCGATGAGGACGTGGGTCATCGGACACGAGCCAGTGACATCCAGAGACAACTCCGTCAGAAAAGAATCAGATCCTTTCTGACACACCCCATAGGCTCTACACATCCAACACAACATCGAGTCCATATGCGCGCCCTCGTCGGATTTCTGCTGCTGTCGATTGCCCTTATTGTGCTCCCATCCGCTTCACGGGCGCAGGCACTGGGGCGTTGTGAACCTTCCAAGGCCGTGAAGATCATCGATGCTGCTCTCCTCCAGGGGAAAACACTGCAGCAGGCCATGGACATGATGATCAAGGCCAAAGTTTTCGATGGATCGAAAACATGCATCACCTTGATCCGTGAAAGCTCCATGAACATGCGCGAGCCATATCCAAAAGCCTTCAAAATGCTTTGGATGAACTAAGGCCATCGAAGACTCAGCCCAAAAGCATATGGCTCATATATCAACAATGACACCGGTCAAATCAACAAGGAACAAAAATAGATATCCTAGAAACTGGATTAAACCCTTCATGCACTGAATTCCTTGATGCCCCCATCCAGAGCGCGAACACCAGATGGGGACTCACTACGAGAACAACCCAATCGCCATCGAAAAGTTTCCAAAGGGTTCAATCAAAAACGAGACCTGCCCCAAGAAATTAAAACCATAAGCACTTGAATACGCATGCAGACAATCTAAAGAAGTTAACATTAAAACCTTTCACCCACAAAAAGTTTCAAGTCAATCACACCCCCAAAAAGTCATCAAAAACTACATTTTCACTTGGAGAGAACAAATGCTTCTCGACGCCAACAAGCTTGGCAACGGCAGAATTATGATATTTAACAACCAGAGAATCCTTTCGCTGCACATACGAAAATAGTGGTTTTTTAACGTCGAATACAAGCCTATCTTGACCAATTTTGAAATCTTTAACTATGGCAGAAGATTCTGACTTGACGTCTATCCAGAATTGATCTTTACCGACCCCACCAATCAATACATCCTTACCGCCTTGCCCACCATAGAGAATATCGGCGCCGGCACGACCGACAAGACGGTTTGAAGCCCCATTCCCAATGAGGCGATCACCAGATCGTCCACCAGTGGCATTTTCAATGACACAAAGATCCGCTGTTTTGCCAAAAGATACGCCATTCCAGTCATGCGCAATCGTGAACCCTCCATAGACGCCCTTGGCCGAACTTATGTAGCCGCCAGCATGATCACTTTGATCCAAAGTGGCATTGCGAAGGTCGATGGATACGGAGACATCCGCATTGCGGGCGTCAATACGATCAATTCCCCCAGTATCCCAGATTGCTTGCCATCCTGTGCCTTGTTTATTTTTAAGTGGCAGTTGATAAACATTATCCCTAGATGCGTAATTCATATTGACGCCGTAAATCCATTGAAGGGCGGCGACATCTAAAGCCCCGAGAGTCTTCAAGAAGCCGAAACCCTCAGCAGACGTGGGCACATATCCATTCCGAGCGCCTTTATCAACATAAGTAAGTTGAGTAAAAGGATGAGCATTTTGACCGAAAGTACCCTTATCGCGATATTGATTGGAGGAGCGTTCCAAACCAGGATAACGGGGCTGCTTTAGCAAACCAAGATCATGAGGATGCTTCAAACCAACAGCATGACAGAGTTCATGCAAGAAAGTAATTCCATAAAAACTCCCTCTTGCAATGGAATGCTTTTGAGCTCCATTAGGCCGTCGATACATTGACCGATTTATTGCAACCAATCCTTCATCAGAATCGCTACCTGGAGTATATGCAAAACCGAAGCTATCCTTGGCACCTTGAGCATCAAGCATGTAGAACCAAAGCTCAACTTCATCATCATTATTATCACCTCGATTAACAAATCTGAGACCAGAAATATTCTCAATATCTCTCATCCCTTTCCTGATGAGTTTTCGCTCTTCCGCAGACCAACCCAAACTACGGTACCCCCCAAAAGTCCCATCGGGATAATTATCCGTATTACGAATAAAGGTATACCCCACAGCAGGATTACCCGAAGTCGTGCCCCATCGATAGCCGTCTGTCAGGCCGTCAACCCAAATATTTCCTGAACGCTCAACCTTGACTGGAGTCTGATAGGTCACAAGGTTATTGGAGCATGTCAACAACAGAAAATATATTAAGACAATACAAGTCTCATGCCCTACGAAGTGAACATTCTCAGCAAACTCTCCGATTGAATTCCGAATGGTGTCAGTTTGGCTGAAATCCTCGGAATGACACAACGGTAAGCGATCAAACCCGACATCATCAGAACAAGTGCACGGCAAAGCATGCAAAGCCCACGACGGATCAACGACCCCGCCAACAGTCTTGCCGTTTTGGTTGCCGTCGTGCTCAGCGCACTGCTGTTGCTGGGTCAATCCCTATTCATCGTTCCGGCTGGCAAGGTCGCTGTGGTCACCACCTTGGGCAAGGTGAGTGGGGGATCACGGCTACCCGGCCTGAATATCAAGGTGCCGTTGATTCAGTCGGTGTACCCCTTTGATGTGCGCAC
>JAAXIK010000164.1 GCA_012270385.1 Rubripirellula sp. | reverse complement strand
GCGATAACTGCCAAAGCGATGAGAATACACAAGCCGCCGTCGGGACGTTACTGTAAACTCGCCTAATCAGACAACGATTACATGGGTGCCGGTATCTGACCGTTGGCGGCTAGCGAGATACACGAGCTCTTCAGGAATGAAACCCAAAAGTCAATGGGAACACAATGTCGCTAGGAGAAAAGCAAGCTCCCAAACCAAAACGTCGTTGGTTTCAATTCCGCCTGCGAACTTTGCTCGTGATGGTCGCGTTGGCCGCCGGAGCGTTCCGCTGGCTTGACTTGTGGATCAACCGGGAATTGGATCAGCGTCGCAGGGAGAAAACGACGATTGCTTGGATCGAAGGAATGTCAGGTTCGCTGTTTTTTGATGGCAATGAATACGACGGCTATGGTCAGATCAGCTGGTGGCTGAAAACAAAAGATACCTGGTTCGGCCCCAGAGTGGCCACGGTCGTACTGAGTCAAGAAGAAGTCAGTGACATTTCACCACTGAAAGAACTAAAGAGCCTCGAGCAGATTTACCTGAGTGGAACATCAGTAACTGACCTAACTCCTCTGGCAGGCTTTGAGGGCCTATGGGTACTTTCTATACAAGATTCGAAGATCAGTGACCTGTCTACCCTGGCGGGTATGAACAACGTCGAAAGACTGTTTCTTTCGGAAACTGAGGTGAGCGACCTATTTCCGCTGGCAACGCTTAAAAAAGTCACCATGCTTTGGCTGGATGATACCCGGGTAAGCGACCTATCGCCTTTGACAGGGATGGAGAGTCTATCTCAGCTTCATCTCTCTAAAACTAAGGTGATTGACCTTTCGCCTCTTGCTAAACTGGAAAGCCTCATCGTGCTTAATGTGGAGGATACGCGGGTAAGTGATCTAACTCCTCTTGCGCAGCATCAGTACCTTTCCGAACTTCGTCTCGCCAGAACCGAGGTGAGCGATCTATCTCCTTTGGTAGGACTGACGAGGCTCCGAAGCATTGATCTGAAAGGAACGAAAGTGACTGACGAACAGATTGACCAACTCCAGCTTGCACTTCCAAATTGCGAGATTACCCGCTAAGCATCAAGGGACCCTAAACGATGCAGCCAATGGACGCTAGTTACTGAACCTGATCAACACCCAACACCCCACACCCCCAATACGGCAGATGACGCAGCAACCTCATCGCGCGGGATATTCCAAGCCCCATTCAACTCCCTACCTTTCTTTGTATCAGGCTGCATCACAGATTGACGACGCGGTAGCGGAGGACAAAATACCTGGCGCTGAGCTTCTCGTAGCCAGGAGAGGAAAAATCATTCTTCATCAAGCGTATGGGCATCGCAATTTACAACGCACCCGTCCGATGCAGGTGGATTCCTTGTTTCGCATGGCCTCGAACAGTAAAGCGATCACCGCTGCGGGCATCATGTTATTGGTGGAGGATGGGAAACTGGATTTGGACAAATCGGTAGGCACCTATTTAAAAGCTTTTCAGAATGAAAGGTGGAACGAGATTACACTTCGCCATCTCCTGACGCACACCAGTGGCATTCGCATCAAGCCATTATTCTTCACCCCCTTAATACAGAAGTCAGCAAATCATCCCCAGGCTACAGATCTTCGCCTGGAAGTCAATCGATATGCCGCCATTACACCTCAAGAGACTGAGGGTAAGACCAATTCCTACAACAACGCCTGTTACAACACACTGGCTGCGATCATCGAAGAGGTGACAGGTTCCTACAAGCAACATCTGGACGAGCGGATCTACCGACCACTTGGCATGTTCGACAGTTGTAATCACGAGTCGGATGCCGATCACAATCGAATGTCGACCGTGTTCAGAAGCCAGCGGGATGGTACATGGACCGCAGGTTGGAAACCGGGTGACGCGCCCGACTGGCCATTTCCACGTGGTTCAGGAGGCATGGTGGCCAGTGCACGTGACTACGCATTGTTTTGCCACATGCTCCTCCACAAGGGGCGCTACGGGAACAGGCAGATCCTGCAAAGTGATTCGGTCACCGAGATGACCAACCCTCAGGCAAAATACTGTGAAGCAGCCCACCATTACGGACTGGGGTGGACAGTGACTGAGCCAGGTGGCACTTTCTCTCACAGTGGTTCAGATGGAACTTACGTTTGGGTGGACCCGAATCGCGACTTGATAGGCATGCTACTTACACAGTGCAACGGAACCAAGCCACCTCGAAATGAATTCCGTAAACTCGTTGAGTCCGCTTGCCTTACTTCCGCTCCAGAGGTGGACAAGATAAATGTCAGGTGATCCTCAGAAAGCCTTTTAAAGCCCCTCCACCGATACCTCGCCATCATCGGTTTCGAAGACCATCGGATCAGCAATCGTGGACCTGCTGGTCTCTTTAACAAAGCCGGCGTAAAGAGTTCAGAAAAAACTTGTACAAGCCAATCAGAATGGCAGCCAGAAGAGGAACAGATGCAAAGCATGTGAAACCTATCAGTATCGGCCACTTCATAAGAGGAGGAAGCTCAAGGATATGTTCTTTGAAGAATTTCCAAACAAGAAAGAACACCCCGAGAACAACGACCGTTCCAACAATCCTCTGAATCAACCAATCAAGAAAAGCCTTCGGGAACCTTAATATCTTAGAAAGTGTTCCGCTGCTCTTCACTTGGCTGTTCTCCTAACGCTTGCTCTCACGCACTGAAGTGACTATCTTTCAGTAGCTCTA
>JAAXIK010000438.1 GCA_012270385.1 Rubripirellula sp. | reverse complement strand
TCCAATTGCAGTCGCCTCGATCGTGTCAGCCGTGATCGTTTTGATGATCTCGCCTTACCTCACGCGTTGGATGCATGAGGGAGAGTGAGAAGCAGCATAGGTCGCTAGAGATCGATGCTCAGCCTGGAAACTTGCGCTGCAGCCGAAGCCTACAGGGTAGGAATAGAGTCACCTAGTTAGCCCTCAATGAACAGCACGGAAACCACCCGACTACTCGGATTGCTTAGACGTGTGCTGCGAGACTGCAGCATGCTCTACGAACGGTGCGGAAA
This sequence comes from Rubripirellula sp., assembly GCA_012270385.1. Classification (GTDB taxonomy): domain Bacteria; phylum Planctomycetota; class Planctomycetia; order Pirellulales; family Pirellulaceae; genus Rubripirellula. Next base: position 13,463 of record JAAXIK010000438.1, on the reverse strand, counting down.
GTGGATGGTACGTCGGTATCCCAACTTAATCGAAGGGGATACACAAGAGTTCCTTGAGCTGATGGATGACCTACATCGTGGCTTGATTATTAAAGTCTATGTAGACATCGTGCGAGCAGATGATCGATGGTCTGCTACGGAAAAGCAGATCGCTGCAGAGATGATTGAGCATCTTTGGGGAAATCAACTCCGAGGTGCTGAACTCCGCGAGGCGGCTACTGCACTTTTCTCTCAAGCCGATGCACTAACGTGGGAGTCCCTCGTTGCACCATTTGTACGTTATCCTCCTCTTGAGGACAGCAAAACACAGGTGGAAACCATCGCAATGCGACTCGGAAATCTTGTAGCGAAATGTGACGGTGTCCTAAGGCCTGAAGAGGAAACGGCTTTGCACACCATGCAACAAGCCATCGATATGGCACTTCGTCCAGCTCACCCTGATCAAGTTCTGGCACCGTTGAGTGGTGATAAAGAAGCCCACTCTGCACAAGCTCAGCAACAAGAACAACAAGAGGAGGCTCCTCCTCCTAGAACCAGCGCAGAGACCGACCTATCACGTGAAGAGCGGCTCAGCCAGGCACTCAAAGAACTCGACGAACTGATTGGACTCGATTCAGTTAAGGAACGTGTCAAAAGCTACACAAACTTTCTGAAATTACAGGAACAGCGTAAGCAGGCTGGCCTGACCACCATGCCCATCAGTCTGCACATGAGCTTCGTTGGAAACCCTGGCACGGGGAAAACGACTGTCGCTCGGATTCTCGGTCAGATACTCGGAGCTTTGGGAACACTCAACAATGGCCATGTTGTAGAAACGGATCGCAGCGGACTTGTCGCCGAATACGCCGGGCAAACCGGCCCCAAGACCAATAAGCTCTGTGACTCAGCACTCAACGGTGTGCTTTTTATCGACGAAGCTTACAGCCTGATTGATACCTCCGGCGAGGATGCGTATGGTCGCGAAGCGGTCCAATCCCTGCTCAAGAGGATGGAAGACAATCGAGATCAGCTTGCTGTGATTCTTGCCGGTTACGAGAAAGAGATGGAAAGCTTGATCCGATCGAACCCCGGTCTTTCTTCTCGCGTGACTACAACCATTGTGTTTGAGGACTATTCGCCGACGGATTTGGGAAAGATATTCGAAGTTCTCTGTAATCAAAACCAATATGAACTTCTGGGTGAAGCACGCTATCTGCTGCTGGTTGGATTCAGCTACCTCTACCAAAAACGTGATCGACACTTCGGAAACGGACGCTTGGCTCGTAACACGTTTGAAGATAGCGTGAGGAAGCTTGCTGACCGAATCGCTAGGTCTTCTGAACTAACAGAAGCTTTACTCACTCGACTATCCGCAGAAGACATTTCCATTCCCGGGATTTCTAACGAGTTGTTGATCAAACTGGCTGACCAAGCTCCTTTACCCCTTGTGCTGTGTACAGCATGCAAGGGTCGCATCCGTATCCAGCCGCGTTCTCTGGGGTGCCGGATCAAGTGCCCGAAGTGTGAAGAGATCCAAGTCCATCCGTGGGCTTCATTGGCGGAAGACGAAGCCGCATGCTAAAGCGATGCCGCGTGCTAACCGAACCCATTTAGCTTGAAGTCATTGCCTGCTGATTCGATGCTGAATCCTTCTCGACCAAGGTCAGCAGAGCAGGTAGGAACGTCAGATTAGCAACAGCTCCCAAGATCATGGTGATCGCAATCAAAAAACCAAAGGTAGCCGTGGGAACAAATTCACTGAGTGAAAGTACACCAAACCCAATGACTAATGCTAACGTCGCAAGCAACACGGGGACACCTGTTCGTAACGCTGCCATCTGCACGGCCATCCTTTGACGGCGACCTTTCTTCAATTTCTGTTTCCGGTAATGAAATAGGAGATGAACCGATCCATCGATTGAAATCCCGACGGATACCGCTGCGATCATCGCTGCTCCCATGTTCAAGCGTTCCCCGAGCAAGCCACAGACAGCCAAAACGGTCAGCATTGGCATGACGTTTGGTACGAGAGAAACCAGTCCTAATCGAATGGACCGAACAAAGATGGATAATAGACCACCCACCATGATTATCGAACTCAATAGACAACGCCACTGTTCTTGGAGAACCTGATCGATCAACCGCGAGAGAAGCAAATAATACCCAGTGACCTCGCCGCTGCTGGAAGCCCCCGTTTCAGAGTTCGACAAAGACTTGGTTTGGTAGCGGTCCACGGCATGGCGCACTCCCACGATAAGCCCCTCTCGCTGTGATGGATTGAGATTCTCTGCACTTCGAAGCATGAGTCGTAAATAACGCTTACCTTGGATGGGAGGACTCAGCAGCGCTTCAAAAAAACTCGGCAGAGAGACAGACATCATCGAGAGTCGTGGTCCTACCGGAAGAAGAGCCGCGAAACGACTACGACGCATCACCAAGTCAGCATCGGCAATGCTTAGCACCTTAGTTAACCTGGCACCATCGACTCGAATTTCACGAAGCTCTTCCTCTAGCTCAAGAACATCGCGCAAGTAATCATCCGTCAGATCAAGCGGTGCATCCAGTATGACCTCCCATACACCTGCCCCGCCGAACTCTTCCTCGACAACCTGATACGAACGCGCGATGACGGAATCCTTCTTAAAATTGTTCAAGAAGCTTCGTTCAGATTCTAGCTGAGGGATCCCAATCGCGGCGAGCGATGACATAAACAGGAGCAAGCAAACTAATACCCATGGCCTACGCATGGATGAGGTGACCAAACACAGGGAAGCTCGGCGCAGGATTCTTTGAAGGCCCCAACGCCCATACCATGTCGAGTGGATCCCACTTTTAGTCAGGCAGATGGAAGCGGGAAGGCAAAGAAATTTTTCAGGTAGGGAAGTGACCAATAACACCGGTGAGAATAAGCACAAGGCTGCCAGTCCCATGGTCACTGAGATCGAAATCATCAAACCGAATTGAGCGATTGGCGCGAGCGAGGATAGAGACAACGCTAAGAAACCCGCAGCATCCGTCATAGCGGTCCATAGAATCGGCATGGCCAAACCTGAAATTGCCTGAACCGTCGCCTCAAGGCGACACCTACCTTTCCTCAGTAGCCGCCGATAACTTACTCCCAGATGTAAAATCGAGGTCACCAAAATCACGGTGATCAAGGCGGTTAAGACAGACGAAGCGATCGAAAGCTGCCAACCTAAGATCACAAGCAAAGCCCGCGTAAGCACCACGGACCATGCAATACTGATCGTGGCAAGAATTACCAGCCTCACATCCCTGAGCGTCAGCAACAGAACACAACCAAGCAGTAAAATGGTCAGACTGGCTAGCCGACGCCCATCGCGTCGCAACAGGCCAAACGCATCGTTAATCATCACGGATTCACCCACCAGAACCGCGCTCAAACACTTCCCATGCTCGTCTTGTCTCGCTCCCTTCGATCCCAATTGAAATGGGAAACTCCCGTCGGTCAATGCATCACGAATTTCCTTCAACCGGACCAAGGATTGATCAGAATGTTTGCTTTCCAACAACACAACCATGGATGCCCGATGTAGATCCGTTGAATGGGTATAGTTGGAAAACAGTTCAACGAAACCCGAGGCGATCGAATCCTCTCCTCGGAATAGCTTGGGTATCTCTGACACTCCGAAGGATGGACGAAAGCGATCCAACGCGTCATTGAGTTTGGAAACGGACAGCACATCCTTAACTCCGTCGACATCACCGATTACTTTCGTGATCTGTCGATTTCGTTCCATGCCGATTTGACCTGAGAGATCAGGATCGTGATAAACCAAAAGGGCAACGGATTTACCTCCAAAAATCCTCTGCAATTTCTGATAGGCCATCAAATCCGGATCTTCTTCGGTGAATAGCGACTCCACCCGATGATCAAAATCTAGCTTGGAGGCGGTGGGCAGGGCGAGACACCCCACGAGAAGACCAATCAGTGCAAACACCCAGCGCCATCGAATCAAGGAATTCGAGAAATCTTCGGGTAACCTAACTCTCACTGAATCGTTTATCATGTCAGCGGTGGCGAGCAATCAGAAGGCAAGCAGTCACTGGATCCTTATCAAGTTTTGCAAACTTTATGGTGTGAACCGCCTCACGCCAACACCACTCTTTTCATTCCAAACTTTTCGGCGTGCCACGATGGCGGATGTCAGTCGCCCTAAAACGAACCATGGTGGTGAACCCAAACCAGCACGAGCGTCTTGTGTGGAGCCATCTTCTTCCTCCCATCAAATTGAGGTCGAACCCTTGGACCCGAAGCTAAAAGCTCGAGATCGAGTGCTTCCGTTAGCTCTTCTCTTTTGCTTCGCATTTCTCATTCGAGCAGGGATACTAGTCAAGAATGGGGGAGCGCTTCAGGCAGATCCCGATGCGTATCAAGCGATTGCGATAACCCTGAGCGATCAGGGTGTCTTTGGATTGACCGCCCCTGATGGTCGTGTCATCCCCACCTCTTTCCGTCCACCACTCTACCCCGCGATCCTATCCCTTCTTGTGGATGAAGGGAGTGGCCCCCATCTCTTTCTCATCGGATGCTTTCATCTTCTGATCGGCTTATTGACGGTTCTTTTTACTTATCTTGCCGCCCAATCAATCACCTCCCCCACTCTCAATCACCTAACCAAACATCGAATCGGATTGCTTGCGGGATGTATCACGACTCTAGATCCTATCCTCGTTCAACAGTCCACCTTCGCGATGACGGAGACACTGGCTGCATTCCTAGCTAGCATGATCTTCTGGCACTGGATGAAGAACAGAACGGGAGATTCAACGCCTTGGAGGGTTGGGCTGACCGGTGGCATTTTGCTGTCCTTAGCTTATCTCTGCCGCCCTACCTTCTTGGTCTGGGCATTTCTTCTGCTTTCCCATGATTTGCTCGAAGCTGTGCTCGCTTCGACACGCAGATCGAGTCATGCGAACCGATCAGTGGAATGGAAGAAACGACAGATAACGCAGACCCTACTTTCCGCCACCTTAGTTTTGTTGGCCGTTGGACTTTGGACGGCCAGAAATCAGCGTGCCACAGGGCATCCTGTCTGGGCGACAACACACGGAGGTTACACCCTTTTACTGGGCAACAATCCCATTTTCTATGAACACTTAGAGAACCACGGGATGCTCACACGATGGAATGCCGCTGAATTCACCAGGGCTTATACCTTTCGTTTCGGCGAAGATGGGACGGATCCAGAGTTTTGGTTAGCAACACGTGACCAAAAAATGGAGCCCAACCTACCCGATCCAAATCTAACCGAACACCAGGACGATCAATGGAGCTACGCCGCGGCAAAAGCGGCAATCGCTAACACTCCGAGTACTTTCGTAAAAGCGTGTCTCAATCGAATCTACCGGCTTTGGACCCCGATACCATTTTCAACTCCGGATCGCTCGGACGTACAGCGCATTGTCATTTCAATTTATTACCTAGGCATTTATCTGGCTGCAATCTTCGGACTTTTCAAGATGCTCAAGACCGTCAATTGGCGAGCTTACTGGCCAGCAATCTCCCTGGTGATCTCGCTCAGCGTCGTGCATACATTCTACTGGAGCAATATGCGGATGCGTGCGCCTGCCTTGCCGTTGATCGCAATCTTTGCTGCGCAGGTCTACCGTCCGAAATTCACCAAAAAAATCCAGCAGCAATGAAATGTGGATCACGCTTAACGGCCCACGCGTGCTAACAAAACCAGAAGACGACCTCATTTCCGCGGCAATGATTGACCTCGCGGAATCCGCATTCGCTGAAATTAGTGATCGCGAGCAGCCGTTTTATGATCATGCCAACACACGCAATGCGAGTGAGCGACGGGATGGAACGGGGGTGACTTGGTTTGATCAATGGGAACCGGAACAAAGGCTCTGGTTACTAGAACATCTTTATCAAGCACTCACCATCGAATCGATTCCCCCGCCTAATCGATCCGCAATGTTCGAAGCGACATTCGAAGCCATATTCAGTGTCATTACGGAAAAGGTAATGGGGAGTTCTCTTCAGGCTGGAATGGAGAGCACGAACTCAATCCAATGGCAGGAACTGCTCAGCTCTGCTTTTCTGAGTCAATCTTCATCGAAGAACCTGAACTCCTTTCTCCGAGAGGATACCATCGACTTCCCAGCGTTAGCACAATTCATACAAAACTCCGTGGTCGGACCGACCTGCTACGAGCAAGCAGAGATGTTTCGAGATGGACCACCCGATACCCTCAATCGGTTCCTTCAAAGCAAAGGTCTACCAGAAGGTTACCTGAGTGAGATTCCACCTTTGCCGAGTGACAGAGAAACACAGCTCCGTGTAAATCGATTAAAAGATCTACTCGATCGGCCAAAGGACCTTTGAGTACAGCCAGTAGAACAGAGCGCCACCCATTAGCGTGGAAAGGGATTCACCGAGAGACCACCAAATTGGCATCGATGCTTGGGCGTCTACAATCAGCTGCAAGATCGCAAATACGATCGTGCCAATCGCCAACATACGTATCAATTCTCTGTAGCGGATAAGGTCTCTGGAAATAAAAAGCAGGAGAGCACCCACGAACCCGTAGAGCAGTGATAGATTCCGAGCAAGATAAAAAGTGAGTGGTGAAAAAGGAAAAGGGTCGAAACCAAGAAACTCTGAGGCTTCAATCATCCAGTGCTCAGGCATCACAGCAGCAGCAAACGCGAGCATAGTGACAGCTCCAATGAGCTGCAGAAATCGTTTCAAGCAGCGGTACCAAAATGACGCCTGAAGCTCGTTGTTGCATTTAGAACTGTTGTTGATGCCTACCCTAGTCACTTGCTCTCCACCATAGAACGCGTTTCCAAGCGATATCACTGAATTCGTTTACCATGGGACATTCCCCCCTGATCCGCACCTTCGCTCTCGTGATATTAATCTCGTTGATTCACCAAGGCAAAGGAGGAGAGGGATCACAGACGGATAATTGATCCAACAAAGCTTGCGGAATCGCAAGGACTTTGTGCTTTCTTAAATCAATGTACACCCAACGAGTTTCAACGCGAGCCAAAACGGTCTTGTCTCGAGGCCTACAGCTGGCAGATTTCCGCTTGGCTGCAAAACGAGCAACTTCGCTTACCCAAGGCCGAATCACTAACTCGTCATTCGCAACCGCCGCCGCGCGATAAGTGATTTCATGGTGCCGAACCACCCAGCCAAAACCTTCTTCCAAAGCAGCTTTAGCATCCCAACCGCCTGCTCGGGTATGCTCCCCCGCTGCCCAAAGCGTCCACTGCAGATATCTCAGATTGTGAACGTGCTGTTGAGCATCAATTTCCTCGTCAGCAACGCAATGCTCCAAGTCAAAATACTTCGCCATGGACTTCTCCAGTTTTCTCAATTACCAAAAGATCAATCGCTGGATACCGATGCTCCGCATCCCGATTTTTCAAACAGGACTCCCAGAGCCCAAACGTTACTTTGTAGGATCCGACGCACGCATCTTTCAGTCCTACTCATAACGAAACGGATCCCTGCGTCCAAAAAGATTCGAATTTCACGATCCCTTGGAAGCAAACGGGGTTTAATCGTTGAACAGTGATCGGATGAAATCCGTTGTGATCCGCTGCGATATGTTATCCAAGTCGCATAGTGGCAACTCGGTGACAGATGATTGTTCAACCTGGGAATCACAATTTTGACCGCATTCACAGCATTAGATACGGTATTTGATGAGAAGCATTGTTTCCCTTACGGTTGATTGTTGCGTAAAATAGCATGAATCGAGTATTTTCTGGGCATCGCAAGTGCGAGCACCCTGCTCATCTCGTGCTGTTTCCGACTCCGGTCGCAAAATAGCTCAGGTAAGCAGTTCAGATTTGTTCACACCCGTCCTCAATCAAGGGACCATAATCATGGCCTACCTGTCCAACCCCATAAAATTGTTAGCTGTGGCAATTACCTTGTCAGCCACACCAATATTTGCATTTGCGGGAGATGAAAACTTGTCGGAAACCAACACGGAAACTGAAGGCAGTCAAGAGGCAACCGCCACGCTAGCCGGTGGCTGTTTTTGGTGCACCGAAGCCGTTTTTGAACGGATGCAGGGCGTCAAGGATGTTGTCTCGGGTTACATCGGCGGTACTGTTCCCAACCCAACTTATGAACAGGTTTGTTCCAAGAAAACGGGTCACGCTGAAGCCATCGAGATTATCTATGACCCAAGCCAGACCACTTATGAAGAACTTCTCGAAGTATTCTTCAAAACTCACGACCCCACCACCAAGAACAAACAAGGGGCAGATGAAGGTCCGCAGTACCGCAGCGCTGTCTTCTTCCACAACGAAGAGCAGAAGAAGTCTGCGGAGAAATACATTGCCAAGCTGAACGCATCAGGAGAATTCAGATCTCCCATCGTCACTACCTTGGAAAAAGCCACAAAATTCTACCCTGCCGAAGAGTACCATCAGGACTTCTACCGTAGAAATCCAAACTACGGATATTGCCAATTCGTCGTGCGAAATAAAGTACGCAAATTCAATCGAGAATTTGGTGACAAACTCAAAAAACCAAATGAAAAATAAGTTCCGGTCACTAGAAATCTGGTGATACGATTTCAGCGGAATGAAGTAATGAGTCGAAGAGAAAGCCAAGGGTCGATAAGCCCCTTGGCTTTTTTATTCTCAGATACTCGAAACCGAAGAGCTTGCTTCCCCATCAGCCCCAAAAACAAACGTAATTGTGTTAGCCTATCCGACTGTCCAGGGATCCCTAATGAGCTCCCTTTTGGCAAAAGGATCCCACCAGACGAACCTTCGAGTTCAGCGTCACTGCGAAAAAATAAACCTTCGATGCTTCGAATATCCAATTCACCCTCTGCTAATCCCTTCTAAAAACATTCAATGATTCAACGCCGCCAACTGCTAGTTGCCGCCTCTGCTATCACTGCAGGAGCGACACTTCAAACCTCAACAACCCCTGCGACCGAGCCGGAGCCAAAGAAGATGCCTGTGCGTTTTGCGCTGAACACAAGTACGATTCGGGGACAAAATCTCTCCATTGTTGAACAGATTGAAGTCACCGCCAAAGCAGGATTCGACGGCATTGAACCCTGGATTAGGGACATCGATAGCTATGCTAACGATGGAGGTTCGCTTCCAGATCTGAAGAATAAAATCGCCGACCTTGGCTTGACGGTCGACAGTGCGATTGGCTTTGCGAATTGGATCGTGGACGATCAAGACGCAAGACAAAAAGGGCTCGAAACAGCCAAGAAGGAAATGTCTCTGGTGAAAGCGATCGGTGGTAATCGCGTGGCAGCACCGCCCGTTGGAGCGCACCGAGGAGACAGTGTGCCGCCGCCACTACCCGTGATTGCAGAACGTTATCGGGATCTGCTGAAAGTGGGAACGGAACTGGGTGTGACTCCTCAATTGGAACTGTGGGGGTTCTCACCCACACTCAGCAAGCTAAGTGAACTGGCCTATGTGGCCGCGGGCGCCGAACATCCCGATGCTTGTGTGCTTCCAGACTTTTATCATATATACAAAGGCGGAAGTGATTTTGCTGCGTTAGGAATGATTGAAGCATCCCGAATGCATTGCTTCCACATGAATGACTACCCAGCAGATCCTCCTCGAGCGACGATCGCAGATAAAGATCGTGTCTTTCCCGGTGACGGGGTTTGCCCTTTGCCGGAGAGCATTCGCCAGCTGATTGATCACGGGTTTCAAGGACCTTTCTCCTTGGAACTGTTCAATCCCCCTTACTGGGAACGTGATGCTCTAGAGGTCGCCAAGGAGGGCCTTGCTAAGTCGAAAGCGGTGGTTCAAGCGGCTTTGGAACTCAGCTGAATAAACTCAAATTGGAGACTTCCAAGCACTCGAAACGTTTCGCTAGCGGGGATGCAGTGAACTATTGAGGCTGCTTATCGAGTGTAAAGTAAGACAGACAGGTCGTCGGGCTTCCCAAAACTCTCTGAGCCCATGGATACCATGCGTTGGTGAGCAAGGTGTGCCAGGTCGCGGACCCGTTCCCGAGGTTCGCCAGATCGCCCTAACTCCAGCACTTCATCCAAGTGCAGGTTATCAAAAACACCATCGCTACCCACCAACACCGTATCGCGCGGATTCAATTCCTGAGCAGGACCGAGCTCAATATGCATCTCACGAGAACCGACAAGGTTTGATACCAGATGCCGATCGGGGTGAAGCATTGAGTCTCGCTCCTCCAAGATCCCCGACTCGATGGCGTATCCAACTGGCGATTGAGAAATTGATTTCCATTTTAACGATCCCCGCTGCCCAAAGACCAGGCTTGTCGAATCACCCACCTGATAAGCTCTCGCCATCGACTGGTTAATCTCAACAACGGAGAGTGTTGTGGCAGCACCAACCCCCAATCCAAGAACCTTGGCGTTGGCGCATTCAATCCCATCCACAATAGAGCTTCGCAGATCACCTGGATCACTAACTTTCAATAGAGAATCCGATAGCGCTCGCAACGCGACTGCCGAGGCTCGCATACCCGAACGTCCACCTCCAACCCCGTCAGCAATGGCGAGCACGAGCGGTCCAAACCCAAAGCGTATGACCGCTGCGCTATCTTGGTTGAGTGACATCTTATTCGGACATCGTCGACAGTAGGCAGCGACTCGTCCCTCAGGAAAATTGAATAATTCTGGCTCACTCATATCAGATGCAACCAAGAGATGTTCCTGCAATTCGGTTGCGGTCATCAGCATGGCGTTACCTGAGAGACAAATGAGAAGGAGAGTTTGGCGAGAATCGGAACTCCGTTAGAGTACCGCTGAACAAGTCAGTTTCCGATGGATGGAAAAGATAAGACCATCCATTTCTCCATCCTGTCGATCAACCTATCCGCGTTACGGAAGCTATGCGGTTTAGAAATAATCGGACGAGGTAATCCTTAACCCTTGTGATACTTAGTCGTGTAAGTAGGCCCACTAACTGGTTGAGGAAGACGACAGAGCTCCTGCATCCCCCAATGCAGATGCGAGCCGTTTGAGGAAAAGACAGAACTTGATAAAAGTGATGAGCACGGTGACCACCAAGAATACGAGAAGAATAACTAGAGCGATGACGGCCAACGGTCCTCGGAACGGGATCAGGATAATGGGCGAAGCGATCAGCCCCAGTAACATCCAGGCAATTCGTTCCGTTCGCAAGAAAAGGTCATGTGCTAAATAAAGCAACGTTTTCTGCTCTAGATAGAGAGCGATTGCGTAAAGGAAGCGGATCAAAGAATGAAAAGCCCAGAAGAGCAGAGTAAAAGAAATCAGCTCGCAGATAACACGAGGCGTGATGGCAGGTGAGTTCGGAAATGGACCAAGCAGTGAAGTGATCCATTCGCCCCCGACCCAATCAGAAAATAAAATCGACCAAAGTGTCATCACGATCACCAGGGAGCGACCAACGAACCAACGCGAATTCACCTGCTTTGGCGTATACAGACAGAGGGCGATACCAAAACACACCATCAACGCGCTGCTGTAGCTGAGGAAAAGTGTCAGAAACTCGATCACTCCGTAATACGCATCCTCTTCGTAGTTTGTCTCGGAGCTGGAAACTACAACCCATGCTAATGTTGAAAATCCGCCGAAGGCAGAAATCACAAAAGCGAGCGATCCGACAAGCATCCACCTCATGCCTCGTGCCACTCGTTTCCATGGCAGCCTGTCTTCATCCCTAAGTGGCTTCTGATCTCGTTGGTCGATCATCGGCTCCGCACGATAGGGATTCTCGTGACTACGCTGTTCAGCTGGATTAGTTGTCATGATAGCCACACGGAAAATTGAAGCGAACTTTTCAGGTTCAATGCGAAAGTCGGGACTTCAAAGCTCAAGTAAAAGCTCACCCACCGGAGATTGCCTGCATCACAAAAAGCTCAGACTTGTCGTCAATCACTAAATCTAAAGCCTCCGTGGATATCACCATCTCCCCGTTCAGAAATAAAGAGAGATGCCGACGCAAATTCCCATCCGAATCAAGTAGATACTCTTTCAGCTTTGGATACTCTTCAAACCATATCGCAAGACCATCCTGAAGTGCCCCCACTTTTAGCTCACCTTTTGCGGGACAACCAACATGCTCAGCAAGCTGAAGAGAAAACTCAATCTGGGACATGATCTTTGCTCGTCTTTATTCAGTAATGAAGCTCAAATTAAATTTGCAATGACTGGGGCCGCAAACTGCAATGACCAGACTATTCCCAGGTTTTGGTATCGGTAATCAACGGGCTGCTCAGGGTCGCGAATCGAAACGGCAGGGTGCTAGGCGGTCGAGACCTTCAATGGAATGGGACCGATCCTCAATGGCATCGGCAATTAATTTGCCGGTGATCATGGAGAGACTTATCCCCATCATACCGTGTCCGGTGGCAACAAGCAGATTATTATGTTTGCATGATCTTCCCACATAAGGTAAGCCATCTGGCGAACAGGGTCGAAGCCCGACCCACGGCTCACAGTTCGCAAAATCTTCTTGTTTAAATCGAGGAAAGTAGCGAGGAATCGACCGGACGATACCTCTCAAACGCGAGGGGCTTATCGATTCGTCATGTCCAACAATTTCCATCGTTCCACCAAAACGCAGCGAATTCCCCATGGGGGTTACGGCAACTCGTGCCTCCTTCAGGATAGAACAAACATGCGGCAATTCACCGGGTTGATCCAGTGTCAAGCTATACCCTTTGCCAGCTTGCAGGGGCAAATAGATACCGAGTTGGTTTGCCAATAAATTGGACCACGCACCGCCACATATGATGTATTCATCACCGGTGATTTCACCCGAAGAGGAGCGGATCCACTGGACACTCGATTGTGAATCACTGTGGGTCACGGAGCGGAATCCATCACAAGTTGACTCCCACACGAATTCCACACCCGAGTCCTCTAATCGCTTCTCCAAGGAAGCCATCATTCGATTGGGAGATAAGTGACAATCAAGAGGAAAATGGACTCCGCCCAACGCACTCATTTGAATCCCGGGATCCAACTCAGCAAGCTCTTGCGGATTCATGACCTTGGCCGGTACTCCCAGTTCATTAGCGAGCTCGGCCACCTCAGCCTCTTCCTCCAACCCCTCTTCGGTCGCACAGAGCATTACCAAGCCGTTTTGAACCAGATCGAAGCCCTCGGGCATTTCCTGCTGCAACTCAACAAAAGCCTGTCTTCCGGCAAGATTCAAATCTCGCAACAAAGGTGAGTTCAAATCAACATGCTTCTGATTACAAGCTTGCCGAAACTTCCATAACCAATCCACGAGTGTCCAAGATAATCTTGGGCGAATGGCAAACGGCGACTCGCGACTCCACATCCATTTCAAACCCAAGCGAATCATTCCCGGCGCTGCAAGCGGGATAAAGTGGCTCGGGACCAACATTCCAGCGTTGCCAAAAGAGCACCCGTCACGTTGGCGTTTTCTGCGATCAACAATTGTGACATGCTGCCCATCCTTCACACAGGACCACGCCGTTGCCAGCCCACAGACGCCCCCACCCAGAATGC
>JAAXIK010000462.1 GCA_012270385.1 Rubripirellula sp. | reverse complement strand
CCCATCACTCACATAGCTACGTCCCTTTGCAATCGATTGAATCCATTTTTCAAAGGTTAATGGTCCATCGACCTTAGCATAGACACGTCCAATCCCTACTCTCTCGCCACTCATGCATGGGAAATCCGTTTCACCGCTCGCTGCAACACGGAAGCCACAGTTTAAGACGTGGTACCACATGTTCCATTCTGCAACACGCTCTGTGTTCATCGTTGAGATAAAATCAACCGCTGGTATAAGTTCTCCCGTGGGTCCAGGGACTTGATGTGTGACATCCACGATGAACTCATTCGCTCCAATTCCATCAAATGCAGGGATCTGAAAGTTTGGAAGATTGTTCTCGCCGTCTTTTGCCTCTGTATTCTCAAGTCGCCCGATAAAGTGTGTTAAGCCGATGGATGAGTGTGCCGGTCCACAAATAGCGCCCTGTTTCTTTGCCCATCTGAGGGTATTTAACCCCAGCGTTGGCCAATGCTCTTTGGATTCCCCGCCCGGATAGATTTGTTCTTCTAAATTGAGAAGGTTGAGATGACCGGACATGTGTGATCCAAAACCCGAGACCTCTACGTCGTATCTCAGCGTATACGGGTAGAGGGATTGTTCAGCCACATCCCCGGTAAAGAATCGTTTTTGGAAATCAAAGCAGGGCCCCCATGTCAGGCAGCATCCCACTTTTAGATCTTCCCCCATCAAGTGACGAATCATGTCCTCCGGTTTCACTCCCTGAGTTGGGTTCTCGTAGTGGAGACAACCTGCTGCGTGAATGTGATGGTCTCCTGACCACCAGCCATGTTTAGAGGGATCAATCCACCTGCGAACCTGATAGGTGACTTGGGTCGGTTTGTCTCCGACCCTCAATGGGATCGTTTCTGTTAACGTTTCCGGTCCACGGGATACTTGAAGGGTATAGTCACCTGGAGGCAGTGCCATTTCCTCGCCATCCCCACGGTAAATATGCCGCTGAAAGAAAAAGTCAGGGGCAAGACGTTTGGATTGAGCGGGGTAGGTTCTACCTTCGCTGTCACGAATTTCGAACCTCGCGAATGCCGGTATCCCCTCTTCGTCAATGATTCGGAATTTCACGGGAGTTGCCGTCAGGCATTCGAAATCGAGGGCGAGTTGCCCCCAGTTCTGACCTCTCTGAGCCGAGTAGAGATCGATCCAGTCAATCCTCATCTTGCCTTCTTTTACAAGTGGATCAATACGCACTCCTGCAAGTTCTCCGTCTGAGAAGAAAGGGACTTCATAGAGGTGATCTCGATTCGGCTCGAGGATGAAGTTTACTTGTCGATCGCCTGTTGCTTGTGGGATCTCCTTGGTCCACCAGAAGAGTTGACCAATTCCATCCGTTTCCGCTCTTGCCCAAAATCGCAGGATCATGGGCCCGCCTCTGTCCTCGACTACTGCTCCCATGAATGGGTCGTTACCGGTTGATTCAATTTGTAACGATCCCTCTTCAGCAGCAATTTCAATCTGATTCATCGGGTGCCAGCCATCCGTTCCCTCTGTAAACCGCCACTCACGGATGAGATGTCGGTCGCCTTGGGATTGACCAAACATTGAATTCAAGGATTGCGGATTTTGTGCCGGGATCACGGCTGTAGATCTGGATAATGCGGTATTCAAGACCAAGTCCACTTAAATTAGCTCGCATGGGTTGACCCTCAAACGAAGAGAGTTGCATCCACCTTGAGCCCACGTCTTCCGGGGGCGAATGAGGTAGGGGGCGAGCGTTTGGACTTTCAACGAAGAGTCGGCCGGTATTTCCATGCGGATTGATGACTTTCACCAGAAAAGTTCTCCAGCCTTGCTCCAAGAGATTGGGTGGAGCAGATCCCGCGGAGATTTGTGGAGCACCGCTTTCCGGAATCTTGACTTCAGCGATGCACAGCGGATCGAAGACGGCTTCGACGGAGGAGATAATCAATTCCTTTTCGTCAGGATTCAAATTCTTGATGCGATGGAGTTCTCCTTGCTGCTCAGCACTCAATGGTGCGCCGATCACTTCGAGTGCTTCAGAAACGCGATGTAACTGTGAGAGAAGAGGTTGGATGGGCATTGCTTCTACCGCAATGCTGTCTTCAGTATTTGCTCCAATCAAAGATCTCTGGATGGATGTAGCCATCGAGAAGCTTAGGGATAGAAAAAGGATGCATGAAGGTTTCAGCTTTGACAATTTAATCTCACTCATTCAATGGTATTCAATAGTAGATCCGCAGTTGCGCGAAACCCAAGGTCCTGAGTGCCTTGGCCCGCATCACCAATGATTCGTATTTCACGTAATCCAACGCCACTCGTTGTGATCTCGACGACTTTGTATTCGACGAGTTCACCTGAGAGGTCGTTGGATAGCTCTCCGCTGTTCAAAATCTTCGTCTTGCACCACTCCGCTGCTCGAGGAGGATTCATTGAGAGATCGATCGACGTGAGGTTGAGTGGTGCGGTGATTCCGGCGGTATTTTCAATTCTAGCGAGCCTCCGGGTGGGGCGGTTCTCTCGGACTCTGAGTTGGTCATCGCGGGATTCAATTTTCACTCGCGACTCTGGGTTGATGGTTACATCTAACCAGACAAGCGTCTCAATCGCTTTTTCTACTTCTCCACCGTTTGACGCCAATCGTAATCGGTTGATGACCTCTTCAACCTGGAAATCACCCTCGTCCGGAGGATCTATTTTCGGCTCAAAGTGTTTTACCGTTGTTTTAGACCTCAGTG
>JAAXIK010000448.1:10293-13855 GCA_012270385.1 Rubripirellula sp. | reverse complement strand
TAGTTGATCTGCATCCTTCCAGCGAGCCAGCGAAGCTAGCGAACGGATGGATGATGCCAGAGTGAGGTGGCTCCTACCGGCTTGTTCCAGGATTTGCTTTAAAAGTGGGTCATTGTCTGCAAGTGGGCTCTGCGAAGTGCTTTCAACGGTGGGTTGTTCTTTTTGACCAAAAATCTCAGCTTGCCCCAACACCAAATTGGTCATCGCCAAATTGATCATCAGCAGGAGCAGTAATATTGAAAATGCGGAGCGGAGACACATCATGACAACTGGAGTTGATCGAGGAATTAGACGCATGATCCTGACATCATAGTCTTAACCCGCCCCTTGGAAAAAGAACGAATGCTCAGCTACCCGCTGATGCAGTCAAAAAGATTAGGTTACGCACCGGGATTTCTCTTTTGCGGCATCAGGAGTGCTGCCCCAGAGGAGGCTCATGTGGGGGGCATGCATGGATCGGCAGCCCACTCAGAGTATGCAGGCGAGGCGTTGGAAGAGATGCGTCAAATGCCCGCAGAGTAGAAATTTGCATGCTCCCGAGGGCTGTCTTTCAACCAATCCTGCAATCGCTCGGTTTCGACCTGCTGAAGCGTTTTAGAGGGGATGTCCTGCTCCGACAGCACAGGTGCGATGGGTGTTTGATCACCCGTCGGTTTGGCTACGGGGTTTTGGAATGCATGCATTTGAGTTTGGGCCTTCTCAGCGTGCTCTCGCCATTGCTGACGAAAGTCAACGTTTGGTGATGAGTCATCGGAACGGGAGTAGTTCTCTCGCATCCTTCGCCGTTCACGCACCAACTCGATGAGTCGCTGGTCCGCTTCATCAAGGCGTACGCGATCGATCGCATGGAATGGATGCTCCTGCGAGTGATCTGAAGCTTGCAGAGCGGATTCGCTGTGGTTCGGGGTAACCGGTGTGAGCCCGCCTTGATCATTCATGATCGTGCCCAGCGAGATTATCAAGACCAAAAAGCAAACAGCAAGGGTTGATCGTTTTAGCATTTGAGTTAGATGGGAGTGAGTGGTTCATGTGGCCGAGGTAAACCCGTCGGCCCATTTCAATTTGATTCGCGGCGCGATATTTCCAAGTCACCTACGTGAAAGTTGAAAGGACGCTTACTTTATTCAATGAGAATGGTGGGTAGATTGTTTGCGATCTCCTGGAAAGCCAAGATCAGTTCTTCGGCATCATCGGCATGGTAATGTTTTCCGCCGCCGATCTGAGCGACCTCTTGCATTAACTGTTGATCGGCGGATTGACCAAAAGTGATCGTGTGGATTCTGATATCGCTAGAGTTAATGATGAGCTCAGCAACATCATCAGGATCGATGCCGGTGTTATGTATACCATCGGTCATCACGACCATGGTCTTGGCGGCAAACGGGCGGGCACTGGAATGATTGAATGCTTCCTCGCCACTGAGCATTCCCTCCCCGATAGCGGTCATGCCACTGGGGTTAAGTGCGGCTAAGGTGCTGCGGACTTGATCGTAATCTCTTTCAAGTGTGATATTCAGTGAGGCGCTGCTCGAGTAGCTGGCGATTGCCACTTGTTCTTCTTGCGTCGTTGCGTCGAGCACATCAAGAAACGCGTGCACAGCCACCTCAAGGTCTTCCCAAGCGGACGTCGGTGCGGGACCATTGTTGTAGTAGGATTCCCACACCCATTGTCGGTAGGAAACGGAATCCACTCCGCTGGCGTAATAGTAATTGTAGTTGTACCAGATCAGTATTCCTTCGCTCACCGCAGCATTCAACACACTGTAATACCAAGGTGACTGACCCTGTTGCCAGTCAAAGTAAACCTCTCCCATTGACCCGGAGCGATCAAGGACAAGAGCGATATCTCGGTCCACCTGCATTGCCGTGGAATCCTGCACAACGGAGAATGCATTCATGCTCAATAGGTTTGGCAAAAAGAAATCTGCCTCGCCGGATTGTGAATTCTGATCTCTTCGACCTGTGACTCGAACCGCATTTGCGAGTTGGATTTCTTGCTCAACCTGTTCGGTGGGAACCTTGATGAAGGCGTAGCGCCCTGATTCTCCGGCAACCTGTTCAGTGCGACCAAACTCGATCTCATTGGCGGAGTTTTGGCTTTGTAGAATCAAGGGCTGACCCTGAACCAAGTTTCTTGCCGCGGTGACCGCGGCTGCGTCCTTTGCTGCCTCGGTGGATTGCAGTTCACTAAAGGCTCTTCCACCTGCCTTCGCTGCCGCATCGGTCGCCACCATCAATTCGGTGCGGGCAAGCTGGATTTGTGCGGTATTGATACAAAAGGCCGCAAGCATCGTCATGATTGGCAGCGTGACAGCGAGAACACCCAAGACGCTACCATTTCGCGATGTGCCTCGGTATCGACTCGCGGGAAGAGTCGCCGGAGGGGTCGGGCTAGGTTGAATAGGATGCATTCTGGACCTCAACTCGGTTGGCTTCAGCAAATAGGTGTCAGTCATGAATTGAATGGGCAAAAAACAATGTCAATAGATTGAGCTCAGTGACGTCTTATAAGTTGTGTCTGTATAGGCAGGACCTAGGAGGACCCGTGATGGTAGTAGCCCCGGTAGCGTTCTGTTTTTAGCGAGGCCACACTGGTGATATCCTCGTCTGGGAGAAACATGGGTGTAAAAAAAGCAACCTCTTTCAGATCGATAGTTACGGTCACGACAACCGACTCGGAGTTTTCGTCAAGAGTCTGAACGGTGACGGTATACCCGGTATCGAACATCGATCCCAATATACGTGTCGCTTCCGCATTGGCTTCTGCGGCCGTCGCTCCAGGCACCATTGCTTTCCTCGCCGCATAGTATGCAGCGTCCTGGGCCAGGTTGCGGGCGAGGTGTAATCTTGCAAATTCGAAGCTCGTGAAAATCAAGATGAAAAGAAGATTTGCAACGATGGCGAACTCCACCGTGGCCGCACCGACGCGATTTTTACCAAGGTGCGGAGCCCTCTCATCTTCGTGCTGGGATACCGGATGGTCCGGACTTTCTTGAACCCCTAGTTGCTCGGCCAGATGCTTGCGGTGCGAACGATCGGCTTGGTTTAACGCGTGGTGATTATTTGCGTTCATGAGATCTCCGTTATTCATGGAGCTACATCCAGCAAGGTGGCGTTCAATATCTTTCGATCAACTCGAGAGATTTCGGTATTCTTTTCTCATCGTGACACTAGCAGACAGCTCAAAGTTTTGGATGACTTGTGGGGCAATGATTAGGTTTCCCTCGATTGGCAGTGTGACCGTGACGGTGACGTGCTCCAAGGTTTCAGCTTCCTCGAAACTCGGGTCGCTGATCGTTACACAATCACTGGTAGAATGAATGATGTTGCGAGAAATCAGGAAATCGATCACTCGATCTTTGGCGTCGGCGTCGGTTTTACCTTTCTCGATACCCACTCTCGCTCCCTCATAAGCCGCCAGGGTCGCTGCCTCTTTCAGGAAGATGAGGGAACAGATATCCATGGTGCCAAGGGTGAGCACGCTCAGTAGTGGCGCGCCGCGGGCGAGTTCAACGCTCGCCGTGCCGCGTCGGGTGCACCGTCGCGGTGCGGCTTGGCTGGGA
>JAAXIK010000448.1:0-10283 GCA_012270385.1 Rubripirellula sp. | reverse complement strand
CGTTCGGTTTTCTCACGATCAAATCAATCGATTATGCGGGAATGCTAGGGTGCCGCAATGAATTCGTAGTTCAGACTTGCCCGCTGTGTCGTGAATCTTTGAAAAAAAAATTCGGAAATCGTTCTTTAAATCGGGTTCAGATGGGAAGTAACGATGAGCCACCAGAATTACCGAACGCCTCGAGAGGCTACAATGCAGTGATTGATCACCGTTTTGTTCTTCTCGAACTTAGAAGCTGATATTGGGAGATTGCTTTGTTCCGTAACGTTTTGGCGATCGTTCTGTTGTTTTTTTGCATCATTTCTCTGAGTGTGCCTGCTGAGTCAGCAGAACCAAAGATCAAGAACGTCTTGTTTTTGATCGCGGATGACTTGAGGGCAAGCGTGTTGGGCTGTTACGGAGACCGTTTCTGTCAAACACCCAATATCGATTCATTGGCTCAGCGAGGAATGTTGTTTTCCAATGCCTATTGCCAAGGCACTTCTTGCGCACCTTCGCGTCAGTCCATGATGTTTAGTCGATACCAAGGTGCGAGTGAGGTGAATCTCGGTCAGCACTTTCGAGAACAGGGCTGGTACAGTGCTCGAGTTGGGAAGATTTATCACATGCGGGTTCCCGGGGATATTATCGCTGGCACGAATGGATTGGATGTTGAGTCGACTTGGACGGAGAGATTCAACTCCCCGGGTCTCGAGGCGCAC
Source organism: Rubripirellula sp. (assembly GCA_012270385.1). Taxonomy (GTDB): domain Bacteria; phylum Planctomycetota; class Planctomycetia; order Pirellulales; family Pirellulaceae; genus Rubripirellula. The sequence goes on along the minus strand of JAAXIK010000448.1, from coordinate 9,582 downwards.
ACGCCGGGCGAGTACGCCTGTCTGAATCTCAATGAGTTTTCTGAATCGTTGGTCAATCGCCAGTCCACCAAAATGCCTCACCGGATGTTCGTGTCCGTCAAGTACGACGGGGATGGGTCTGATCAGGCTGACCATAAGGCTGCGAGTAAAGCAATCGAGTTGCTTGGAAAACATGCCCATGAGAAATTCTTTTTAGCGGTGGGTTTCGTTCGACCACACTATCCCATGGTTGCACCCCGGCAGTTTTTTGAACCCTATCCATGGCAGCAGATGATCCTGCCGCCACAGCAAACCGGGGACTTGGACGACATTCCAAAGCTGGGGCTCGCTGCCACCATCTCCTCTCGGAATCCCATTGGGATGTACCCTGACAATCAGAAACGCATGTGGTCTGCCTACTACGCGGCAGTCTCTTTCATGGATGAACAGGTTGGCAGGGTGCTGGACGAGCTAGATCGACTTGGCTTGCGTGAAACCACTGCTGTCGTTTTCACCAGTGACCATGGATACCATTTAGGAGATCATCAGTTTTGGCAGAAATCCAATCTGCACGAACAGGTCCTACGCGTTCCGCTCATTATTTCCTCGCCAGGATTAGAACCGGGCAGGTCGGAATCCATTGTGGAACTGGTGGATCTCTTTCCTACGTTGAGTGAACTTGCGGGTTTAGATATACCTGCGAGTGTTCAAGGCAAGAGCTTGGTACCCATCTTGCGCGACCCTGAAGCTTCAGTAAAGCAATATGCGATGTCCTTTCATCGCGGGCATTCAATACGCAGCAAGCAGTGGCACTATATGAAGTATCAGGATGGTAGTCGGGAACTCTATGATGTGGTGAAGGATCCGGGAGAATTTGATAACCTTGCCATCGACGATGAGTCGAGTGCCTTGGTATCGAGTCTTGATGAAGATCTGTCGGGGCTCTTGAAAGAATATGAGCTGACGGTCGACAATGACCGCGAGCGGAGAAAAGGCAAACGGGACGCGAGGTAGCCAATCGTCGTCTCAAACTTCATTAGCTTGGATGGATAGATCATGACAGAGCGGCCCGCCGGAGAAGTTCTCTACCGTAATCAAGGACGAGTGGTGGTGGTGACGGGTGCGTCGGGGGGAATTGGCAACGCCATTGCCATCGCCTTCGCGAAATCCGGGGCACAGGTGATCTCGCTTGACGTCATTCCGACAGAGCAGGCCGGTGCAAACATCGCTTTTATTCGCTGTGATGTGAGCGACCCCGAGGATTGTAAAAGAGCGTTTCAGCAGGTCATCGAGGGTTTTGGTTACGTCGACGTACTTGTGAATAATGCTGCGATCCAGCCCACTGAAAGTTATCACCCCATCCATGAGGTCGATGAGGAGGTGATTGAACGCATGACTTCGGTGAATCTGCTGGGTTACCTCAGGAGGGCTCGTTTGGCGCTCCCCGTCATGTTGGAGCAAGACGCTGGCGTGATTGTCAATATCGCGAGCGGTCAAGCGCATCGCACGGCGAGGGAGGTGGGAATATACGGTCCCATCAAAAGTGCCAACCTGATGCAGACTCGCCAATGGGCTGTTGAGTATGCGAGGCAAGGGGTGAGAGTCGTTTCCGTTTCGCCAGGTGCGATTGATACCCCCATGGTGCGGGCCACACTTGCGGCACAAGGTGGAGAAGAGGCGTTAGCCAACCGTCATCCGTTGGGAAGGTTGGGCAAGGCCGATGAAGTGGCCAACGCTGTGCTCTGGCTGGCCAGTGAGGATGCGGCCTTCATCACTGGCACCGATTTGGAGGTCGATGGCGGTCTAGGCGCTTTCGGTGCATTTGCAGAACCCTATTAGGTTCAGCGTTTAAACTTTTGCCGACTCGTTCTGGCAGGCTTTCCGAAGCGGTTTCACGGCTTGCACCCGATGGGATCCTCGCATTCAATCGAGTTCAAGGATTGCTGGGAGGAAGATAGGTGTCATGCTGGTGACGTACGATCGTTCCTTCCACGAGATAAATCACATCTTCTGAGATATTGGTTGCCAAGTCCGCAATGCGTTCTAGGTGTCTCGATGCACTGAAACAGTGAAGAGCTGGGTCAACATTGTCAGGGGAGTGGCGCATGCTGTTCTTGATATTTTGAATCACGGTTCGATTCAAAGCATCCATTTGCTCATCTTCTTGTATGACCTCGCTCGCTTTTTGAGCATCACTCTCCACAAATGAATCCAAGGCGTCTCGAACCATTCTCGTTGAGATCAAAACCATTTCCTGAATCTCTTCGGGAACCGGATAGAGTGGGGACATTTCCAGCGATTTTGCCCTCTCCGCGATGTTGCAGGCGAGGTCTGCCATCCGCTCCAAGTCGTTGTTGATTTTGACAACGGTGATCAGCCAACGCATGTCGGTTGCGACGGGTTGGTGGAGAGCGAGTAATTTCAGGCACTCTTCCTCGATGGAGAGATCTGCTTGATCCACCTCCTCATCCCCTACGATCACTTGATCTGCCAGCGCCGTGCTACGTTCCATGAGCGACCGAACAGAAAGCTGTATCATCTGTTCCACCGTTCCAAATTGATCGACCAACGCGCTGCGCAGACGCTGCAATTCTCGATCGAGATGTTTGGTCATAACGATTACCTTCAGGAGGGTGCTTGACGAAGGATGAGGTAGATTTGCTTTAAAGTTCAACCGAAGCGGCCCCGGACATAGTCGTCGGTCGTCTGTGAATCAGGTTGGGTGAAGAGTTTTTCCGTTGTATCAAATTCGATCACACGACCTTCGAAAAAGAATGCCGTCTTGTCACTGCATCTTGATGCTTGTTGCATGTTGTGGGTGACGATGACGATCGTGTATTGATCTCTTAGCTCATCGATCAAATCTTCGATTGCCAGCGTGCTGGCAGGATCCAGTGCACTACACGGCTCATCCATGAGTAGCACTTCTGGACCGGTTGCTATGGCTCGTGCAATGCAGAGCCTCTGTTGTTGACCGCCGGATAAACCAAGAGCAGGTGCGTTCAGTCGATCCTTCACCTCGTTCCAGACGGCGGCTTTTCTGAGCGCCCACTCGACAAGGTCGGATAGCTCGCTTTTCTCCAGTCGCATGTGTAGACGTGGCCCGAATGCTACATTTTCGAAAATCGATTTAGGAAAAGGATTCGCTTTCTGGAAAACAATGCCAACTCGGCGTCTCAGGTCAACAACGTCCGTAGACGAGTCAAGGAGATCCATATCACCCAGGCTGAGGTTTCCGGTCGCTCTCGCGGTGTGGATGGTGTCATTCATCCGATTGAACCAGCGGAGCAGTGTGCTTTTGCCGCAGCCACTGGGGCCGATAAAAGCAGTCACTTGCTTCTTCGGGATCGAAAGCGAGATGGAATGCAGAGCTTGGAAATCACCATACCAAGCATTCAAATTATCTGCTTGGATTGCTGGGGTTGAATCCTCAGACTGGTTAGCCAATTCGGGTGTGACTGTGTTCATGTTGCGCTTTTCAATAGGTTCAAGCGTGTTAGTTGTCATGACTCACTCTATCGGACCTTATTCTGCATCCGCTGACGCAAGATCACTGCGATGGCGTTGAAGGACAACAGAATTACGAGTAGGACGACGATTCCGGCTGCCGCAATCGCGTGGAATTCTTCTTGAGGGCGACTTGTCCAGTTATAAATCTGCAGTGGAAGTACGGTGTAGCTGTCCATCAGGTGATGTGGAGCGTTACGAATGTAAACGATTCCTGCGATAATCAAGATCGGAGCGGTTTCCCCAATTGCTCGGCTCATTGCAAGGATGGATCCAGTAAGGATACCGGGCGAGGCCGCGGGCAGTGTGATGTTCCAAATCACCTGCCATGAGGTGGCTCCTAGTCCTCGAGCCCCATCTCTCAGTGATGAGGGAACCGCACGGAGCGCTTCCTGACTACTGATGATGATCACAGGTAGAATGACGAGCATCAGGGTTAATGCCCCTGCCAGTACTCCGCGTCCAAAGGGGAGACGAAAATAGTACCAAGCTTTTTCACTGATCCGACCCGGGATGCTATTTCCATCGACGGACAGACTTAGCTCTTTGGGATCCGTTGGAGGGAAGTCCTCAGCACCGACCACATTGATCGTGACTGGTTCAAGTGTTTCGCCGATATACTCGAACATCGTCATACCCGACTTGGGTACGGTGGGAGGGTCGGAAGAAGCAGCAACGGGAGCGAGAAAGTATCGTTCTTCTGCATCCTCGATGCCCATACTCAAAAACGGATCGCTCGCTAAGTTGGTGAATTGGTCATAATAGGTGGCACCGATTTCAAAAGCCGGCTCACCATTCTTTGCGGCACCAAAAAGTCCGAACATGGAAACAAAGGCTGTCAAACCTAAAATCCCGTAAACCACACTGGGAACGCCCGCGAGATTACTGATATTGAGTTGAATGAGAGAGAGTAATCGGCGCCCCAATCGACTTTTGGGTCTGAACTCTTCAATAAGAACTGCTGTGCCAATGCCGATCGGCAGTGTGATCAAGGCACAAATCGTGCACACCCAGACCGTTCCCGCGATGGCTGGCCAAGCGCCAGCCTGACTCGGTTCGGGCTCCGGTGTTCCGGTGAGCAGAGTGATTGAGAGGGAGGGCAGTCCCTGTAGGACGATCGAGCCAAGCAGGAATGTCAGGATCACCACGCTGATGCCTGCGATGATCACGCAAGCACGCCGGAAGGCGCGATCGGTTGCCATGCGGCTATCCGATCCGCGTAAAGTCTTTTCTTTATCCGCTCTGGATCCGCTGGCTCCTGCGTTGGCCGTCGCGCCGTCGGACGGGATTTCGTCTTTTCGGTTTTCAGAGCTCATTCGTAGGTCTCCCTGAAGCGTCGACGTACTAGATTCCCCAGCATCGTTAGAGAAAGTGTGATCAGGAAGAGTGTGAACGCCACGGCATACATGGAGAAGTATTCGGTACCGAAGTTAGACACATCACCACCCGCCATCTGTACCATGAATCCCGTCATGGTTTGGATTTCATCACGAGGGTCGAGGGTCGCCTGAGGGCGACTTCCCGCTGCCAAAGCAACAATCATGGTTTCCCCGATCGCACGAGCAACGGCGAGCAGGAAAGCGCTGATAATCCCACTGAGTGCAGCGGGTAAAATTACCTTGATCGTCGCATCGAAGCGGGTTCCACCGAGGCCCAGGGCGCCATCGCGGAGTGCTTTCGGTACGGAATGCAATGCATCTTCGGCAAGCGAACAGACCTGGGGGAAGCACCGGGGCCCACGCGCTATCCCCGCACTCATCGCGTTGTAGACGTTGAAGCCTTCGTGCAACCATTGTAGGAAGGGAGTGATGGTCATCAGGGCGAAAAATCCGTAAACCACCGTGGGTATACCGGCCAGGATTTCAAGCACCGGTTTGAGCACGTCCCGCACTTTCCTCGGAGCATACTCGCTCAGGTAGATAGCGGTGATGAGACCTAGGGGTAACGCCAGGGCCATCGCGATACCTGTTACCAGTAGCGTCCCGCTAATTAATCCCCAAATCCCAAAGCTTTTCGTTGCACCCAGTAGTGGCGTCCACTGCGCAGAACCCAGAAAGTTGCCTACGGTCACTTCATCGAATTGGAAGAAGCGTAAGGTTTCCGTGAGCAGGACACCGATGATCGAGACCGTGATCAGAAGCGAGAATAAGCCGCAAGCAATCAGTGCGGCGTAGATGAATAACTCACGCAGTCTCGTTGATCCGAGGTTGCGTCTTGAGCGAGACAGCAATGCATTGACGCGCGCATCGAGGTTGTTCGATGAAGCGTCTGATTCCGCCACTGCTCGGCTCATTCCGATGCTGTCCGGTTGATGGAAAATTCAGTCAAAACAGTTCACTGTAAAACCGCGCGGGTCAGGTGGCAAAGCGTGTGCAACTTTCGAAAACCGAACGCAAGACAATCGCTGATTCTCTTCCGTTCGAACCTTTCCAGTGGCTCACACACTTCGCGTTGCAACCCTCACGATGAGATCGAGTGCAGAGGTGAGTCCTCTTGTACTCTATCCGCTTACGGTTTCTAACCATCCCGAGACGGAAAGCAATCCCTGATGAGATATCTTTTTCCGTCTTTTTCGGGAGGCTATCTGCCGTTTGCCTAGATCTTGACCTTCAATTTTCTTCTGTAAACCCGAAGGCGGCTAGTTTGAGGCGGAATCGTCTCAAAACCCCGTAAAGGGCTAGCCCTACTTTACCAAGTTTTCCGACTTGTAAACTTCGGTAACCGCTCCGCCACGCTTTTCCATGGTTTCGGTGAGATAGTGTGTTCCCACCCCTTTGGCCTGCGATCGGCATCGCATCATGCCCTCACGATAGATTGTCGCAGGCAAGGCGACGTAACCCGTTTGTTGTGCCATTTTGGGTGCGTTGGTCAGGTAATAAGCGACAAATTGGCGTATTTCTGCTCTCTGGAATGACTTTGCATTGACGTAAATGAACAGTGGGCGGCTAAATGGAGCGTAAGACCCATCTTCAATCGTCTCTGCCGTGGGTGAAACTTTTTCACCTGTAGAGGGGTTCACAACCGCGACACTTTTGAGCTTGTCTTTATTCTCTTCGTAGTACGCAACTCCGAAAAATCCGATTGCATTGGGGGATCCTGAAACTCCCGTAACCAGCACGTTGTCGTCTTCACTCGTGCTCATGTCCTCGCGAAGTGAGGTTTCGCGTTTACCGACCACGACTTCTTTGAAATAGTCAAAGGTTCCCGAATCGGTTCCTGGAGCAAAAATCTTGATCTCACTCTTGGGCCAGCCTGCTCGAACATCGCTCCAGCTTTTTGCTCCACCCTCAGTGGTGAAAATCTTTTTAATCTCGTCGAGAGTAAGATAGTCCATCCAGTCATTTTCTTTGTGGATGACGAGGGTAAGTCCGTCATAGGCTACCGGTAGTTCGTAGAAATTCACTCCCGCTTCTTTGCAAGCAGCGAATTCGGAATCTTTGATGGGCCGCGAAGCGTCTGAAATATCGGTTTCACCTTTGGTGAATCGCTTGAAGCCTCCTCCAGTACCTGACACTCCGACGTTCACTTTGACGTTGGAATAGCTTTTGTTAAATCCACTGGCCGCAGCTTCACTGATTGGGTAGACGGTGCTGCTACCGTCGATTTCAACGGTACCGCGCAAACTCGAGTTCTGAGCGGAAACCGGAGCTAGAACGAGAGCAGTTAAGCAAAAGGCCGTTGCAAAACGCGAAATGTTCAAAGTCATCTTTAAAGGTGTCTCTTAGTAGAGGCAATATTGGGAAACGGGAACGTCCCGTCGATGGCCGAGAAAATACCACCGCATGACCGCGTAAACGAGTGCTAGAACGCTTATGTTTTCATGAAGGTTTGGTTAAGAGCCGCGACTTTGCGGGAAATCTATCTCAGAACCTTCTCATTAGAGCGGTGGGAGTGCCTTGATGAAAGGCGTGGAGCACCAAGCGACCCTCAGGATCGCGAGCGAGTTGGATTCCTGATGAGTCTTCCCGGCGAAACTACTCCCAACGGGTGGCGAGCCAAGAATTTCGCGGCCTATTGCTTATCAAATTGGGATGTACGATTCAGATTTCGTCGCTCTTCTATTTCTGATCGGTTGCAAGCTTTCGGAAGTAAGCCTCGATCGCCTCGCGATAGTGGGTGGGCAAATCTCTGCTGATTTGCTGGATTGCCTCTTGTCTCTCTGCGGGTGGAAGATTTCCCCAGCCATCCTTCTGTTCAATCTTTTTCCGGTCCACGTCCCCATTCCCATTACCGCCAGCGATCTGACTGTCGTTCATCGGGCTTCCTTGACTCCCTTCGCTGCTACCACCTTGACCGCTGCTTGCTTGTTGTTGCTGCTGTTGCTGTTGCTGCTGCTGTTCCAATTCTTCGATGAGCTTATCCAGTTTGTCAATAATCTTTTGTTCTTGGTCTTTTACCTGTTTCCCTGTCCTTCCAAGATCCAGCCTTCGGGTGACGTCTCCCATGATCCGTGATATCTCATCCAGGGTGTCTTCCTTGAGCGGTTTGATATCGGCGAGCATCATCTTTGCGGTACGACTGTACCGCAGTGGGCAGTCTGATTCGTTTTCCAGTAATTTCTCTAAATCGCTGAGAGCTGCATCTTTTTTCAGAAGTGCATGATTGCATGCTCCCCTGTAAAAAAAGGCGGAAGCTGGATCGAGACTTGCTATTGGATCAACGGTGGAAAAAGCATTGATCGCTTCATCGAAGAAACGACGTTGAGTGAAAGTCCTTGCCACCCAGACTGAACACGTATGACGCAAAACACTGGGTAATGCCTGCCAGTTTTCCGAGCCCAACGCCTGAAGGCACCTCTGGATCTCATCCGTCGCAGCACTGTCTACCGCTCCGTCCACCAAGCTAATGACTTCGTTGATCACTGGGGATTTTGCGGCAAGTTCACGAACCCTCGGATCCAGCGCATCGGACTGAGCGTCAGACAGACGGCTAGCGACACGCTCGACTGCCGATTCAATGAGGGAATCCTCGGTGCCTAATTCCGCAAGTGCTGCACGAAACCTTTCTGTTTGCTGTTCTCGGCTTGGTAGTTCCCACGTGGCGTTACGTTTCAAAGCATCCGCTGCTTGGCTGCTTTGCAGGCTGGTAACAAGACAGATGGAAACAAAAAGCAACCAGGTGCCCGTTCTTCGTGATTTGAATGACTGCATCATTGTTGCATAGGTTAGCGGAGCGGGTTGAAACATCCCGAAAGTCATCACTTTCGGGTGAAGTGGAGGGGATGTGGTTTCTGAGAATAAGAGGAGTGGTTATTGATTACGTTCTAATGCTATGTCTCGAGTGATCTGGTCGAGTCTATCTTGTCGTTCGGCGAGATCTCTTAGCAGCGGCAACACTTCTTCAATTGAACGATTACCCTCGTTCATTAGATCCGCATATCGATTCGTCGTCCCTTGAATTCTTACCTGCATGGTGCGTATGAGTTTCAATTCGGCTATCGCTTCCACGAGCGGCTGCTCCCCTTGCCCCGACGGTGGCGGTGAACCGGGTGGTTGTTCCTGTTGTCTTTGTTGCTCCAAATCTCGTTGGGCTTTCTGCAAAGAGGTGATCATCTCCTCGAGCGCTGCAAGGATGTCCTGTTGGATTCCTTGTGCGATCGTGTCAATTTTGGTCTCGTTGAGTAGGTCAGAGACTCGAATGGTGTCTTCCCTGATCTGCCCCACCACCTCGGGAAACGCCACGCTTGATCCCTCTTCTCGAAGTAATAACATGGCGCGATCTGCTTCGAGTGTGATCTTCTTCTCTTCAAACGCCAGTTTACCCGCCTTGAGATCCGTTTGGCGATTCCTCTGCGATGGAGGTGTGGAGGCCAAAGTGATGGTGTCATCTAAAAGCTTTGCTTGCATGGTGGCCATCTTTTTGAGGCGAGCTTCAAGCTTGGCGAGCTCTCTCTGCATCTCCTCTTCTCGGAGTTGCCTTAAAATCTTTTCCAACTCGTCAATCGCTTCGCGAAGTTCCTCTTCCGCCTGGCGTTGTTGCTCGGTTGCCTCTTCGAGTTTCTCTTCCTCCAGAGCCTTCTCTGCATTTTGCATATTCTCGATCGCTTGCTCCAGCTGCTGTTGAGCTTGTTGCTCGGGGGTTTGAGGCGGCTGAGCT
>JAAXIK010000450.1:2489-2723 GCA_012270385.1 Rubripirellula sp. | reverse complement strand
GGGCGGACCCGTGGGGGCCGCCGCGGGAATTGCGGTGGGAGTCGTGATTGGGGGTGTGATTGATTGGGGGATGTCCAGCAAGTTCGAAGAACAGATGACACAAACACTTAATCAGATGATTGATGAAATGACTCAAATTGCAATCGAAGGTTCTGACCAAAATCCGGGATTGGCGACAGGGCTTCAGGGAAGGTGTGATTTTTTGTTGCAATCGCAGCGAGAGTTCATCACGGG
>JAAXIK010000450.1:0-2479 GCA_012270385.1 Rubripirellula sp. | reverse complement strand
GGGCAAGATCTTGAACGATGTCGATTGAAATGGTCAAATGACCGAATGATGGGGTTGGCTATTTCGAAACCACTGTAATCGGTGACAACGACGTCTCGGGGAGTCATAGCGTGATGGTCTTTCAAGCGTGGAAGAGAAAATGCGTTCCAATACTGCTGATCGCTTTGAGTTTCCTCGTTCATCTCAATGTTTACCCAGTGAGTGGGCATGCCGCCGACCGACCCAATATTGTTTTCATCCTTGCAGATGATCTTGGGTACGGAGATATCAAGGCATTCGGTGGTAGTCGATGTAATATTGATACACCTCATTTCGACAAAGTTTGTGCGGACGGATTGAGATTCACTGATGCACATGTCACGGATTCGGTGTGTATCCCCAGTCGGACGTCCATGATGACCGGGCGCTATGCATTTCGATTCGGAAAAGCTGAGCCGGGAGGTGCTTGGGGATTCACCGGCCTGCGGTTTCCCGAAACACAGCATACGCTTGGTGATATGTTCCGTTCTGCGGGGTACGCCACGGGCTATGTTGGGAAATGGCATCTCGGGACTCGGATGACCACGCTCGATGGTAAAGTTCAGGGAGCGGACAACACGGATTTCACAAAGCCCATCCAGATCGGCCCGACTGATTTTGGCTCCGATGATTGTTTTTTTCTTCCGGGTTCGCTGTACATGTTTCCCTACGCATTTATCCGTGGCAAGCAATGGCAAGGTAGTGTGACCGCAAAGAAGGGGTGGAGCGCCTTCAATCGGATCGGCCCCGCTGCTGAGGATTTTATTGACCGTGATGTTTTGCCCACGTTCTGTAAAGAATCGGGACGGTTTATCAACCTTCACGCTAACCAGTCTCGACCTTTTTTTCTGTTCGTATCGCTCACTGCACCGCATACCCCCACGTCCCCAGAGCTTGATTTTGAAGGGAAGAGTCGAATCGGTATTTATGGTGATTTCGTGATGAACGGGGATGCCTGTATCGGTAGGATTCGAAAGCAACTGGCTGAGGCTGGCGTTTGGGAAGATACACTCCTGATGGTCGCATCCGATCACGGTCCCGGGCATTATTCAGGTCGGAACCGGGAAGCTACCGCCAATCAAATGCAGGAGATGGAGAAAGATGGCCATTATTCTGCGGGGCCATGGCGAGGGTATAAATTCTCGGCTTTTGAAGGAGGTCTACGCATTCCATTCGCGGCAACTTGGCCCCGTGTCATTGAACCCGGCGGTGTCTCTCACGCTTTGATCGGTCTGAATGATCTGATGGCAACCTGGGCTGAGATCGCTGGTGCAAAACTCACTGCTGAACAAGCTCCTGATTCCATGAGTTTTGCCTCCGTCCTTGCCCATCCTGAGTTATCGCACCGGCAGGAGTTGGTGATTCGTGGGACGCGAACGAACGCGATTCGCATGGGTGATTGGAAATTGATATTAGGACCTGGAAGCGGAAGTTCTGGCCCGTTCTACACGGAACCCAAAAGTGAAGAGGCGTGGCAGCGAGCGATCGAGCAGTTTGGACGTCATCCTAAGAATCATCAAGAACTGGAGAGTTCTGTCTTTGTTCAGCTCTTCAATCTGAAAGAGGATCCCGGAGAGACTCAAGATCTATCTGCCTCAAACGAAGATCTTCTTCGAGAAATGATAACGGGGTATCAGAGGATCATTAGCGATGGCCGATCCACCCCTGGGAAGGCACTGAGCAATGATCGCGACGTAAAACTGTTTCGGCCGCCACCTTTCGTCTGGTCTAAGTAACGCTTCATAAAGCTGCGAATACTGATTGACGCAGGCATGCTTCCAGAATTTGCCGATCTCCTCGCGTTCAATTAGCTGGAACAGGTGTCGTACTGCTAGTGCTGCGTTGATCAAGGTACAGGAACGTTGACATGCTGAGCATGGCTAGCGAGCTAATGAGCGTGAGTCCACCAAGAAAAGTATCCCACCCATAATGTTCAGCGATGGACCCGCTGAAGAAATTAAAGACCAACGCGCCGGCGTACCCAAAAATATCGATGAACGAGACGAGAAACCCCGAGTGTCGTCCACCAAAGGAGACAGAAAAAACGCTCATGGGGACATAATACGCTGGGGAAATGGAGAAGCCTAAAACAAAGAGGCAGGTAATCGAAAGGGGTACTCGGTAGGCTTTGGGAGCGAGGTCCATCCCCCACAGACAAAGTACACACGAAATCCCAATCATAAGCAGCGTGGTAAGGCCGATTGCAAGTCGTCTTTTGCTAAAGCGGTCGTATAAGAAACCGGACACAATCAGTGCCACAAACATGCCAATAGGAAAGCTCGTCCCTGCCATGGAAGCCACGCTTGCACTCAATCCCAACGATTCACTGAGGTAGATAGGAATGAAATTAAGAAAGTCCATCATCACGGTGAGAAATACAATCCCCGCGCAAATTGCCCAACATTGGCCGCTGCGCAGGAAGTATCCGCATGCCGAAAGCAGATTGTGTTTGTCCAACGGG
>JAAXIK010000148.1 GCA_012270385.1 Rubripirellula sp. | reverse complement strand
AAGGCTAAGAGACGATGTTCGAGTCCTCCGCATTGAAGCCGCGTGTGTACTCGTGGCTTCTGGCACCTATCATAATCTTTCTGACTGTGAAAAGACTCGTGTCTCTTTAGCTCTTCGAGATGTCAAAGCGTCACTCATGGCTGCTTCAGATCGTGCAGGTGCTCACCTTGGATGGGCCATGCTCTGCGAAGGGCAAGGCCGGTTTGAAGAGTCGGTAGAGGCTTACCAAACTGCGATCCGCGTTGAACCCAATACGACAGGTCCCCGATCGAATTTATCGAGTCTACTCGAAAATCTCGCGTCTCAGAGGTCGGGTAAGGAAGCGGCGGATTTGATAAGTCAAGCGGATCAACTACGAGTGGAAGAGCTCCCGCTGCTCGAAAGAGATGCTAACTTAGCCCCGGAGAACGCCAGCGTTCAGTACCGTTTTGGTCTTGCTCTCTATCTCGCGGGACGCATGAATGAGGCTCTTGAACGACTTGAAACAGCGGCTGAACTGGAGCCGGATGTTCCCGACTTCACTCGAGCTCGGGATCTTCTGAAGCAGAAGATCATCGAAACAGAAGCAGACCCCGGTCAACCGTCACCCCCTGCCGATACATCCACCGCCGACAAACCTACCAAACGCTCCTCCGCTCGAAGTAACCCGAGTCCATGCAGCTCGCTATGCAATGAGCAGCGAAACCGATCTGTGCCTTATCGCCAATCCTGCTACCGAGGGATATATTCTGGGTGTCGTCTAAAGCCCCATACACATCAAGTTGCGACCCTCATCATCGAATGTTGGTAATCGCACCTTGCCGATCCCGTCACAAAGGTAGGGAATATGCTTCACGCAATCATCATGGCTGGTGGTAGTGGAACACGTTTTTGGCCAGCGAGCCGTCGACTGCGTCCCAAGCAGCTTCTTGCTCTCGCTGGAGACCAGACCATGTTACAGGGAACCCTTTCGCGACTCGGTGATGTCGTCCCTTCTCAGAGACAAATGATCCTCACCAACCGGGATCTCGTCTCTGCTGTCTCGGAACAGGTACCTTCGCTGCCTCCCGAGAACATTGTCGGTGAACCATGCAAACGGGATACTGCACCCTGCATAGGGCTTGCTGCGGCGATCGTACAGCAGCGGGATCCCGAAGCAATCATGGCAGTCATGCCGTCGGACCACGTCATCCAATCGGATGAACAATTTCAAACCGGTCTCCTGGCAGCGGAAGAGCTCGTCAAAGCAGATCCAAGTCGAATCGTCACGTTTGGAATTCGCCCCAATTATCCCGCGGAATCCTTCGGATACATCCAGCGCGGAGGATCCATTGCGGCCTCAGGATCCATCGCCGCTTTCAATGTAGAGTCGTTTCGAGAAAAACCCGATCGCAAGACGGCTCAAGAGTATCTGGACTCAGGGACTTACTACTGGAATAGCGGGATCTTCGTGTGGAAAGCTTCAACGATCTTAGAAGCTCTGAAATCGAATGTACCTGAAATGTATGACCATCTTGCTTCTATCGCTGAATCGCTTGGAACGGATCTCTACCCACAAGTGTTGGAGGAACGGTTCACTGCAATTGAGGGAAAATCCATTGACTACGCAGTGATGGAGGGCTATCCCAATGTCGTAACGATTGAAGCTCCATTCCATTGGGACGATCTGGGAAGTTGGCAATCACTCTCTCGATTGCATGCCCCTGATGAGAACCAAAATACGGTTGTCGGTTCGCATCTAGGGATTGATTCCCAAGGATGCATTATCGTTAGCGAGAGCGATCACACCATTGCAACGATCGATGTCGAAGACCTGATCGTGGTGCAGACCCGCGATGCAACACTCGTTGCTCCGAAACATGCAGAGGAACGAGTTAGAGAAATCGTGAAAAAACTTGGTGATCAAAAACTCACAGATCTCCTCTGAGCGCGCAGCCGTCCTTAGGATCAGGGGTGATGAATCCAATTGGAATGACGGTTGGACTGATCGACATCGTGTAATGCTCGCCAACCAGAACGGTACGCGGAATCGCTTACTTCTTTTTCTGACCCCAAACGCTGATTCGCTCCATCGGATGCTGAACTGGCAAACCGACCTCTTGCGCCGCCGACCTTTTGATCCTCACTGTGAGTAAAGATCTGCTCGGCAGTCCATTTTCCTCTCTGCTCTCCGTTCCGGTTATCGGCAAGTTGCATCGGACCCTCCTGCTGAGGCGGGGGTTGCTTCGCGCGAGTAGATGTACTGGATTTTGATCCCCGATTCTCTGCCAAATCGGATCGCGCTGGATTCGAAGAACCATTTCCTGGCTCGTTGAGCGGATGCCCCTGCGGAACCCCGACGAGAGCATCGCCTGCCGCAACGGTATCTGCAGAAGAATCGCTTGTTCCCGCCTGCACCCAGCGATCTCTAGCAGTGCCTGGGTGCTCAATGGGAGCAGCGAGATCTTCGAAGGTCAGGGGAATATCCGAAGCTCTCCGCGAAATCTGCCGAGGCATGCTCCTTAACTCCGAAATCTCCGAAGAGGGTGTCGAATCCACCTCGGAAACGAGACGACCATCCACGACTGATCGCTCGAGTTGAACAACGTCGGCACGAAGATTGGACGTCTCAAAATCCAAGGGAAAAAGCGTGGATTCTGACGGTCCGGTAGCCTGAAACGGGTCGGATACTGTGGGAAAGGCAGGTTGGTAGAGGCGAAACGGCAGGGCAGAAAAGGTGCAGCCACAGAAGAGCAAAACGCAAAGTG
>JAAXIK010000302.1 GCA_012270385.1 Rubripirellula sp. | reverse complement strand
CGACAGGCTGAGGAGGATTCGGTTAGACTACCAGCGGCGAGCGATTGGAGCCGTATCAGCAGGCCGAGAAAGTTCAGTGATTTACTCCCAGCAAACGGCTGAAAGTAAGTTTTCCTGCGGTGAGATTAGAATCAATCCAAACCCGCCGTTTTCGAATTTCCGACCAGCAACCCATGCAGACTCACTTCACGGGAAGTCGTCTGAACCACCATTCCTTCATCGATCGTGACCATGACAGACCAAGAAGCCACTCTGGAAGATACCAGCAACATCCCTTCCGAAGGGATGCCGGCAATGGAGGAAGATCGAGAATCGACGACAAGCGATGCTCAACCTCGTGCAATGATTGAAGCCGTGGGGCTGAGCAAGTTTTATGGTCCGTTCGCTGCGACGCGAGATGTATCGTTTTCAGTTAGCGAAGGCGAATTGGTTGCATTTCTAGGTCCAAACGGAGCCGGAAAGAGCACCACCATGAAAATGCTCACCGGTTACATCGCGCCGAGTGAAGGTGAAGCGAGAATTGCGGGATGCAACATGATGGAGAATCGTATTGAGGGGAGCCGGCACCTTGGATACCTCCCCGAAAACGGCCCTCTTTATCCCGAGATGACGCCGCTCGCTATGCTTGATTTTTTCGCTGATGCCCGAGGCTTAAGCGAGGACATTAAACAAGAGCGAATTGATGCCGTTGTCGAGATCTGTGATTTATCCAGCGTCCTGTACAAACCTGTTAGCAAGCTATCCAAGGGCTTCAAGCAGCGTGTTGGAATGAGCCAAGCGTTGCTACATGATCCAGACGTTCTGATCCTTGACGAACCCACTGCCGGACTCGACCCAAATCAAATACGTGGTGTCCGTAAAACGATGCGACGTCTCGGGGAAACCAAAACCATCCTGTTAAGCACCCATATCCTGCAAGAGGTGGAGGCGATGGCGAGTCGTGTCGTGATGATTTACGAAGGCAGGAAGGTATACGATGGAGATGTTCAGACACTCCGTGATATCGGTGACGGCGATCTTGACCAGTCCTTTCATGCCCTCACAAAAGATGAGTCAATTCAAGAACCGGCTGAATAACTCCAAGTCATTCGAGAGACGCAAACCTTCCCCGAGTACGACTTACGCCTCGGTGAAAACCTCTTCCCACTTTTCAAGCTGAATATTTAGATCGAGAAACCATGGCGTTAACCAAAGTTAGCATCGCTCTTTTCGTGCTTTTCGCATACGACGTCGCTTTACTGATCATCCTACTCGCGATCATTACTCTACTGTCACGGACCAAACGGGCGGCGTATGCAGTGATGAAACGAAACTTTAAAGGCTACTTCAGTAATCCCACCGGATACGTATTCCTCTGTATCTTCGTCTTCTTGCCCTCACTCGCAGCATGTTGGCCGTCCGAATTCTTCAACCAGAATCTCGCCACTCTGGATCAGCTAAATTACTGGTTCCCTCTGATCATGTTGGTCTTCATCCCTGCGATCACCATGAGCATCTGGGCCGAAGAAAAGAGA
This sequence comes from Rubripirellula sp., assembly GCA_012270385.1. GTDB lineage: Bacteria > Planctomycetota > Planctomycetia > Pirellulales > Pirellulaceae > Rubripirellula. Next base: position 1,216 of record JAAXIK010000302.1, on the reverse strand, counting down.
CAGGGGACCGACGAGTTGCTACTCACGCTTCCCGCTGACGACTTTGATATCGTCATTGGAAAATACATGTCGGCCGCCGCAATCTTCACCTCCTCTCTACTTTTCAGTCAATTAAGCACGTTTGTGACGTTGGCGATCCTGAGTGAGGGGCAGTTGGACATAGGGCTCATTTTCACCACCTATCTTGGATATTGGTTTGTCGGCCTTTCCATGATTGCGATCGGCATGATTGCTTCTTTCCTTACGGGGAACCTCACCGTGGGTTTCATTCTCGGGTCGCTCTTTAATGCTCCGCTCGCCTTCGCATCGCTCGCAGATTCCGTCAGCCCTAACCAACAGATTGCGGCTTGGATAGCTTCCGCAGGAATCGCCCGTCCCTTCGATGATTTTGGCCGAGGCATTATCAGCACCTCCTCCGTTTTCTACTTCGCTTTGGTCGGCTGCGTTGCCCTGTACTCTTGCATGGTTTTGATAGGACGACGTCACTGGACAGGCGGCAAGGACGGGAACACGATGGCTTGGCATTACATCGCCAGGGTCATGGCACTCACCATCGTCACCATCTCTCTGGTGGTGACTTTCAGAGCCTGGGATGTGAGCCGGATCGACACAACAGAAGGCCAAGTGAGTTCACTCGCCCCCGCGACCAAAAAGCTGATTCGGGAACTCGACTCGGATCAGCCCATCGTGATCGATGCGTTCGTGAGTACTGAGATCCCTGAGATTTACGCTAGGACGCGATACAAGCTAATCAACTTGCTCAAAGAATTCCGTAGCGAAGCGGCCAAAGGTGGCAGGAAACTCGAAGTCAATCTTTATCAGGACATCGAACTTTTTAGCGAGGATGCGGCACTTGCGGAAGAACGCTTTGGGATCATCCCCGTTGCGAGAACGGTCCGTGAGAAAGGGACGCAGAAACAGAAATCCTTTATCCTCGGAGCGGCTTTCCGCTCTGGGCTGGAAAAAGTCACGGTGCCTATCTTTGAATACGGTATTCCGGTGGAATACGAATTGGTCCGATCCATCAACACGGTCGCATCAGGAAAAAGGAAACGGATCGGCGTGGTTCAGAGTGATGCCTTGATGATGGGTGGATACGTCATGAATCAAACTGGGAATCGAGTATCGATCCCACGACATGTTCTGATTGAAGAACTTGCTCGACAATACGAAGTCGAGCCAGTGGATCTGTCGGGCCCGGTGGCCCCAGACGCTT
>JAAXIK010000452.1 GCA_012270385.1 Rubripirellula sp. | reverse complement strand
TCGGTGCAGGTTCAGCCTTCCTTTTTGGTAGAGCTCCTTCCCAAGTGATCGTTTTCGCTCAGGTTGCCAACGGGATACTGCTACCTGGTGTTGCTTGGTTTGTCCTCGTTGTGGCGATCCGAGCAAGTCCTGGAAAACATGTCTTTCCCAAAATACTCGCAGCAATGATCACGCTGTTCATCTCACTACTGGGCATCTGGCGGATTCTGACTCTATTCATCTAGGTGTTGCTAGCGACGTTTCCACATGGTGGATCGAGCAAGTAATGAATGCTTCAGTCCCCATGATTCAGCGCGCAGAAGGTGATCTAGGCATGGAGACGAACCCGTGAGCTTGATTGGACTGGGATGTTGAATTGGGGGAAATAGACGGTGTCTCGGGGTTGCACTCGATGGAATGGTATGTGGCTTCAAAGGCAGCCGATGTATCCAGCACTGGATGTTTACCGGAAAGAAACCTCAGACGCTCAAGAATTGCAGATGCCAGTAAGTGCAGATTGGTTCCCGTTCAACAGGCGATTGATTGCGTGTTATGGGCGGGGGAGGGCTGCCATCGGTTTTAATGCGTTGCTGATCGTGACATTCCCTTTGGCTTTTGCGAATGCCGCAGAGTCCATCCCTTTAGCTTCGGTGCTCGAGCCCACCACCATACGGTCGGTCGACTTGCCGGAGCCGGCGGTGGAGTTGGTGGATCATCAATTCGCAGAAGCGTTTAAGGGTAGCTCTGCTGCGGCGCGTCCATGTAGGGAGTGTAGTTCCGGTCTCTTCTCGGATGAGTTTTGCAGGCGATGGAAAGCGTTTGGGACGCTTTACTCCAACGACGATGGCAAGCTGCTCCAAGAGCTTAAATTCATCGGACGCTTCCATTATCAATACGGATTAGTAGATGGACGTCCTGGTGGTGGTGAGCCGGTTGATTATGAAACGGATGAGATGAGGCGTTTCCGCTTGGGAGGAACTGCACGATTTCTTAGAGTTTGGGACCTTTACGCCGAGGCAGAGGTCTCGGACGACCAACGCCCACGGGGTGGGGATTTACGGATTCGCTTCAAACACATGTGGCAGTTGAAGGCTCCCGTGGATCTGAAGAAAGCTGGGGATCTTGATGCAATCGATGGTTTCAAATTCGGCTTTGGCTCCCGCGAAATCAACATGTCCTATGAATGGGTGACTTCTTCCAAGCGGATTAAGACGGTGGAGCGATCGGCCATTGCTAATAAAATCTGGGCTTATAATACCGAGTTCGCGAACCCCACCGGTGTGTGGGCGATTGCGGACCAAGGCGACTACAACCTCACACTTGGTGTTTTCAGTACCACGCAGGATGACTGGTGGGCATCTTTCAATGATGGCGAGCTTTATTACAGCAATCTGCACTGGGAATCGCCGCGAAACACTGACACGAGGGAAACCGATGTTCGTTGGACCGCTTTTTACCAGAATGTGAGCCAAGAAGAGGAGTCACTTGCGGCCGGCCTCGAGTGGGCCTCAGCACTCTCATTGCAACGACGCAATGGACGACGGGAGTTGCAGGTGGAAGGCATCCTCGGTGACAACGGTGAGCAGAGCCGTGCAAGCCGTGAAGGTACGTTCTGGGGACTTGTGATCATGCCATCGATTTGGCTTGTAGAGAATAAACTGGAGGCAGTGATGAAGTTCCAGTATCAGGGTTCAGACGGTAATGAAGGTATTCGTCTGAACTCTCGGTATATTCGCCGCGCTGGGGCTAGGGAGGATTTTCCTGAGCTTACCAACGGGCGTGGTGATGAACATTACAGTCTCTATGCAGGAATGAATCGTTTATTCTGTGAACATCAACAAAAAGTCATGTTTGGAATCGAATACGATTCTCTCCAACAAAACGATACCAATCTCTACGATGGGTGGTCTCTCTACGCGGCTTACCGAACCTATTGGTAAGCGACTAAGAAGTGTTCCATCAACGCTTGATCCAGACCATTATGATTACGGAGACTAACCTTCCTATTGAACTGAACTTGCGTTCAACTTTCTAAAGATGGCCCTGTCGTGGGCGTGCGTTAGTGCATGCGAGCGAACCGAGTGATCGCTAAAAAGTCCATTCCTCTAATCCTTATACGACATTGATGGAAGCTCTTATCCATTCGATTCAGGTTGGTAAAACCCGTGAGTTTCCCTGTGAATCGGATTCCACCTCAAAACGTCTGCAGACGACGAAACCATGGAGTTCGGCGATCATCAAGGAACCCGTCTCTGGCCCCGTCCGAGTAAGCACTCACGGCCTCGATGGAGATCAGCAATCGGATCGAGAGTCTCACGGTGGAGTGGATAAAGCCGTTCTTTGTTATGGCCTCGAGCATTACCGTAAGTGGAATGAGATTTATCCACTTTGCGGATTCAATCCCGGCGGCTTTGGGGAAAACCTTACGCTTTCAGGCTTAACCGAACGAGAGGTTTGCGTGGGTGATCAGTGGGAGGCCTCGGGGGTTGTCTTCGAGATTTCACAGCCACGGCAACCTTGTTGGAAGCTTGCAAGACGCTGGGGCATCAAGGAGCTGGTGCGGCAGGTTACGGAACTGACAAACCCGGGTTGGTATTGTCGCGTGATCAAACCAGGGGCGGTGTCGGCAGGTTCAACGATTTCGCTGATTGCTCGCCCCTTTCCGAACTGGTCGGTCCATCGATTGCTTGAGATGTTATTCCAAGGGCGAATGAGCGAGGAAGATCGATGGCATCTCGAGGAGCTTTTGCCACTAAGTGA
>JAAXIK010000201.1:7812-13981 GCA_012270385.1 Rubripirellula sp. | reverse complement strand
GTTTTGTTTTTAAACTTTGGGTGAAGTTGTTGATCAATTATGCCCTGCCCAAATTCTGCTTTGGCACTCCTTCATCCATTCACTCATCCACGTGGTTTTGTTCAATGTTTTTGATTCCGTTTTCGATTCCCTCGGCCCGTTTATTGAGACGTCCTTTTCATTGTTTGGTTGTTGTTTTGGCTAGCGGAGTGATATTCCAATGGTGCGAGACGGCTATGGCACATGACACCGACTCGGGGCACACCCATGGTGACGAGGAAACTCAGATGGCACGTGGAGTAGTGTTCAATGATCTCAATGCAAACGGTGTTTTGGATTCCGATGAGCCTCGGCTGGAAGGGATTAAGGTGAGTAACGGGCGGGAAATTGTCACGACGTCATCAGACGGGGCTTATGAGTTACCCGTTTCCAGTGATGCGATCATCTTTGTGATTAAGCCGAAGCAGTGGTCAACTCCACTGGATGAAAACCATCTTCCTCAGTTTTATTACATCCATAAGCCTGAGGGCTCCCCTCAGAATTTCAGATTTCCCGGCGTTGCTCCCACAGGTGAATTACCGAAATCCATTGATTTTGCGCTTCGTCACCAGCGCGAACCGGAGCAGTTTAAAGCACTCCTCTTTGGTGATCCGCAGCCTCGGAATCTCAAAGAAGTGGAATACATTCAACATGATGTGATTGAGCAGATTCTGATGGAGGAGGGCCATGACGCAGCTTTTGGCGTGACGCTTGGCGATATTGTTTTTGATGACCTTTCGTTGATGAAGCCTCTGAATCAAGCGATCGCTCTGATTGGAATCCCTTGGTACAACGTGATTGGGAATCACGATATCAATCTTGATGCACCGAACGATGAGCTGAGTGATGAAACGTTCGAGGAGCACTATGGGCCGAGCTATTACTCGTTTGATTATGGGCCGGCTCACTTTCTCGTCTTGGACGATGTCGTTTGGCACGGTGCGAAAGATGGAGAACGCGGCCACTATCACGGGGGGCTGGGTGATCGACAGATTGAGTTTATTAAGAATGATTTGGCCCTGATACCTGAAGAACAATTGGTAGTGCTGATGATGCACATACCGCTTGGTGGTGTGAAGGATAGGCAAGAGTTGTACCGTTTGATTGAGCAGCGTCCCGCCACGGTATCAATCTCAGCTCACACCCACTACATGGAGCATCGTTTTATTGGTGAAGAGGACGGCTGGAAGGGCCCGAAACGTCATCATCATATTGTTAATGTGACGGTTGGTGGGAGCTGGTGGCGTGGTCAGAAAGATGAGCGAGGGATTCCTCATGCGATGATGAGTGATGGAGGACCTAACGGTTACTCAATCATGGAATTCGATGGTAATGATTATTCACTTGCGTTTCGTGGGGCAGGTGTTCCCGATCACTATCAGATGAGCATCGATTGTGAAGAGGCTATCGCTCAGAGTGAGCTGTCTCAGTCTTCACTCTCCGTTAATGTCTTTAACGGTTCGGAAAAAACCGCGGTTCAAATGCGAGTGGGTTCCGAGGGAGAGTGGATTCCCCTGAAACGTGTCAGCGCGATTGATCCCTACTTTGCTCGAGTCAAAGCACGCGAAGCGGAGGTGAAGGAAAAGAACTGGATTGAGCTACCGGGTCCCCATCGCACACCACATCAGTGGCAAGGCGCGCTTCCCGAGGGGCTCGTGCCAGGTACCCATGTCATTGAAATACATGCGACCACCGGTGCAAAAACGGTGACGGGTAAACGCATCGTCAGAATTCTACCTTGAGGCACTTGGAACAGGCTGGGTTCACAACGCCCAAAAAATTAGTTCTGCTCACACCGAGCAGCTTAGACATTTGTGCGTGGAAATCTACTCAATTGAAGCGGTGGATTCCGGATTTCGTCGGAAGACCGCGATGGCAATCAGAGTCGATGCTGCGAGTAGACATGCGCCTACGAGAAAGGGTGCACCGGGTAGGTGAATCGGGGCTTGGGGACTGATGAAGTAACTGAAAAGAAACGAATTGAAGAAGAGTGGGGCAATAATATTCGTGAGGCTTGTCATCGAGATTAACGACCCTTGAACCTGTCCCTGTTCCGTCTCGTTCACATTGCTGGTCACTAAACTCTGGATGGCTGGTCCGGCGAGTCCTCCAACGGAGGTGCTGACGATGACCACGTAGACCATCCAGCCTTCGGTTGCGAGTCCGTAGCCGAGGAAACCCAGGATCCCCATCACGCTGCCAAAGATGACGGTTTTTCTCTCTCCAAACCTCTTGACCACCGGACGGACTAATCCGCCTTGGACAAAAATGGCACAGATGCCAACAAGTCCGAGTGCCATTCCGTTGGTGACCCTGTCCCAGTCATAGCGATAATCGGTGTACAGTACCCATACGTTTTCGAGGCCTCGTTGTGCGAGGGATTTACACGCGAAGACGACCGCAAGTCCCATAACCAGTGGATACCTTCGAAGTCTTAAGAAGCTTGAGAAAGCATTGGCCTGGACCAGGGTAAACTTGCCACGCTTCTCCGGAGGGAGGGATTCAGGGAGGATGAAATAACCATAGAGCCAGTTCAACAAGGCAAGACCCGCGGCGAGAAAGAACGGAGCTCGCAAATTGTAGGCTCCCAAGAGACCTCCGAGAGCCGGTCCGATGGTAAAGCCTAACCCGAACATCATTCCCATAAAACCACAGTGTCGTGCGCGCTTCTCCTCCGTTGACACAGCGGCGATATAGGCGTTGGCAGGTGCAAACAGAGCGCCCATGCTTCCTGCAATGATTCGGCCGATAAACAGCCAACGAATGTTCGGGGCGAAGCCTTGGATAAGAAAATCAATTCCTAAACCAAATAGTGAGATCAGGATGATGGGCCTTCTTCCAAAACGATCGGAAAGTCCTCCCATGATTGGCGCGAAGATGAACTGCATGAAAGCGTAGCTGGCCGCAATCACCCCTACGTAACGCCCAGCCAAGGCATACTTTTCATCTTCGCCAACTTCCGATTGACTGGCATTCAGTTCCAGAATCTCCCCCGAGATAGGGTCTGTGGCAACGATCTCCTCAGCCTCAAGTAGTTGCTTGACCAATTCGGGAAGCACAGGCACGATGACACCAATGCCAAGGATGTCGATGAAGAGTGTAATGAGAATAAAAGGAAGCGCAGCGGTCCGTTGTCTGGGCTCTCGATCCATTATTTTGTTGCGATCCTAACAGGGGGTGGGTCCAGGATTTCCGTTCAGGTGCAGGCAAGGAATTCACAAGGAAAAGTTGGTGAACCCAAATTGCTCGTTGGGGAGTGATGCTCCGCGAGTCCCGTCAGCCCGAGATTACTCTTCATCCGCTTTTTATCTACCACAGTCGTGCATTCTAGGGGAATTCTTCCTTGAGGGTAGGTAAGCGGGTCCGGTTGTAACAGTGAATACAACTCGATGGAGCTGCGGGGAGGGTGGTTTCAATCCTTGATTTACGCCAGAAAGACGGATAATCTGTTCAGCTTCAATCGATTTCCGCAGGAAGCATTTCTTATGAGCCCGTCGTCTGAGCACCTTGGTAAGGATCAATCCGGTCAGCAACAATCAGCGACCTTAACCTCTGACGATGTTTCGCAGATCGAGCAATTATGTGAGTGTCACGAGCGACTTAAACGGGAGCTTGGACGGGTGATCGTCGGGCAGAAGGAAGTGATTGAACAACTGGCGATTGTTCTCTTTGCTCGAGGTCATGGGTTGCTGATGGGAGTACCAGGTCTTGCAAAAACATTACTTGTGAGCAAATTGTCGGAGACGCTCTCGCTTGGCTTCAACCGAGTGCAGTTCACTCCGGACCTGATGCCGATGGATATCACCGGCACGGATATTCTTCAGGACACGCCAGACGGACGACGAGAGTTTAAGTTTGTCAAAGGTCCGATTTTTTCGAATATTGTGCTGGCCGATGAGATCAATCGTGCGCCACCTAAGACCCAAGCTGCTTTGCTCGAAGCGATGCAAGAGCGGCGCGTGACCGTGCTTGGCTCTTCTTATGAACTGGAGCAACCCTTCATGGTTCTGGCTACTCAGAACCCCGTTGAGCAAGAAGGGACCTACCCGCTGCCGGAGGCGCAACTGGATCGTTTTATGTTTCTGATTGAACTGACCTATCCATCGGAGGAGGAGGAGATCCAGATAGCGAGATCTACTACCGGAGATGATTTGGTCACGCTGGACGCTTTGATGTCCGGTGAGGAGATTTTGGGCTACCAGCAATTAGTTCGCAGAATACCTGTCCCGGATCATATTTATCGATATGCAGTTCGCTTGGTGCGAAAGACTCGTCCCCAGGAACAGGTCTCACCCCAGTGGTTGAAATCTTATGTTTCATGGGGGGCCGGGCCACGAGCAATCCAATACCTAATCCTGGGTGGCAAGACACGGGCGGCTCTCCGCGGGCAATACATGGTGAGTTTAGAAGATATACAAGCAGTGGCCGAATCGGTTCTATCTCATCGTCTGATTACCACATTCGCCGCGCAGAGTGAGGGAGTCAACGCACGGGAGGTGGTGAGCCGTCTGGTGGAGGAAACCTCCAAAGAAGGCGACATGGGTGTAACTTGAGCGTAGTGAGAGATCAAACCGTTTGGGAGGGTTGGTCGGGACTTAGGCATTGGCTTGGGCCTACTCTAGCCTTGCTTTTCCTTTGCTCACCTTGCTTTGCGCAAATAGATAAAAGTGAGACGACGTCAGATCAGGTTCCAACGGAACAGATTGATCCCTTTGCCACCATGTGGATGCGTGCTGTGGAAGCCCTGGACGAGTCATACGATCAGTGGAATTTTCGTCCTGAGGAAACCGTCGATAGCACCACGTTCACGATCAACTACATCGCATCCCTAGCAACAGACGGACGGCGGAGACTCGATCGAGTGATGATCTTGCACGTTGATCCGAATCGTGATCGGTCCGTGACGCGTGAAGAAGCGTTGGGTTTTCTCGAGTCACAAATTGGTCTGCGTTGGGTCTCGGGAGATCGCTTGCGATTTCAAGACGGTCGTGTTCTTGTTTTTTCCGAGTTTCTGAGAGCGGATACGAACCAAGATGATAGTATCAGCAAGCAAGAGTTCGTTGTCGCCATGTGGGACCGGGAGGGAGTGGATGCCCAATTTTCTATCATGGACCTCAATAGCGATGGCGTGATAGATCTCTCGGAATACGCTGATCCCAAAAGTCCCAATTTCCGCAACGTCATCGAGATATTTAATCAAGCGGATTCAAGTGGGGATGTTTTGCTGGATCGAGAGGAGCTTTATCGATGGATCCCTATGCATCGAAGGCATCTGTTGGATTCGAATTTAGCTGCCTTTGATGAGGATGGCGATCAAGCGTTATCCATGGATGAGTTCAGACTCTCCATGCTTGGGAATTACAATTATCCCTGGGAGGTCAAGCCTGAAGACAGGAATCGTGATGGTGAGATCTCATTTGATGAATTCAGTTTTCACCCACGTGATCTATTTCAGTTGCAGAAACGCTATTACTTCCATCGCTTAGATGTGGACGGTGACAATAGTTTGTCGCAAGACGAGTTCGCGTTTCAGCAGCAACGCAACCACGTGCTTGTTTCGGTGGATGAAAAAAGTAATTCTAGTCGTTTGATTTTCGATGACGCAAAATATCCTAGACTTGGATCTCCAGTGATTCGCTCAGGCGGCGAAGAGGTCTTGTTTCACGCAATTCCACCCGAGGGAGAGCATCAAGCCGTCCTCAAGTTGGTCAAGATCGATGGATCGGAGACAAGGGAAATAGGAGTCGGGCTTTTGCCAAGTTGGTCCCCTAACGGTGATCGGTTTGTCTGCTCTCGTTACGACGGAGGGTCGTCTGTATGGATCATGGGGCTCAACGGTACGGCCCATAAAAGGATCGATGATGGATGGGGAGCTCAATGGTCGCCTGACGGACGTAAAATTGCCTATCGGAACGATAATGGCATCAGGCTGTATGAAGTGAGCACAGGGCATAGCACTCAGCTGTTCGACAAGACCCAACATCCTTATCGCTACGTACATCCTTATTTTGCTTGGGCGCCCGATAGCTCGCGGTTGGCTTTTTTTGGTGAGCTGAACCGTGAAATTGAACTTGCCGTGTTATCCTTGACTGATGACGGTGATGCGACTCAGAAGGTAGACAAGGACGTGGGTAATTACGAAGTAAAACTG
>JAAXIK010000201.1:0-7712 GCA_012270385.1 Rubripirellula sp. | reverse complement strand
CGGTGATGCGACTCAGAAGGTAGACAAGGACGTGGGTAATTACGAAGTAAAACTGCGTACCTCCGAAGCGGTTAATGGGGAACTCTCTTGGTCAGCGGATGGGAGACTTCTTTTTAGTCTTCGGTCCCGTGAACACGGTAGATTGGTCATCTATGAGATGGATCCAGACAACGATGCTAGACCACGAGTGGTGGATTCATTTCTTGAATTGCGGCATCCGATGGATGTGGATCTTGATTCGAGAGCGGACAAGATGGTCGTGACACTTATGAAATAGCTCATGCTTGCGTTGCATTCAAGAATGTGATTACAGTGTCGGCAGGGGAGTGGTGCTCCCTGTCATGTCGTGCGTCGAAAAAAATGGGAAATAGTGTCCATGAGCGATGCAAAGCTAACACTGTCACGACGCAAGAAGGTTTGTTTTGCCAGTGTCATTTTTTTGGTGATTTGGGGGGCAGCAGAAGCTTTTCTTCTGTTGGTTGGGGCAGGAGAAAATGCGCTTTCGGATGATCCATTCGTTGGGTTCGATTCGAACAACCCTGTTTTCATTGAAAACACTTCTGGGGATTCAGGTTGGCTGGAAACCTCACCCGCAAAGACGGTGTGGTTCAATCCGCAAAGGTTTCAGCGAAAGAAGCCTCTGAATACAAAGAGGGTATTCTGTCTCGGAGGTTCAACTACTTTTGGACGACCTTTCGACGATCGGACGTCTTTTTCAGGTTGGTTAAAGGAGATGCTTCCGCGTATCGACGGCGACGTCCAGTGGGAAATTATTAATGCAGGTGGAGTCAGCTATGCGAGTTACCGTGTCGCCAACGTGATGGAGGAGCTATGTGGCTACGAGCCAGATCTCTTTGTGGTTCTCACTGGGCATAATGAGTTTCTTGAGCAGCGGACCTATCGTGGTTTACTTGATGATTCATGGACGGAGGAAAAGGTGGTTGCCGGTGTGCGGCGATTTCTTCAGCACTCACGTGTCTTTTCAGTATTTGAGGAGGTGCTGCGTCCAAAATCCGACCTGATGCGTAACACTCAGGAGATATTACCCGCTGAAGTAGATGAGATACTCAATCACTCCGCTGGACCCAAAGCATACACTCGGGATGACCCATGGCATGAGAACGTGTTGATCCATTTTCAGGTCAACATCGAGCGAATGATCGCGATGGCGAGGCGAGCTGATGCAGATCTGGTTTTTCTATCGCCGACTGCTAACCTGAAAGACTGTCTTCCTTTCAAATCGTTTTCCAGCCTCGCTTCTGTAGATTCTGACTCGATCGAAAACCCGTTCATGGGGAACCAAGAGGGGGCTAGCACTGTCGATTCAACCGAGGAGTTTTCCCGAATGGAGTTGCAACGACTCCTAGATAACGGGGGCCCGGAAGTAGCGTTGAACAGAATTGACGAAGCATTGAGAGGGGATCCTCGTAATGCGGATCTACTGTTTTTCAAGGGTCGTTGTCTCTTGCTACTTGATAGGGAAGGGGAGGCTCGGGAATATTTCTGGCAAGCGCTGGATGAGGATGTTTGTCCTTTGCGAATGCCAAGGGCCTTTCGAGCCGGATTGAGAGAGATCACGACGCGAGAATCCATTCCACTGATTGATCTTGATCAAATCCTTGGAAACCAATCCGAAATAGAGTTGGGGCATCGCTGTTTGGGCGAAGAGTACTTTTTGGACCATGTGCACCCTACCATCGATGCACATCGTTCTATTGCCGTAGCCATTTTGACAGAGTTGCAGGATCTTGGGTGGCTAAAAGGCGGGGTGATTCCGGAACAAGAATTAGGTCAGATAACCGACAGAATCAAATCGAGTATCGATAGAGAGAGGCAGGCGATCGCCTTCCGAAATTTGGCAAAGGTCCTGCACTGGGCGGGTAAGTTCGAAGAAGCGATACCTAATGCGATCAACGCAACGCAATTGGTACCTGATGATCTTGAGAGTTGGTTTGTGATGGGCGACTGTCTCCGGCAGCTTGGTAGAGATCAAGAGTCTTATCTCGTCTATGAGCAACTGTTTAAAAAAGGTGACTATGGAAGAGCTTATTTGCCATTTGGAGAACTCTTGATGGACATGGAAAAGTTTGATCGAGCCATCGAATTCCTTTTCATGGCAACGATCGTGCCCAAAGAATCTCATCGTGTGCGAGCCTTTTACAACCTCGGTTATTCTCATCTCCAACTCGGAGAGGTCGATTCTGCTCTGGAAAGTCTTACTGAGTGCGATCGGTTGGCTCCTGATGAGCCTTCCACCAATGCTTTGCTCGGTGATGTCTACTTTTCTAAAAAGGAATTGGAGCAGTCTGAAGCACCATTTCTAAACACGCTCCAGTGAGGCGGAGATACAACGAACTGTTTCTAGGGACTCGCCCAGAGCTTACGCGAAACTGAAAGGTGGGAAGAGGCAAGGGATTATCTGCAACGCTGCAGAAAGAGCGGCTCTCAAACCGAGGCAATTCAGGAATGGATTAGACGGCTAGAGGAGCAACTTAGTGCCCAGAACACAGGAGAGTGCGCCGGTGCACCTCGAGCGGGTTCACGGCCAGCGGGATAAGATGAATTAGCGACGGGGAGGGTGTTTTGCCGGTTGGTTCCTCGTAGGTTGTTTGTTTTGGCGTTGGTTATGGTGATGGTGGGGTATTTATTCCACTGGTTTGGCTCTTGAGGAGAATAGACTGAGCCGATAGATTACTGGACCGTTAGGAAATCACATCAATAAGAGAAGAGTTGGATAGATGGCACATAAGAAAGGTCAAGGATCGAGTCGCAACGGACGTGATTCGAATGCCCAAAGACGCGGAGTAAAAAAGTTCGGTGGTGAAGCCGTCCGTGCCGGGAACATCTTGGTCCGTCAAGTTGGAAATAAGTTTCACCCTGGAAAAGGTGTTGGGCAAGGTAATGACTACACCCTTTTTGCACTGATCGATGGCAAAGTCAACTTCGATCAGAAGGGTAGAAGAATTAACGTCGTTGCGGATGCCTCCTAGGCAGCAATCGGCATTACGATGCAAAGCATCAAATGAGAATCATGACCCCGCCTTCTTAGCGGGGTTTTTTGATGCGCTAATCGAATGAAAACGTCGACTGGGGCTTCCGGGTTCAGATTGGCTACAACCGGGAAACTTTACGGAAGTACTTCGACGATGATGGGGTATGTGGTGACTCCACCATCATTGGCCCCTTTTAGATGAAAGTATCTCTTGCCCACCTTGGCGATCGGATCAGCCGTAAGAAAGAATTCGCGTACCGTTTCGTTTTGACGCACCAGTAATCCGTTCAGACCAATATTGTCGACATAAACACCGTGTACGCTGTTACGACCAGCATCCTCTTTCCCAAAACTGACTTCGTTATTGAAGCCCTCTTTGCGATCGATAACCACACGAGCTGAAACGGTCTCACCGCGACGCACTTGGAGTGTCCATGATTCATTTGACGCCACCTCCCGATCGATTGGATGCACCGTCGGTATAGCGCTAGCACGTTCGGCATAGGTGAAATCTCCCACGGAGCCTACTTTGCGTTCTACCCTCTTACCCAAGATCTTGGCAGTAGCGACTAGCTCTGGCGAAATGGGGTTCTCCCATGGCATCGCATCATGAGGAAGCCAGATGCAACCCGTTGCAGATCTCTGACCGGCTTCGATCGTGATCGGAAGATTAGAGACAAACTGCGAGGGTAGATCAGGAATATTGAAAGTCACTTCACCATTGAATCCATCCAAGCGATCCACTCTCACTGTGAATTCACGACCCGTGCCAGCGTGCATTTTTCCATTCGCCTTCGCGACCGAAGGTATGTAGCTCGGTGTTGCAGGTCGGATGCGCGCCTGGTATTTGAAGTTATCCCCACCCATCCCACGTGTATCAGTGATACGGACGTAGTAGTGTCCCGTTGCGGGCGCCGAGAAGATAAGCCTGCTGTTCTTGCCCGCTCGACGCATTGGGTCATCATCGTTCTCGTAATAGACATTAAAAGTCGGGAGACCGTTAGCGGGAACGACTTCACCGGGATCCAGGGGGCGAACCACATAAGCCGGTTCACCGAGTGCGTGGGGTTGGTGAGTGGCTCCAAAGTAGGTCCACCTCTGTCCTTCGTTAGGATAGACGTTGTACCCCGAATCCGGGCCTCTTGGATAAAGCCATAGGCGAGTGACTTCACCTGAGGAATAAAGGTAATCGTCTAAGTGCATCTCTTGCCAATTGAACAAACGGAAATCACCAACTTGCATGCTGTCTTTGCCTCGGAAGGTGAAGTAAGACTCCCGGGTGGCAAGGAGTTGCGTTCGCAGCACAGGCTGAAGGTCGGCGTCGAGGATGGTGACAATTGGGTCGAGCGGACTCTCTTTTGAAGCATCCACATCAATCGCCCATTGTTCCATTTCGGTGGCAGACCAGCGATAGAAATCCGCTTGTCCTGGCTGGCTAATTGCTCCATCGATTTGAGCGTGGCGTGGGATGATCTTAGCCGAGACTTTTTGCGAGCCACTGACAGCTTCCACTTTCTCAAGTTCGTTTTCGTTAAGTGTGGCCGGATCTCCTAGATCCATGTAAATCTTGTCTGACGACCCTGCCACAACGTTCTGACGATTTCGCAGCTTAGGAATCCTTCGCTCGGTCGTCATTCCATTCATCATGCAGATGGTAAGGACGCCACCGGTTTTGTCACTCAGAACTGAAGTGGCTGTATCTGGGAGTTCCTCCAAAGTGGATTGGAGCATCCAGGTGTTGGTCTCCAGTATCTTTAGGCTTCCGTTCTCTGTGACGGCCGCAACTGCTTCCTCTTCATTGGCAAGACGCAGATGGGTTACAGGGGAGTCATCAACGTATCGTGTGGCGACAAGTTTCGGAGAGACCTGGCTGAGTGGTCTTAGAATTTCCCAAATCCTGACACGGTGATCCGCTCCGCCAGCAATAATGAAGCGTTCGTCCTCCGTGCTTGTTACCGAATAGACCTCTCCTTCAGGTTGACCGAGTGTATGAAGTCGTTGACCGGTTGCGACCTCCCAGATTTTCAGCGTTTCATCTGCGCAAGCACTGATCAGATACTTTCCTTGATCAAGAAACCGAAGACCAAAAATTGCTCCGTTATGACCGGATAGCTTGCGTATGGGTTCACCCGTTTTGGTGCTCCAGAGGATGATTTCCCGATCATAGCCAGCAGTAGCCACCAAGGTTTCATCCGGCGAGTAGACGGCTTGATAGAGCATGTCCCTGTGGCCGACAAGTTCCATGATTCGTTGGCCATCTTGGGTAGAGTAAATGGTCGCGGCTCCGTAGGCTCCTGTGCGTCCTGATCCCACCAGTAGTTGCGTTCCGTCAGTGCTGAACACCAAGCTATTGATTTTGTGCAACTCATCTTTGATGGAGGTGATGAGAGTGCCGTCTGAATCCGTGATGTCAATTTTCCCATAGGTAGCTTTGGCAATGAAATCAGAAGTGGAGGATCTGGCGATTGCTGTGATGGGGAGAGATCGGTCGATGACCCCTGTAAGAGTCGGAGTTTGAATGTCTCGCTTGAGTTGAGGAGGTCCTTCTGGACCGGCCGCACCTTGTTCGATCCATTGGGTCAATATGCCAATCTCAGACTCCGTCGGACGAACTTCACCCTCAGGAGGCATGGTAGGCTTGATGGTTCCCTCTAGCATTTGGATGAGTCGACTGCTCCGGGCTGTACCCGGTGTAATCGCCGTCCCATGATCGCCGCCGCGGAGCAGCTCTTGGTAAGACTCCATGACGTACCCGCCCTCTGGGTCAGATTGGGTATGGCAAGCAAGACAGTATTCGCGGAGGATGGGTTCCACTTGTGATTGGTAATCGATTCTCTCTTCTGCCTGGCTGATACGGCAGTTCAGTAGCTCCAACAAAAACACGAGGGTGAAAGTTGAAATCACGATCGACCGTAGATCTGATTTGGTGAGTGGTGGTCTCATATCGTCTGAATGTTGATTTTTTGCGTCAGAAATCGAAGTAGTGCTACCCGCCGCGACTGGTGCTGGAGGGTCTAGTGATTGAATGTGAATTCAGAGCTTGTCAGGATGCTCCACGCGACATCTTGGAGAGCAGTCTCTCGATCTTCTCCGTATTCACTGACGATCGCCAATAAATTGTTAAGCTCTTTGGTTGATGGGCGTCTTGAAAGAGCGGCTAAAAACAATTGCTCGATGATCTCACTGTTCGATGCTTTTTCTGAGATCATTTTGAAGATGAGATTATCTTGATCCTCTAGTTTGGGATTGAGTGTGTCTCCATTGGAGAGGTGCAGTACCTGAACCATGCTTGGATCGTCGCTACGTTCACATTCGCAGGTGATTTCTCTTGGGTTTCTTCCAAAGGTCTTGAGAAAGTAGGATTTCACCGCCGCATCGTAGAGTTGGATCGCGCGGGTTCCTTTCTGGTAGAAATCTGTCTTCTGTGTGTCAGCGCCTGGAAACGCAATTTCATTGAATGACGTGGTCGTGCCGAGCGTCTGATCGATCGAATCCAAGAGTACCTCAGCCATCATTCGTTTTGGATAGTAACGAGAGTGATAACGATCTTCTCTTGCATTCTCGGATAGAGCGGTGCTGCTACGTTGATAGGTCTCACTTTGCAAGATCAGCCTCATCAGTTCCGGTAGCTGGAAGTTCGCTTTGGCGAGGAAATCGGAGGTGGATTCCAGCAATTCTTCATTCGAGGCAGGATTGCTGAGTCTTAAGTCATCCACTTGTTCAACCAAGCCGAGGCCGAAAAAATTTGCCCATATGCGGTTAGTGATAGCACGCGCGAAGTAGGGATTCTCTGGGGAGGTACTCCATTCTGCCAGGAGTGCTGGACGAGCGGGGGGCTCCTGAATGTCGATAGGCTCCGCATCAAGCGGCGCTGGTGGCTGTGGTTTGCCGCTACTTGGCTGAATCAATTCGCCCGCAGTGGCGACGAATACGGTTCTAATTCCATCTCCGTTACGACCATCTCCACCCCATCCTTTCGCTCGCACACGGGAGAAGAGGTTCGCCATAGCGTAGTATTGATCGGTAGTCCATTTTTCTAGTGGGTGGTTGTGACATTTGGCACATACGATGGAAAGTCCAATGAAGGCTTGGCTGGCATTCTCTGTAATTTCCTCGGGGCTTTGATGCAGGGCATAGAAATTGGTTGCACCATTTTCGTTGCTGCCGCCGGTTGCGGTTAAAATCTGGCGGACGAATTCATCCCAGGGGATACGTTGGGATACGGCTTCCCTGACCCATTGGTAATAGGTTTTGACAGCAACCGGTCTCAGTTTGGTTCCATTAATCAGAAGTAGATCACACCACTTGTAGGTCCAGTAGTCGACGTAGTCGTCGCCACTGAGGAGTTGCTCGATCAGCCAATCCCTCCGTTGATCTTCGGGCATCTCAAAGAATGCCGACCGCTCCTCTGGCTTGGGGAGGCGACCGATGGTGTCGAGTGTTGCACGTCGCAGGAAAGTGGCGTCATCACAGCGTGGCGACGGCGGTACTTGTAATTTTCGGAGTTGATCCAGATTGATTTTATCGATGAGGTTGCGTTGAGGAGCTTCATCAAAGACAGCGGAAGCGAGTTGATTGGGGTAAGGAACAATGATTCTCGCGAGGTTGACTTTACTTCCGAACCAAACCAAGATCGCGCCGTGTCCGCTATCTTGAACTTTCACCTGGCCGGGGGAGTCCACCTCTGCCATTCCCTCATCGGTCGAGGTGAACTTTGCCC
>JAAXIK010000166.1 GCA_012270385.1 Rubripirellula sp. | reverse complement strand
GGCGCAGCAGTCTCACCTTCCCTCGTTACCTGCCCCCGACTTGTCGTACGTTGCTTTCGCTGGGACCTCCTTTGCAGAGCCCCTCCCACCCCAGCGATTGGCAAACTGCATCGCTGCTGATGCCGCCACACCCTCCAATCGAAACCCTGTCCCCAAACAGATTTCGATAATCAGCAGCGATGCTTCCTCTCAAAGCGACATCGGGGATGCGGAAACCCGACACCCTCTTGAAGCCCCTGTCCACCAGGCAACGGCTTCTGCGGATGAGCCAGCCGGCGCACCGCCTTTCGAAAACTTGGATTCCATGGAGTCGAAAAGCATTCAAGTGATGGCAAGGAGTTTGAATAAGGGAATTAGCCGAGCGAGGCTTGCTCCCTACCTCTCACCGAAAACTCAGACATCGCAATACCCAATCCTTCACGGAGCACGGACCTCATCTTTGGACTGCAGTGGACAGACCAACGCCCTTTCCTATCCGACCTCTCCCCCACTCCATGTCACCCACGGATGCGAAAGCCTAGAGAAGAAGTGCATCTCCAGTTTCCTTCTGCCCCATGCAAGTCAAAACGACAACGGATCACCGACGAGGACTTCTCCAGAGCAAACAAGGTTGAAACCAGAAAAAACCCCACAAGCTAGAATGGAAAAACCGGCACCTGCGAAAAAGCAATTCGCTCCTCGGGTGTTACTTAGCTATCGCAAATCCCATTCGATCCTGATAGGTCACCAACCGACGCCATCCCTGTCACAGATTCAGTTCGCTCAAAATCAAATTAAAAGCTCATCGCTCCTTCACGCTCAAAAGGACACACATCACGTCCACTCTGAGCAAACCTTCACGTCTAACTCCCGGTTGGTAAAACTCAGCGGTTGCAATGACCCACTCCTTGTCAGTCGCGCTCACCCCATCTTCCCCATGGACCCAGACTGCGAGCGATCCGAGAACAGGGCCAAAGTGATTCGACACAAAAATCAGCTAGTCATTAGCAACCACATCCCCGCTTGGCCAGAACCAAGCGAGGGCAGTCCAACTTCAAGCATCGGCACTGACCATGCTCGGGAATCGATGACAAGCTGCGCGGAAGAACGGCTGATTGGATTCCGAAAGAAAATCGCAACGCTAGAAAAAAACAATCAAACAAGCAAAGCAAAACCAGAAACAACGCAAATAGTCGAGGTTTCATCACCACAGCTCTGGAACCGAAAACGAGAAAAACCCATGCGTCGGACGCCGCGAGTGAAGCCAAGACGTACCCGTCAGGTTTCCACATGTCGCCTGAGAATTGCTGCCTAGTCGACCCAGCTTCTTATCACGCATGGACCGTCGACGAACAACCCAACCTAAGCTGCCGGGCTTTACGAACCTCCGATAGGCGTTAGCATTGACACGCGCCACGGAGACAGATCTCCTTTGGATGCGGGTCGGTAATCACCCAAACATAACGAAGCCCCCACAGAATGGCAGCGATCAGAAGAAACGCGATACGAAGCCTATCAGCTATCGCCATCGTGTATTGCCTTGCACTCATCGCGTTGGTCAACCTCGAGAACCGACTCGTCTACCCTGGCGCTTACATGCCGCCCACGCGAGTTTCCCCGCCAAGCTCAGCATCGCAAGACTCTCCGACTCCGAGCCCCGTCCCCGCACAAAGAACTCGGTCACAAAACAGACAGCCCATCATCGATGTCAGCTATCGCACTTGCGACGGAATACTCCTACGGGGGCGTCTTTTGGAAAGCAGCGCAAGCCAATCAGCTCCAGAGGGCCAGTCAGCTCCAGACGGCCAATCAGCTGCAGAAGACTCCAGCCATGATGCGATCTCGAACACCAAAGAAACGGTACTCGTTCTCCATGGCAACGGAAATCGGGCGGTCTACCTCGACGACCGTATCACTCGGATCTCGAACTACCTCAATGCAAATGTGTTAGCAGCGGAGTACCGCGGATTTGAGGACAGTCATACGCCAAGCGAAGAGGGCCTCCTACAAGATTGCATCGCCGCCATGGACTTCCTCTGCAAACGTTACGACCTGACACCCGATGAGGTGACCATTTTTGGTGCGTCACTCGGCGGAGGATGCGCCACCGCTCTTGCAGCCCAACGTGGAGCTAAAGTCGTCATTCTGGATCGGACCTTTGATCGATTGGTCGATGTCGCTGCTCACAAATACCCGATCTTCCCCGTTCGATCGCTGATGAAGAATCGGTTTGACTCACTCAGTCATCTGCAGGTTTATCGCGGTCCACTGATCATGATTCACGGGGACCGGGACGAAGTGGTTGCGATGGAAAGAGGAAGAAATCTATTTGAGCAAGCAGCTTGCTCACCCAAGCATTGGATTGAGATCCCGGGGCTGAGTCATATGATGCGGCTCTCGGACAACACACTGTCCCTGATGCAGCAAAAGTTTAAAGACTTTACCGTTGATGCATCCACGGGATTGAAACCATTACCGCCAGCTGACCGATCCACCTCATCGAAGCTCGAGACGCTCTCGGCGCCCGGCCAAACCTATGCCAAGTCGATCATGAACATTGAAGCATCAACCGCCTCGGAAGCTCAGGCTACCTCGGAAGCAGCTCCCGATTTGACGAAAGCTTCCGCGGAGAGAATCGAGTAAAACCCCGCGGACTCAGCCTGCGAGGCACTGACGAATACGATCGATCAGCTCGCCGGGCTGATCCTGAGAATAATGAATCTCCTCCGACGACTTGGTCGCCAGCTGCTTCAGCTGACAGTTACCAGCGCTCCACTCATTC
>JAAXIK010000234.1 GCA_012270385.1 Rubripirellula sp. | reverse complement strand
CAATTGGGGGAGCTAGCAGTGTTTGAAAAACTGATTTACCCACACTATCGGTAAACGGGGGGCTATAGTCGTTTCACGTGGGGTGTTGATCTCTTTAGCTGAAAGATTGCGTTAAAGTGGTTGGGGGTGAGTCTCTCGAACGGCCCTGCAGAGGGGTTTCGGGTTGAGGGCAGTTGAAAGAACCAAGTCCTGAAGTGAAAACATCAGTGAGTTGTAAATCCTCCTTATCTTTGGGCTTGCGGAACGCTGGTCTTACGCCATACTTACCCGCTTCGACTGACCAGCTCTTCGCTGGTCCGTCTGTATTTTTGGACATATAAAACAAGATTTTAAGAGCTTTGTCTCGGTAGGGTGTATTTCTGATGGCCGAAGTGCTTACTGTGGAAAGTCGCGATCAAATTGGGACGACTGCTTCACGTCGTTTGAGAAATTCCGGAAGGGTGCCTGCTGTTCTTTACGGGCATGGCCAAGAGACCACACATCTTTCGATTGCTGAGAGAGACGTCAAGGCTTTGCTACGCCATCAAAGTAAAACGGTAACCTTGTCCGGGGATGTGGAGGATACCGCGTTGGTGAAAGATGTGCAGTGTGACCCGGTGGGGATCGATGTCCTCCATCTGGACCTCTTGCGTGTCAATTTGAAAGAGTCCGTTGAAGTAACGGTTCCGATTCGACTACATGGCGATGCCCCCGGTTTGCGTGAAGGAGGCATGCTCCTCGAAAATCTACACGAAGTGCAGGTTCGCTGCTCCGCGGGGGCAATTCCAGAAGAGGCAGTTCTCAATGTGAGTGAATTGCAGTTGGGTGCAAGTCTGACTGTGGCAGATCTGGATTTACCTGAGGGTGTGGAGCCAGTCACTCCCGGCGATTCGATGGTGGCACATATAGAAGAGCCAAAACGTGGCAAAGTAGTGGAAGCGACTGACGCTCCTTCGGAGCCTGAGGTCATCGCAAAAGGTGGTGATAAGGCAGAGGAGGAAGAAGGCTAGACGCACCTGTTCACTTTGTCTTGTGTCTGCGGTGGTGGCATGAAGTTAGTTGTTGGCCTCGGGAATCCAGGCAAGCGTTACGAGCAAACCCGCCACAATATTGGGTTTATCGCTGCTGAAAAGGTCGCTGCAGTGACCAGCGCGAGTCCGTCGAAGACGCGTTTTCAAGGTGAATTAGCAGAGGCTTCGGTCGGTGGAAAATTATTGATTCTCTGGCCTCAGACCTTCATGAATTCGAGTGGTAGAAGCGTGCGAGAGGCATGCGATTTTTACAAGATTAGCCCCGAAAACGTGTTGGTTGTCTGCGACGATCTCAATCTGGTGAGCGGCCGATTGAGGTTTCGAGCGAGCGGCTCGGCGGGTGGTCAAAATGGATTGGCAGATGTAATTCGCCAATTGGGGACTGATCAGATTCCTCGATTGCGAATTGGGATCGGTCGTCCGCCAGCGGGATGGGATCCCGCTGATTATGTTCTTGGTAAGTTTGCCAAGGATGAGCAGGTCATCATGGAGGACGCGACAGAGTTGGCGGCAAAGGCGATCCTGGATTGGTGCGAGCGAGGCAATGACTATGTCATGAACCGCTATAACGGGCCAAATAAGCCGTAGGGCGGTCCTTCGAGATCGGTCGCCTGGTCAACGCGAAGAGTGGATTGAAGAACGTTTGCTGCCTTATTAATGGGTAGTAAACCAGAGTGAGTTTTGTTGAGTGGCGTGGGAAAGTGGTTCCAATTGCATACTGATTTTCGGGTATACGCATGGATCTGACTTCCCTGGTGAATCTGCTTCCCATCCGTCTTGGGCGGATGGTAGCAATCAGATGAGGGCAGATTCCCTAGGATTCGTTGCGAAAACGGATTTCGGCCGTTGATTGCAGGTCGATAGATGAATAAAACTTTGGAAACGACAATTTCAAAACAGAGAGACCGGTCAATCGTGGCTAAAAATACTTACGAAACGCTTCTGATTCTTGACAGCAACCAATACGCTCGCGATCCGGGCGGAGTCAGCAAGACAATCGCTGACCTAGTGGAGCAGGCAGGTGGTGAAGTCCTAGTCAATCGTTTGTGGATGGAGCAGAAGCTTGCCTACCCAATCGATAAGCACCAAAAAGGAACCTACTGGCTTACCTACTTCGCGATGGAGGGTACGGGGCTTACCAAATTGGATCGAAGTTTCGCTCTATGTGAACCCGTGCTTCGGCAAATGACGATTAAGCTTGAATCTCGCTTGGTCGAGCCGATTCTTGCCAATGCTCGAGGAGAGAACATCGTGATGTCTTCTCCGGCAGCTGCTGAAGAAGCAACAGAAGACGCAACTGCCGAAGCCTAAGAGTGGCCGCCTGCGTTCCACCCATCCCTGTCCCTAAGCCTGAGTGAGCCGATGGCTAGTTTCAATCGCGTCATACTTGTTGGTAATTTGACTCGCGACATCGAGTTGAAATACACACCAGGTGGCACCGGTGTTACGGATATCGGGATGGCTGTTAACGACCGCCGTAAGAATGGGAACGGCGAATGGGTGGATGAAGTGACATTCGTTGATGTCACATTGTGGGGTCGCACTGCAGAGGTTGCCAGCGAGTACTTAAGCAAAGGTTCGCCTGTTCTTGTTGAAGGACGGTTGAAGCTCGATTCATGGGAGACCGAGGGTCAGAAACGAAGTAAGCTTCGAGTCGTTTGAGATAAAATGCAGATGCTCGGGGGTGATGGTGGTGCCTCAGGTGGTGGTGGAATGCGTACAAGACAGGCTGAATACGCTATTTCTTCTGGA
>JAAXIK010000089.1 GCA_012270385.1 Rubripirellula sp. | reverse complement strand
TTCAGACATCGAATCTCGGGATCATCAAAGATGTCTTTTGCTTCACTGAGGGCAGTCCCGGAATCTTCCTGAGATTGCTTCGGTGGTGTGCCCTTACCTGACTCAGCAGAGGCGTCTTGGCCCCAAACTACTCCTACCACCAAACCATCACTGCATAGCAGTATCGGTAGAATACAAGCTAAATAGAATCGGCAAGGTACAGAGAGGGATCTACACATCGTCGAACGAGTCAGAAGGAATTGGATAGATTAGGTTGACTATCGAGAGGGTGGTTTGGTATCGCTCACCACCTCAAGTTCAAGTCAAGCTTCCCTAGTATAACGCAACCGAAGGCGTGCTTTTCTCCGAGGCGTTTCTTCTCAAGATAGAAACCCCCGTTTATCAATAACCGAGTGCAACACCATCCTTTCGAGATTCCGTTGCACCGTGCAATGTTCCATTTTCCCAATCGATCCGAATCGCTTGATAACCGCCGTAACCACCGCCAGCGACCCTCGCAATTTTGTGTCCTCGAGCCAAGAGTCCCCGACCCGCCTTATCAGAAACCCCACTTTCGATATTTACGAAACCGGAGCCGTTCATCGGTACTCCGGTCGGCTGCTGAGAACCGACATGCCTGACACGGGCCGCATCGCCTGCGGCCTGCACATTCATCCCAAAGTCAATCATGTTGCAGAGGACCTGCACATGACCTTGAGGCTGCATGTCACCACCCATCACCCCGAAAGAAAGCCAAGGCTTACCATCCTTGGTCACCATCGCAGGAATAATCGTGTGGAAGGGTCGCTTGTGAGGCTCAAGACAGTTGAGATGTTCCTCAGACAACGAAAACAGTGCGCCGCGGTTTTGTAGCGCAAAGCCGAGAGCTCCTGGCGTCACCTTTGCCCCAACCCCATAGTAGTTGCTCTGCATCAGGGAGCAGCAGTTTCGATCTTTATCGACTACCGTGAGATAAACCGTATCACCGTGCTGCAGGATCGGGTCACCCGCAATCACATCTGATGCAGCTAACGCGGTATCGATCCTCGCCCGTTGCTTGGCTGCATATGGCTTCGATATGAGCTCTGAGACGGGTAACAAATTGAATTCTGGATCAGCGTAGAATTTGGCACGATCAGCGAATGCTAACTTCTTAGCCTCGATGAATAGATGAAGGAAATCGGCACTACCGTAGCCTAGTGACTGCACGTCATAGCCTTCGAGAATGTTGAGCATTTCGAGTGCTGCAATTCCCTGCCCATTTGGCGGCAACTCCCATACCTCGTAACCTCGGTAGTTGGTTGAAACGGGTTCTACCCAGGTCGATCGATGGTCTAAAAAATCCTGTAGCGAAAAAAAACCATCGTGTTTCTTGCTGTATTCCACAATATGATTCGCGATAGACCCTCGATAGAAAGCGTCCCTGCATCCCTCTGCAATGGTATCGAAAGTTTTAGCGAGCTTCGCCTTTGAGAAAATCTGTCCAGCGACGGGAGCGGTGCCCTCAATAAAAAAAGTGCGTTGAGAATCCAGCTCATTCGCGAACGCCTTATCAGCTTTACTCCAATATCCGGCGATGATCTCTGTGACGGGAAACCCCTTTCTCCCATAATCGATCGAGGGTTGCAAAAGTTCGGCAATATTGGTCTTCCCGAACCGCCCATGCAGCTCAAACCAGCCGTCCACGCAACCCGGGACTGACCAGGAAAGCGGGCCATCTAATGGGATCTGCTCCAAGCCACGCTCCTTGAAAACATCAATATCGAGCGCATACGGACTCCGCCCACTGGCATTGAGACCATAGAGTTTTTGGCTCTCATTATCCCAATAAATCGCAAACAGATCCCCTCCAATTCCGCAACTCATTGGCTCAACCAATCCAAGCATTGCATTAGCGGCAATCGCAGCATCCACCGCGTTACCACCATCTTTCAAAACATCCAAACCGACTGATGCAGCGAGTGGATGACTGGTTGCAACCATTCCCTCGGTGGCAATCACCGTGGATCGACTCTGATGGGGATCTCCGTAGGGACGATCGTAGGTGCCCTCGCAAAATCCCTGACTGGAAGAGAGATGGAAACTCAACAGCAATACAAAAAACAGTCTTATAGTTTCACGCATGACAAGCAAAACAATTGGGTAAAAGTAAGAAAGAAGAATCCATCCATAAATAAGTATGCGAGAGGCTTCGGTCTATCCCGAACCATTCCCACCGCCCAAGAAACCTAAGCAGGTTAAAAGGAGTAATCTATCAGTCGAGGATCAAACAACTCTTGAAGCAGCTCTGCTAAAGCGATCTGTTGAAATTCCTCCAGGCCTTGAAAAAAACACGGGGCTTACGAGGCTCAAATCGCCTTCATCGTGTGCGCTATTTTTTGACTGTCATCATAGACGTAGAACTCTGCAATTTTCTCATCTTCAATGACAAAAAAGTGACCCGCCTCGAATTCCATACCTGTTGCCTTCACAGATGCTCGAACGAAGACCTTATTTCCATCGTTGATCATCTCGATCGGCTCAACTGAAAAATTCTCAAACAATTGGGGCATGAACATGAGGTGATTCTGTATCCAATCCGATATGCCGTTATAGGTTCTGGCGAATCGGTGCATTCCGTTCACATGTATTTTGCATTCTTGATGATAGAGATGAGCGAAGGCTTCCATATCTTTGTGAGCAAAACTGTCGTAGCCTTTTTGAACTAAATCCTTGGGGGTCATTTGTATATTCTCACGGTCGAGGATGTTAAGAAATTCAGAATGATCGCGAGACGCTTGAGATTCCAT
>JAAXIK010000087.1 GCA_012270385.1 Rubripirellula sp. | reverse complement strand
ATGTGGAATATACTCTGTGAAGATGTCTTCCTTGGCACCTGATGCATACTGGAGGGCTCGAAAATCACTCTCCCCTTCGAGCGTGAGAGTAAGCTCTTTAAAGCCTCCCATCTCCGTTGCACTGGCGTCCATGATCTCAGTCTTCCAGCCGCGTTTCTCTGCATAACGTCTATACATCTCGAAGAGGTCCCGCGCAAACAAAGCCGCTTCATCTCCACCCGTGCCTGCTCGAATCTCCATGACACAGCGTGTGCGATGGCTATCTTCCCCTCCGACAGTCAGAGATAAAAGCTCCTCCCAGAGCTCCTCGCGACCAGATCTCAGGGACTCCATCTCCGTCTCAGCCATCTCCCTTTCTTCCGCATCCTCCGCAGCAGCAGCCATTTCTTTACAGCCCTGTATCTCATCACTGAGCCGTTTGAATTCACGATATTTGGTCGCTATTTTTGCTAGGCCACCATGCTCCCTAGCGGTAGCACTCATCCTAGCTCCATCGCCTAGAACTTCGGGATCTGACATGTCGCTTTCAAGCTGGATAAAGCGAGCAAGTTTTTCCTCGAGTGTGTCGCGTATCGTCGAGCTCATCTATCTACTTCTATCTAGGTCTTATCAGTTGCCATCAAGAACAACCCATACAAAAAGAGCCGCGTCGTCTGAGAATTCCAAACGACGCGGCTTTGTTTCTTGGTTGCATCAATGCAATGCTATTTCTTTGTTGCTTTTTTCTTCTTTGCCAAGCTTCCGTAGGATCCTGCTGCAAATTTCTTCTGGAATTTGTCGATCCGACCAGCAGTATCCACAAACTTCAACTTGCCGGTGTAGTAGGGATGGCATTCGTTGCAAATATCGATCTTTAACTCCGGAAGGACGCTCCTAGTGGTGAAGGAGCTACCGCAACCGCAGGTCACCTTGGTCTCTTGATAATTGGGATGGATGCCGTCTTTCATGGCGAATCTGTCTATCGGTAATAGTAATGGATAGCAATGGCTGGCTTGGGTACAGCCACAAGGGATCGAGAAGCCTACTCGAGAACCCATCGTTTATTCAAGGGCTATGATCAATAATTGCCTGTATTCGCCTACGTCAATGCTGGCAAAGAGAGATGGGCAACCTTGTCAATCGGATTCAAAGGATCTTTCCCCGCTGCAAACCACTCACATAGGGGGACCAGGGGAACGTAACTGAATCGCTAATCAGGGATCCGAGTACTTCTGCTTCCATCTGTCAGCAACCACCGTATCGATTAGCAATTGCCCGACGTGATAAACGATCATTGGTAGAACACTCACGCCGCACTCAATGGCAATTTGCAGGCCGATCATCAACGTTTTTTGGCTCCCTGCAAATCCTACGGCTATCTGATTCCTCGGCAGCAGCTTTGCTCGGCGGGCCAGAATAATACCGAGCCATAACGCAACACTGTGAATGAAGCTCACACAAATAACTAAAAGAGAAACAGGTCCTAGTTCGCCCGTTGGCGATGCAGTCCCGTCGCTTGGTACAACCGAACTCGAAATCGATCCCCAAAAGACCATGGCAAGAATGCCAAACTGCGTGGCCAACCCAAAACCCGACTTATGGCGATCCGCCCAGGCTCCTGCACCGAGGTGCCTCATGATTTGAGACAGGACAAGCGGAATGACTACCAATATTGTTAGCTTGGTTACCTGCAACCAAGGGTCCAACTGTGCCTGCTGCTCAAGCACCAACCAAATGCCAAGAGGAACTACCACCACACAGCCAAGATTGGTCACTACGGTTGTCATCATGGATACCGAATCATTGCCACCAGCCCGTCGAGTCCAAACTGATGCAGAAGCCAATGTGCTAGGTACGATAGCTGAAACAAATAGACCCCCAAAGAAGTCTGTGGGTAGCCAGTAATAGCACGGCAGCACGAGCAAGGGCACAATGAGCGTGTTGATCGATATTGCTAGCAAAGCTGGCTTGGGATCACGCAGACTGTCACGGAATTGAGCGGCCGGAAGTGTGAATCCCATCGCCCACATCACAAAAAATACAATGGCATCTCGGGCGATCTGCCATTCGAGTATCGGCCGAAAGACTTGCGATTGATGGTAACCCATCGCAAAAAGCCCGATAAGAAAGCAAACAAACCAGTGATGCTTAAAAAAGGAGGCCATTTAGCAAAATCCCGGAACGCTCTTTCATCAAAGTTGTTTGTCCACCTAATATTCGGTGACACGGAGGTTGAAAGGCCAAGGCGCATCTACCAGTACCCTGCGATTTTGTATTAGACAACCAAATCACTACAAGGGATCTTCCGTTCCAAATCCGGTCATTCCGACCTATTTTTCATAGCCTCAGTCATTGACTGGTGAGAAATCCAATGCATGAACGAACACAGCAAGCCATTGGGAGGCTTTTGTTCGTTTTCTGCTGCGCTGGTCCATCCATTTTCACGATCATATGGATCCTAATTACCTGCACAACTTGGTTTCAAAACCGGACCACTCAAGACCTGCAAGGGCGGATGGAATCCACCCTTGGGCTTACGGTGACCTTTGAAAGCTATCAACATCCAGCACCCGATCACTGGGTATTTGGGAACCTAAATTTGAGGCATCCCGAAACCTTGAAGCTGGTGGGTAAAGTTCGTGAGGCGCATTGGCTTATCCAGGGGAACGAGGCTCGAATGCTTCTTGAGCAACCCGAATTAGAAGCTAATCAGATCGTGGCTTTATGGAAAAGTATTCATGATCGTTTTCTATGTTACCCAGACAATCTCAAGTATCCTCTTTCCATTGCAGCGAATGATCTCACAATTCAGAGCGGAAACCACTCGTTCACCCTCAGTGATTTAGACGCTTGGGTCGAAAACTCGCAGACAGAGTCGTCCATCGCACTACAGCTTCATCTGGCAGACGGACTTAGCCACGCACCCATGATGATGAAGGTACAAAGAAATCGGGACACAGTCGAAGCAGCTCAAACCATTACCACCTCAACATCGGTAAGTCTCAACACGAATGGAACTGCCCTTCCCTGCTCTGCAGTTGCAGATTTCCTACCTGCGATTGAATCCTTAGGGTCCTCCGCAACATTCACAGGCAACCTCGAATGGGAACTATCGAACAATGGATGGTCGATCGATTTAGCTGGCTCGAGATTAGCAGGGATCGAATTAGATCGACTTTTTGAAAATCACGCTCATCGACTCTCTGGGAAAGCGACCATCGAACTGGATCGCTGTTTCATTATGCCCAACGAGAGAAAGAGTGATCTCTCTGGACAGATTCGTGTCGAGCAAGGACTGATTGGAAAAGCTCTACTCAAACAATTCGCTGAGAATCTACGCTTCAAGTTACTCGAAACAGAGGCCTGGAACGATTTGTCAGGGGACGTTCCTTATGACCTTATCGCTATTGGCTTCAATATCAGCGGCACTCAAATGAGACTTACCGGAATTTGTCAAAACGAACGTGGATATGAAAACTATCCCGCAGGTGTAGCAATTGTTTTCAACGGGTATCCTTTGGCTCAATCATTTGAGGATGCAATCGAATCCGTGAGGCTTCTTGCTGCTGTTGCACCGATGCATAGCGTTGCAGTGCCGATGTCAGCGCAGACGGAGTGGCTGACCAACATTTTGGTACCGCCTAGTCGCCCTCTTCCAAGATTGGAATCTACACCCCCCCGTATCCGTTCAGCTCGGGTTTGGGAGGGTGGTCCTTTGGTTCAGCAGCCTCGCTAGCTCTGAAGCCAATCGATTACAGAATTAGCAAATTACGAGGGCTTTCCAAAAGGCAGACGTGTCATTCGAAAGAGGCTATCAACAACAATCATCGCGAGTTGACTTGCGATGAAGATGGAAAGCCACATTAAGACACCTGAAGTGAATCCATAACTGTGCAGCCCAATCCCGAGTTCATTGGTGCCAAACCAACTCCAAGCCGTGACGATATTGCCGCCAATCGCCAAGATTGAAAAACCTCTGGCTCCTACAAGGCCATCCCAGCGGGCATGAAGCATCAAGGCGTTCCAGATCACGATTAAAAGAGCACCATTTTCTTTGGGATCCCATCCCCAGAACCGCCCCCAACTGTCATCTGCCCAAAGACCACCAAGCACTGTCCCCACAAAGCTGAAAAGAATCCCAAAACATGCAATGCCGTAGCAACATCGGTAGAGGTCTCGGAGTGTCTTGCTGCTACCTCGCAGCCAGCCCGCAACCAAGTAAGCGATACCTAGAGTACCAGCTACCATCGTTGCCACGTAACCGAGTGTCACACTGATCACATGTGTAGCTAGCCAGAATTGAGTATCTAATACTGCCTCCAGCACGGGCATGGTGTCGCCAGTATTCAATCCATACGCAACCAGCAGGGTGAGTGCCCCTGAAGCAGCACCAAGAACGTTACCGATACCGTACTTAAATAATTTCTCGAGGACGATCGAAAACAAAACTGCCGCCCAGCCGATAAAGACGGCCGAGGAGTAAATATTAATCACCGGGGCTCTTCCCGTTATGGCAATTCGGCACAGAATCGCAACCGTGTGAATCAAAAGGACAACGATGAGTGCACCCCAAACACCCTGCCTCAACCTGGGTAGGTTCATCGCGAAGCACGCGAGCCCTAGCACCAAGGCGATCAGGTACAACACCAGAGCCTTACCTGTTGGCCAATTGGATTGCATCCACCGCTCCAAAGAAACCAGTTTGGACTGGTAACCGGGGATCGTATAACCACTGACCAAAGACAGATGATCATCGACTGCAGTGTTAAAATCTTCCGTTTTACCTGCCTTATACGCTCCAATCATTGATGAGAACGTATCGACACCAGGACGGGCTTCGATGAGTCCACCTTCCTTCCCAGCTACCGCGATTTCCCGATAGTGGTCAAAGAAAGCGGACGCAAATGGATCCCATTTCGGATCGGTGGGATCGGCTTCAACTGCACTCGTCGATGGCGCCACGATTGCAGGCGCACTCATTCCTTTGAGTGAATTCATCCGATCCTCAAGTTGCCGTAAAGCAAACAGTTGTCGGGTTTGCTCATCCGAGCCGGGAAACATCTTCTCAAATTCAGCAGCTGGTATTTCTTGGGGAACGGGTAGACCGAAGGTAGCTGCTGTAAGTGTGTATTGACGCGTTCGGCTATCCAACTCCACTAACTTCCGCTCTTTAAACGTTCGATCCCTCGGCTCTTTCTTCATAGCGGCTTCGATCTGAGGGTTGACCGAACCCCAATTCGCCAAGATCTCATTGAGTGAATAGAGCTTGCTCTTCCTTCTTTCCAAATCCAATTCACTCCGAATTTCCTCCGCGTCAATTCTGAACATCGGTAACAGTCGTAAATCTGGACTATCTATCGCGACTTCCATCAACCACTGCATAGCCGATAACTTCTCTGGCGATTCGCTGCCGCGTGTGTCGATCAATTTCCCCATGCCTGCCAGACGCTTTCTCATCTCGGGCGTGGAGTCATCAAGAGGTAAACTCTCTTTATTACTGATCGCTTTAAGAGCTTGACGGGCATACGAGTCCAATGGCATGACTCGTCCTCGGAAACTAATTGGAATCGATCCTGCAGCGTAGAAATCGAAAGCCATCTGCCTCTCTTGAGGTCTCATTGAATTCTTTACCGCTTGCCATGGCACGAGCATATAAATACCGAGAAGAGCAAATCCACCGACGGTCGCGATCACCGGCATGCGTCCAAGCTTCTGAGGAACCTCACCCTTCGCGGGGCTTTCGCTGGAAACATTCTTTGTCTCGCGTTCCCGCCGTTTCAAAAATCGGGTCAGTGTGCCCATAAAGTGTGCAAGCATTCCAAGCGCTGTAATACTGCAGGCAACGTAAGGAATCAGCCAGCCTGAGTTACGCACGACCTGAATCCCTGTCATCTCTTTGCCACCAGGCAAGGACGAGTAATTGGATTGATAAAACGTCTCTCCTCGATATCGAAGAGGATTGTTCATCCAAACGCGTTCACGGCGATCTTCACCCGTCTCAGGGTCGATGATGCGAATAAATGAGGAGTAATCTCGGGGTGTAGCGGTGCCACTGTAGGTGACTTGTCGTACATCCTCCAACTGAACCCAATATGGCTTCACTTCACGATGTAATTTCAATCCGAATTCATAGGTTTTGCCATCCACCTCAACGCTATCGTACATATCCTTTGAAGTCCCGTTGGGCACCAAGACTTCTCGATCCGAGATGATTTGACTCACAAGAAAACTTCCGAGCGAGTCACTGGTTTCCTTATCTAATAACTCCACGTACGCCGAAGCCAAATTCATCTCCGCATCAGCACCACCCGATTTACTTGCCTCTTCAGCGATCACCTCGCGGCCTCTACCCGTATCCGCCAGACATTCCGCCTCGCTCCGATCATCCAGCGTTGAGGTTTCATACAACGCTTTCACTCGAACATCCACTGGTAGTTCCGGGTCCTTAATCAGATCACCTGACTTCTCAGCGGCAAGCAATAAAGAGGCGGGGATCGGAGTGACAGAGATTTCACTGTTTTCATCGTCTGTTTTCAGAAATGCTAATTCGATTTCATCTAGGTTCACCAAGGTGTTGGATGATTGGCCTTCCACCAAGGTAAGTCGCTGCTCCAGCTGTCGATCACCAAATACGAACTGACCAAACATTAACAGTCCTACTCCAAGGTGAAGAAGAACGTTACCGCCCTGTTTGCCGAATACCATCAGACAGCCGACTAACATGACTATTCCAGCACCGAGACCCTTGGTCAGTTGCCAAACAATCCTCAAGCCAGGGTCTCCGACACGAAAACCCGTCATCAAACAATACATGATGAAGGCTGCGGAGATAAAACAGAGAGAGTAACCGATCACTTTGATGGTAGTATTTGAGATCCTCTTAGAGGCTGCTCCGAGCACAAAGGTCAGGATGGTCAGTGAAGCTAAAACTACCGCCCACAAGACTTGGTAGCTAATCGGAGGGACACCCTGAAGTCCATCGCTGCTATGGCCGGCGGAAATCACCAAAGCAGCGAGCACGCTTCCCACGGCTAATAAAGACCAACCCGCTTGCGCACGTATCCCTTTGGATTGAATACGAAACCGGGTAATCTTGGCTGCAAGTAAATTGATCATCAGCAACATACCGATCATTGCTCCCCCGGGCATTGGGATGATTCCTGGTATGGGTGTGTCGTGACGATAAAAGGCCTGAGGGAAGAAATCATCGATATGCAACGGAGCAATCCAAGACAGAAAATACCGTTGCTTGACTTCCAACATGTTCATCTCGTCCTGCGCCAACGTGCCAACCATGACGATGACAAGAGACAGAGCAAACAGAACCACAGTCAGACGCAAGGAGCCAAGTACCTTGAGGATGCCCGAGGCACTAAAAGCGGGCAACGATGAAGCTTCTGCAGTGGGGTTAATTGTAGACATTCGAATCTGTATTCCAAAAAGTGAAGACCTTCGTCCTTAGAGGCTAAATTGAAGGCTTTCGAGGAAAGTTTGTACTTCCGCACGTTGGGAATCCACCGTTTCGGGTGGTCCCGTCATCTTGATAAACACGCTTTGCTCTTCCCCGACAGGAATGATCGTAGCATCGATCATCTGCTTTTCGGAATCAGAAGAGTCTCCCCGCAGTATAAACCGCTGTGCGTCGAGCCCATCAACTTCGAATTGTTGGGCATCTTCCAACGCTTTGTCCACAAGCTCATCGGAGACATCGACGTCAGAAATCTGCCCCAGCCAGCGTTTGACGTTACCGCGGAGGTCTCCACCGGCGATGATGACTGTCATCTCCGCCGTGGCTCCCTCGGGCCCCACGTCAAATGATGCTAGACGCATCGAACTCGCTCTACCATCACGCCAACCTTCTGGGCGCTTGTATTCAAGCCTTGGATCGTCATTGGATGCGATTTGAGGCTTCTGACTCGCTGATTGGCTGAGTGTTGCTGCTGGTGCATTGCGGCTGCTTGAAGCAAAGGGAGGAACCATGGTCGCAGAAGCAGACTCCGATACATCTCCGGTGAGATCCACCCAGACCCCATCACCGTCCGAGGCTTTTACATCGAAGTTTTCGGCCCCAGCCAGCGGCTTGGTGGAATTACTCAACGCCAATTGACCACGCCATCGATTGACATTTGCTATCACCTGTTCTTCCCAATTTTCTTGGAGCGAGAGTGCAGAAATACTGATATCTAACTGTTTCTGAGGTGTCTCTACGGATACACTCGCGAACCGCATCGGCTTATCAGCCGCTCTCCTCCATCCATCGGGTAACGAAGTGAGTAGCGGACCGTCCTCGTTGTAGGGAATCGTTTCTACAAATTGCCGGAAGGTTTCAGCGACTCCTGCTATCGCGGGTTCAGGTCCCATGACTTTGAAGAACCATACTTGATTTCCCTTTGGGAACATTGCCCCTAGCATTCGCTGCTTCTGCGGTAGGAACTCGGTGGGAACCTCGGTTGAGATGACATAGGACTCTATTCTGGCAGGCTCTTCGCAACCGCCAACCACGAATAGTGAAAGCGAGAGTAAAGTGAGATGGAGGGGAATTTTCATTCGAGATCTAATAGAAAACGCATTGAGCGAAGAACCCCGTTAGCTGAGCCCTTCAAAGAATAAATTGCTTGCTTTTCGCTAAGCGATCCGAGGTGTTGAGAGGTTTTCACTGGAGAGCTACCCGCATTCAGCAAAAATCGGATCCACGCCGGTACTGCATACTATAGACATGCGAAGGGATTTGTTCTCACCCAACCCACAATCAAGACCGCAGGAATAAGCACAGAAATGCGGTCTGACCGGACTGTAGGGAATATAGGGGTTTGAGCTCAAATTGCCCCCTATCGTGGTTTTCAGCTCCAGATGTTTCCAAGATCCGCCAAATATCTCCATCGAAGACCGGTCCAATCGGTCTTAATCCTCTCCACTCCAAGCAACGATTGAAGCGTTCAAAGAGCGAATTGAAAGGAGATAAGGGATATATTTCATCCGCTTTGAGCGGATTCAAATCACCAACCCATGGCGTCAATGAGTAAATCCGTGAGAGAGCTGATGGGAGTGGTGGGTTCCGCATAGGTCCAAAGGTTTCTAACAAGGTCCGTCATCAGCATTCCACCCACACTCATCACACAGATGATTAGAACGAGTGTGATGCACTGAAACACGGTAAATGGAACCTCATAGGCACCACCCGCAACCGGGGTTACCACCGCCTCCGATGAATCATCCAGAGCGATTGCCCCATCCTCAGCGTCCAGTGCCAGAGCGTCACCTGCGTCCGCATCGGCAGCAAATACTCCGTCATCTAAACTTGCCGCGTCTCCGAAAGCGTCTTGCTCAGCAAAATCCACTGCATCAGCGATCGCTTCGGATTCTTCTACCTCAATGACTTGGGAACCACTATCGACGTCGGTATCTAACCCTATCCCGGAAGGTGAGAGCTGGAACTCTTCATCCGCTTCGAAATCTACAGCCAAATCACCAGACGCTGAGCCGCTGTTGCTACCATCTGCCAATTCCACATCCAAATCTAGAGAGGAAATACTGCTGCCTGCCAGGTCGAGTGGCTCACTCTCCAGTGACAGTCCGCTGTCCGAAGGACTCATGAGATTGATACCGCTATCGCCAGCGATAGAAATATCGCTACCGGCACTTCCCAGCATCAGATCGTCGTCATCTGCTGCGATAACTAGGTCATCATCCTCAGCCAGAGC
Source organism: Rubripirellula sp. (assembly GCA_012270385.1). Classification (GTDB taxonomy): domain Bacteria; phylum Planctomycetota; class Planctomycetia; order Pirellulales; family Pirellulaceae; genus Rubripirellula. The sequence goes on along the minus strand of JAAXIK010000087.1, from coordinate 4,409 downwards.
GTCATCCGCCTCTTTATCGTTACCCGACAGTAAATCCTCATCTCCGCTGATAAGTCCGCTGTCTTTTTTACCGTCATCTCCGAGCAAGTCTAATTCACTAAGAACACCACTGCTCGGGCTTACCACACCAGCACCTTCGGAGCCGCCCAACACATCCAGTTCTTCCATCAACTCGAGGTTGCTTGCACCCGAACCACTTTGGATGGGTTCATCGCTAGAAAGGTCAAGCAACCCAGAATCGGCACCGATTGCGGGCCCATCAAGCTTTAACTCCGAAGAATCAATCTCAAGAAGATTGGCTCCTTCGCTTTCCATCAAGAGATCGCCCGACTCAGACAAATCACCCGACGAGGAGCCTGGCACCACTCCAAGCTCTTCTGCAAGTTGATCTACAGCATCTTCTGGAAATTTCCAGCTCGCACCATCGCGAAAACCTCGTACCTGTCCCTGACTTCTAAGATCGACAAGGCGATCGGTAGAGATACCAAGTTTTTTAGCAGCTTCTTCAAGTGATAAGTAGTTTGCCATGCGATTATCTTCTTAAGCGTTTAGCTAATTTCAATCTTTGTATGTCCGGCGTAACCGGTTCAAAAGAGAGTTGGATCTAATTTTCCACTGCGTGTTTAAGGGGGGTTGGATGAAAAAGTGTTCTAAGTCACCGGGAACTCAACCCTCGAATCTCATCGGGAAGTGGATCTGTAACGTTTAACTGAACTGAAAAGTCGGCATCGATTGGACGACTGCTGACAAGGCGAATCTCGCCCGCCGAATTCACATGATACACAGCCATCCAGAATTTTTCGGTATTAACTAGTGTAATTGTCTGAGTTCCTGAGACTTGGGAACCCGAGAAGCCAATTACCGCCCCAGCAGCTCCGACGCGAGCTTCGCTGGGTTCACTTGACGGCTGTTCATCAACCTGCCCCTCTGACGGAACCCCTCCATAGGGCAAGGATTGCTGGCCCTCCCCGGAAGTCACCAATGCACCTATCACAAGAATTGCAATGGACAGTCTCACCACCCTTGGTGACGCTAAAAAGGACTGAAATGCCATAAATCTCATCAAGATCGATCTGCATTTCGAATTACAAACCATTACGTTGGACCGTAGATAAGGGGAATAATCTCGGAATACTCAACCCGCAGCTCGTCGGATAATTAGGACTCTCCAACAACGATGCACCTCGGATACTACGGCTCCAGAAGCCTTCGTCGCAAGAGAAGAACTGCTTGCAGTAATCACCCTCGATAATGTGTAGTCATTTTGGCGACATTTCTCCGAGACAGCCCACGTGTGGGACAGAACTATGGCAAAAGATGACGATTGGATGGATTATTCAGGCTGAGGGACCGATAGGGACAAAGTACGGCTATGCGAAAAACCTACTGAGAGTGGTTTTGTGCATCCTACAGCGATACTAAAGCATGCTGCTTCTGCTCAATGAACCTTAAAGGGCTTCAACGTGTCTAACTCCGTCGAAAAAGGGAAAAGTATCAAGACCGACCCAAGAGACCATCACGACGGACCAAACGGGCCACGACCAATGCCTGGCGACAACTCGTACGAAGCAACGTCTTTTCTTCAATCTGCGGTCTTGGGAACGATCCTTTCGAGTTGCTTCCTGATTCTTGCAAGCCGTTCACCAGAAAACTCCGTGCTGAATCGCTATTTCTTGGGACACCCCATCGCGATGACAGCCACCATTCTCTTCTGGTTTGCTTTCGCGATCCTCACATCAAAATGGCTTTGGTTATCCGGTCAGAAGAGACAATGCGAAACTCTGCGTGATGAGGACTTAGCACCCAATCATTCAGGATCTACTCCTGCTGAGATCTGGCATGCAGAGAACAATCTTCAACAGGTTGCATCTCATTGGACGAGCTCGCTGGAGCAGCTACCTCGATCTTTGGATGGAAATCATCTTGTCAAACGGCTCAAGGAAATTGTTCACCGACAATCACAACGCGGTTCTTCGAAACTTCTCGCGGATGACTTGAGGGAGATATCCAATCGAGACGCAGATGCTGCTCACGATTCCTATGGTCTAGTGAGAATCATCAGTTGGGCCATTCCCATGCTGGGTTTCTTAGGAACCGTAATCGGAATCACACAAACATTGGGCGGCTTGGATTTCTCAAACGGAAACGCGGCAGTGGAGAATCTAAAAAGTGGGCTTTATGTAGCATTCGACACCACCGCTGTTGGCCTCGTGTTGTCCGTACTTGCAATCTTTCTCCAATTCCCGATTGAGCGTAGTGAACAGCGTTTCCTTGCAACGATTGATTTCCGAGTTAGCAATCTTGTTTCTTCCAACTTGCCTGCGGACCGAGACGGGGATGATCCGACGCACCTTATAGCTCCGCTATTAAGTGGTATTCAAACGGCGATAGCCGAATCCATGAGTCAGCAAGCAAATCTTTGGCGTCAAACCATTTCTGAGGCCCCTATCCATTGGCGTCAATCACAAGAAACCCACGCTGAGCAAATTAGCACAGCCATAGACGAAGTACTTTCTCCCGCGATCAATAAGCACTCGGAACGATCAGCTTCCGCCATTCTGCTTTTCAATGAAGGGCTTCAACAGCATGCTGATCTATTAAACCAGAATCTGACCAAACTTAATGAAGACACCCAAAGATCTTTTGATCATTCAAATCAAAAGTACGCAGAACACGTTGGGAAAACACTGGATCATATATCTGCTCAAAATCATCAAGCTGTCGAAACAACACTCAAGAAGCTACAGGATTTACAAGCAGCTTGGATTTCTGCATCGAAATCCTCAGAACCGGATCACATGGATGTGAATGGAGTTTCTCAGGCAAAGAGAATACGGATGGTGCAAGAGCAAACCCATTCACTGCTTACACTCCAAAAGTCACTGGACGCCAATCTTCGTCAAATACACTCGACCAATAAACAAGTCCAAGAACAGATATCAGGTGAACTCACCGGAAATCTAACGGATGCCATGCGTTATCTCGCAAGAACTGTTGACCATTTGTCGGGCAAATTAGGTGAGGACACGAAGCGACGGCAAGTGAAGAGACCGGCAGCATGAGCAGGCGGAATCGTGGATTATCACCGACTCTATTTCCCTTCCTTGCGGTCTTGGTGTGCACACTAGGGACCTTAATCTTGCTACTAGCATTGGTGGCCCAAAACGCTACCGCAAACGCCTCGGCTAAGACATCCGCTGCCAATGAGCCAAATCACGCTCCAGAACTAAGTTCGAAGCAGGTTGAACAGCTGCATAGAGAGGAAACATTCAAGCTCGATGCCTTAATTAAGATCAGAGAAGCACAAACACTCGATCTCGAAAAACAGCGCGAGCAACAAACCCATCTCGAAAACCATATTCGCCGGCTCCGAGAAAAAATCGAACAGCTTCGTAAAGAAGTCGAAATTGCAACGACGGAATCTCAAAACATCTTGGTCAGTCAAGAGGAGCTTGACGATCTGAAGTCAAGAACGAAAGAACTGACAATTCTAAAAAAGAAATTGGAAGAAGAAGTTCTTGACACTGACCCTAAGGTAGTGATTATTCCTCACGAGGGCCCCAACGGGACAAATCGCCGAGCCATTTATTTGGAATGCACAAGTGATGGGTTGGTCATTTGGCCAGAGGGTTCCAAGATTACGCTCGATCAACTCCGAGACTCAGCAGAATCTGCGAACCCACTCGATGCCGCTCTGCGAACGATACGCATTCACGCGTTGCAGGTCTACGGAGACGAGATAGCTCCCTATCCATTACTAGTGGTTCGACCCGACGGAATCGAAACGTACGCGGCAGCTCGCAAGGCAATGCAAACTTGGGATGATCAGTTTGGCTATGAACTGATCGAGAGCGAGAAAGAAATCGCATTTCCCACCAAAGATCCACAACTGCTTGAACGGGTAGAAGTGGCAATTGCGGAAGCGATCAGCCGGCAGAGAAGAATATATTCTGCAACCACAGGTAGAACTCTAGCCAACAATCGGATGGCTAAGCGTGGCGTACAAAGAGACAACCTACCCACTCTCTCCGCAGCAGCGATGTCAAGATCCAGCCGTGCACAAGGCTATAAACAGTTGCGCGACGACTATGTTGACAATACAAAATTTCAACCCACACCAACCAGACCTTATGAAGATCGTTCTCGCGAGTCTGGATTTCTAGATCCTTACCAGCGCTCGTCAAATGTTCCCACAAGTACTTCAATGGCCTCTGAGCCTCCATCAGATGAGTCCGCTGATCAAAAGTCATTACTAGGGAGAGCAAGGATTCCCTCTCAGCCAAGCTACACAACCCCACAGCGATCCAATCATCAGACGAAAGGAAATCCCTCTTTTGATCGGACAGATGGGATCCCCGAGCACAACTCCATTTCATCAGAGCCCATCAGGCACAATATTGGTCACCAAG
>JAAXIK010000496.1 GCA_012270385.1 Rubripirellula sp. | reverse complement strand
GACATAGAGGCTGTGCTATCGGATAAAGGCTTGGAAGGGTTGGATGGAGTGATCCTCTACGCCAACATTGATAACCTTGGCGACCAGCAAGCGGAAGCGCTTCTGCGTTTCGTCTCACGCGGTGGTGGATTTATTCCGTTGCACTGTGCTTCCTTCTGCTTTCGGAATCAACCTGAAGTCGTGGCTCTCATGGGAGCACAGTTCCAGCGACATGGCGCAGGAGTCTTCTCCGTGGAGGCTAGTGAGGCGGCATCAAACCACCCTCTGATGCAGGGATACAGTAGTTTTGAAAGTTGGGACGAGACTTACGTTCATACCCTTCACAATGAAGAGAACCGAACGGTCCTTGAGTATCGCAGGGAGAGGGAAGAACTTGAGCCATGGACTTGGATTCGCACTCATGGTGAAGGGCGTGTTTTTTATACCGCCTGGGGGCATGACGGCAGAACGTTTGGAAACGAAGGTTTTCATAATCTTGTTGAAAGAGGTATTCGTTGGGCCTGTTCAGATGATCCATCCGTCGTACCCGAATTTGAGGGTGTCAAGCCCGAGCCATTGGCCAATCTTGCGATGACGAGACTGTCCCAGGACGTGGAACCGTTCGATTACGTTGATGTAGGGCCCAAGATTCCAAATTACGTTGACAGTGCGCAATGGGGTAAGCAGGAAAAGCCGCGGAACTTAATGCAAAAACCATTATCCGCTGAGGAGTCGATCAAGCATTACTCCGTGCCGGAGGGTTTTCGACTAGACCTATTTGTTTCCGAGCCTAACCTTGGCGGGAAGCCGATTTGTATGGCTTGGGATGAACGTGGGCGATTATGGATAGCTGAGACCTATGACTACCCCAACGAGATGCAGGCGGAGGGTGAAGGAAGGGATCGAATTCGTATCTGCGAAGACACTGACGGTGACGGTAAAGCTGATAAGTTTACGGTTTTTGCCGAGCAACTCAGTATTCCAACCAGTTTTGCATTTTCCCATGGTGGTTTGATTATTCACCAAGCTCCGCACACTCTGTTCTTCAAGGATCTCGATGGAGATGATGTCGCCGATGTGAAAAAGATACTGTTCACGGGTTGGAGTACTGGAGACACCCACGCCGGTCCGAGTAATCTCAACTACGGGCACGACAATTGGTTCTACGGGATTGTGGGCTATGCAGGATTCGATGGTGTGATTGCTGGGCAACGTCGAGCTTTTCGCACGGGTTTCTATCGTTTTCTAGTAGAAGAAGTGAATGGAGAGGTTTCGGTAACGGACTTCGAGTTTCTAAGGAACACAAACAATAATTCTTGGGGAGTAGGTTTGAGTGAGGAGGGGTTGTTGTTTGGGTCAACCGCCAATCGTAACCCCTGTGATTTCATGCCGATTCCTAATCGTTATTATGAGCAGGTTCGGGGCTGGACATCCTCGGCCTTGCAGGGCATTGCTGACACGCATCTGTTCAAGACGATCACAGATAAGGTGCGTCAGGTCGACCACCATGGCGGTTACACTGCTGCTGCCGGACACGCTCTCTATACCGCGCGAAGATACCCTGAAGCCTACTGGAATCGCACGGCTTTTGTCGCAGGTCCAACAGGCCATCTCGTTGGAACATTTACTTTGGCTCGAGATGGTGCGGGATATCGTTCAACTAGCCCAGCAAATCTGGTTGCAAGCGATGACGAATGGGCCGCTCCGATCATGGCAGAGGTCGGACCGGATGGGAATGTATGGGTGCTGGATTGGTACAACTACATCGTGCAGCACAATCCAACGCCGGTCGGATTCAAGACCGGGCCTGGGAACGCTTACATGACTGATTTGCGAGATAAAAAATTCGGGCGTGTTTACCGATTGGTCTACGGTGAAGACAGCAAGCCGTTTTCACTTTATCAAGCAGATTCTGAAGAGCTGGTGGCAGCCTTGGCTCATCCGAACATGCTATGGCGTCGTCATGCACAACGTCTTTTGATTGAACGCAAAGATTTGCGAGTCACCAATTCGCTTGCCAAACTTGCTCTCGAGCAAAGTGTTGACGAAGTTGGATTGAATGTGGGAGCAATTCATGCATTGCGGACGTTAGATGCTCTCGGCCAGTTGGGTAGCAATCATAGCCGAGGTCAACGATTGCTGGCTGCCTCATTAAAACATCCTTCCTCCAGCGTCGTCCGAACAGCGATTGAAATATTACCGAGAGATCAACAGGGTCTTGGGTTGTTGCTTGCTGCCAACACGATCTCATCCAAAGACGCACAAGTTCGATTGTCGACTTTGCTCGCACTCGCAGAGATGCCGACTTCATCCAAGGGAGCGTCAGTGGCTTTGACGAGTCTGACAACGACCAGGGATCGTTCAGATCGTTGGATCTTGGATGCCTCCATCGCCGCTGCAGCAGCGAGTAGCGCGGACTTTTTAGAACTCGCTTGTGTACCCAGAGAATCCAATGAGCAGCTCCTTTCAGCGATTGCCGTGGTAGCTGAGCATATGGCACGTTCCGAGGATATTGAAGCCATCGCTCAGGTACTGTCCGTGCTCGCTAATGCATCGGCGGGAATAAGATCAGCAATCATCTCCGGTTGGACGGAAGGCTGGCCTCAGGAGAGCACGGCGAGACTCCCGGATGCCGCCGATGCAAATCTGTTGGTCGTGTTTGAGAAACTGGATGCCAGCAGTAAGGGGCAATTGATTCGTCTTGCGGCTGCATTGGGTAGTAGCAAGCTCGCGGAACCCGCAAAACTGGTTGCTCAGCCGCTGATGGAGGTTCCCGCGACCAAGACGGCGGAGGGGTCGAGCAGAG
>JAAXIK010000451.1 GCA_012270385.1 Rubripirellula sp. | reverse complement strand
TCCTCCCGACGCTTCAGCCAGACAATTCGGCCCAACTGACTATCCTCTGCATTGCACTCACCGATGTCTGCCCCGACGAGGTCCACCAGACCGTTGTCGTCTAAGTCACAAGGTTCAACATGGACGGGCTGAAGTAGAGTAGCAAGACGCTTCGTCCCGCGGTCCGAATCATTTGGCCAATAACCGTTGACCATCCCAGTTCCAATATCGCAGTAAACAATCGTCGGTGAATTACCGATCCCAAGATCAATCCAACGAACATTAGTGATACCGGGTGGTCTTGCTCCAGCGAGACGAACACGACTCAATTGAAGGTCAACCGCACATTTAGGATAATTATCAATTGTCTTGGGAAGCTTCAGACTCATGGGCGCTTGAAACTGAAAGTATTTCAAAACGTCATCATAGGGGGGAACTTCCAGATCAGTTCGACCGGATTCACCGTACAGCGCAAACCCCTGATTGACCTCCTCCACCCACATCTCTTTTGTCGAACTACTGGGCCGGGGCATCGCGTGGCAATCCCCGCAGAACCTCTCCACTGAGGGTCGAACTCGGTCAAGGAAAGCGACTCTTTCTGTGTTGCCAAGGGAATCATTAACAAGCTTCTCATCACCATCAACGGACTCCTCAATCGCCTCTACGCTGGGTGAGTCGTCTTTTCCACCGGGACCACAGCCTGCAACATGGAGAAGAACACTTGCGCAGAAGATAACCATCAACGATCGAATCAATGAAGTGCGAATGTGAACCACGCGGCCAACGATCGAGCTTGAGAAGGACGACTTCAAGATTTCCATGGATGAGCGATTCTCAGGAAAGGACGTTATTTGATTGACGGGACTGTTCGATCCCATTCTGACGCGTCGCGAGCAGCTGCACAATTTGCCGCTGCAAAATTTACAGGGAGAAAAATGGTCATCGGGCAAACCGTTTTGAACACGCTGAGGGGACAGGTCGAGCCAAGTTCTGTTCGACAGGGCCTAATAAACGGTGTTTTGAGACCTCACTCCAATGCAATACATCTGGCAAAGAGACCGGAAATCATGGTTCTGCGTAACGAAATTAGCGAGCAAGAAGTCTCCACCATTCCTACCGCTACTGAGAAACCGGCTGGTTACTAATGTGCAGGGATTTGGGTTCTCTTCTCATCATTCAAGGAAGTCGAATCCGGGAAAAGCATTGCGAACGAAGCAAATATCAGAACAATACAGGGAGTTCTTATAACGGAAAGATGGATCACGTCAGCTTTTACACTATCGGCAGAGAGACAGATTGCTTGCTCGTACTCGCCCCATCCGCAGTGTTTGGAAAGTCGATATACCGGCTATGCTTCCCACTGAATCATTGATCTTGATCTCAGCAAATTCAATTTCACCCTGCAAGAAGACTCCCTCCGCTAATTCAATTTCTAGTCAGCGGTATCCATCCCCTCGCAGAACAGTTCTAGCTTTGCTTGCCATGGCTTTAGTGACCTGTGTTTGCGGGTGCGATTCATCAGAGAATTCCAACGTCGTTCAACCACCCCCAGCTCGACCGCTGCGACTGATGGACTCAGCATTACGTCGGGGACAACTTGAAGAAGCGTGGGACTACAGCAGCGCTGTTGCAGCGATGCACGGAGACAAACCCGAAGTCCTCACAAAAATAGCAAGACTTGCCCATGACACTCAAAGGCCGAAGGAAGCTGCAGAATATTTACTCCAAGCATGTCGCGTGGAGGAATTCTCAAACCCGAAGCGTGTACAACAGGCAATGATCGGCCTGGTCGGGATTGGAAGACTGTACGACGGGTTAGATTTACTTCAGAGTGCCGTCGCCAAGCATCCCGAACAACATGAATCACGTCGCTGGCTTTTTGATCTCTTGATGGGTAGTGAAGATCGACAAGCGGGTCTAACTCATGGTCGCCAACTGATCCGCGCAAGACAGTTTGATGTCGAATTACTTAAAGCTTTAAGTAACACAGAATACAGAACGATGGATGCGCAGCCGCTTCTTCAGATGACGGAGCGAAACCCGGATGACAAGCGACCTTTATTGGGTGATGCGAGGCAGAAATTTGATGAGCGGGATTATGCCGGTGCGATTGGGATCCTTAACTCGATTGTGCAGTCTTTCCCAGAGTTTGCCCCCGCGCAGAGCCTCTTAGGAAGAGCCTTATCCAGTAATGGTCAGTGGCAGGAATTCGAATCATGGGCAAGTAAAGTCCCTAATTCGATTAACGAATACCCCTATTACTGGCTCGCGCTCGGAGATTGGGCAAGGTTCAAGCAGCAGTATACGCAAGCGGCACGGTGCTACTGGGAAGCAACGCAAGTGGATGCCGACCTACTTGAAGCATGGACAAAACTGAGTCTCACACTCAGGCAGTTACAAAGTTCAACTCCTAGCGATGTACAATCGAATGGACCAAGCTCGATCGACTCGTCACTGATCTCTAAGGAGCTCCTTGATGAAATTGACAAACGTGCATCACTATTGAGTCAGTTCAATCAGGAAAAGCAAAAATTTGAAAGAACCGGCGGTGTATCTCGTGAAACCGCCATTCAAATGGCAGAGACTCTCATCAAACTCGGTCGACTCTGGGAGGCGGAAGCATGGACCGCGATCGCAATGCAACTGCCTGAGGATGACTCAGTACCTGCTGAGGAAGTTCGAAAGGAGATCGTTTCAAGATTAAGTAAAGATACGCCCTGGCAGACGGTATCTGAATATCCAGAACTCCAGGTGGACCTAACGAGCCTCGAGATTCCATCGATCACCCGTTTCATTCCCGAACGAAGCACCAC
>JAAXIK010000455.1 GCA_012270385.1 Rubripirellula sp. | reverse complement strand
GATCCAATGCTGGATTGATGACAAACTTGCTTGCGATGTCCCACGTGAGGAGAAGGAGTTTGATATTCGCTACGAAATGGATCAGTGCGTTCCATTGGGAGTCGCCAACTTTCAATGCAAATCGGAACTCCGAAATCTTCGCTACCGAACCCTCAATGCTGCGGAAGTCACGGCAGCTCAAGCGCTGTTAGCTGAGTCCAGTAAGTAGTCCTTAACGAGATAGAGCCTTACCTGAAATGGAATCCAACTCCAGTAACGGACCCCTTTCTGATTTTGATGCAGATGTCTATTGGATGGGACGTGCGCTGGAAATGGCATTCGAGGCGGCTACAGCCGATGAAGTACCCGTCGGTGCTCTCATCGTCCGAGAAGGATCCATCATTGCAGCCGCGAATAATCAACGCGAGATGCTCAAGGATCCAACCGCCCACGCTGAAATGATAGCTATTACTCAGGCCGCCTCAGCAATCAATGATTGGAGATTAGAGGAGACTACCCTCTATGTCACGCTGGAGCCCTGTGTGATGTGCGCCGGAGCTATACTTCAATCCCGTATCCCACGCTTGGTATTCGGAGCAATGGATCCTAAAGGTGGAGCGGTGACTTCGCTCTACCAAGTACTTTCTGACCCAAGATTGAATCACCAAACCTCCATCACAAGTGGTGTTCTTGCAGAGCCCTGCGGTAAAATTCTCACTGAATTTTTCGCATCCAAGCGTGCTTTGGGTAAGAAATAGATCTTTCCCATCTCCATCCCGACCCGTTTACCCTGTGAATTTGTATCGATTCCGCGGATTCTCCGACTTTTGCTGAATCTGTTTGTATTCGAGCTAAGCCTTTGTGGGTCAATCGACCGATACTAACCGCACGACCTGAAATATCGAGTCATTTGACGGGTAATCCCGGAGGTTAAGCGGCAAGATAAGGGTTGCGAAAACGACACCATTGGATGGACCGTTTTCTGAGAATGAGAAGCAAGGGCAAGACAAGCAAAGTCGCCCATTAATTACTTACTGCAAGACGGTGGATTAAGCGATGTCGGTACGGAAGCTGACTGCAAGCCTACTTACGGCCCTCGCCGTGGCTGGCGCGGCCAACCTAGCGAAAGCTCAGGATAGCAAACTAGCAGACCCTTTTGAATTCGATCCGGATTTTCATTGGTTCGAGCCGGTTTACGATGCAGACCTCCAAGATGTAACCGCTAAGAAGCGAGCATCTTCGGGATGGTTCGCAACCTATGACCGCTTGCATCTCTATGGCACTGGACCTGAGACAAGCGAGCCAGGGATCGACGAAAATCGCATCGACAGCGGTTGGGGGCATCGCTACGAACTCGGCTACATGCTACCCGGTGACGACCACGGCTGGCTCTTCAATTGGACCAGCACTCAAGTGGGTGCATACCATATTTTCCGCCAAGAACGCCTTAATCGATTCATTGACCCTGAAGACGGTCCGGAAAACACACAACCTCCATTTGGTGACGCTCTGTTACCAGAAGAAGGGAACAACTACGGTTACAACTATCGGTTCTACGATATTGTTGACACTCAGAATCATCTCGAATTTGACAGCTATGAGCTGAACAAAACCTGGAGAATGGATCCTCTCCACTACGGCGGTATCATCGAGCCATTTGTTGGTCTTCGATGGATGAGGATCTCCGACGTGAACTCCTTCATGGATTATCAGAGCACTGACGAAGCATTGCCTCTGACCGGTCCAAACTTCGAGGACGCTGAGCTTCTCACCGTCACAGGTGCCTACACTGAAAACGAATGTATCGGTCCACAGTTGGGCTTTCGAATCTTCCGTGCTCGAGAGCGATACGTTTTCTCAACTGACTTCCGAGTTTTCTGCGGAGCAAACTTCCAACAGACTTTCTCCCAGAAAGCAGAAGAATTAACCATCTACGACGGAGCCGGTCAAGGATCCGCAGTCGAACGAATCATTCGTAGCTCGACCGAACCGGTCTACAGCACCAACGAAGAGTTCTATATCGGCTTCGATGTCCGTGCAGAGCTGGGTTACCAACTCACCCGCATGGTCCAGGTTCGTGGCGGATTCCAGCTGATCGACGTTGCGCAAGGTGTTTGGCGAGGTGGAGACGGTTCGATGGTCGATGCTGGTGATGACGACCAGAACCTTCTCATGGTGGGCCTGACCGCAGGGATTAGCGTGAACCACTAAACGAAGTCCGTTCGCCAAAGATAGTCGGGTAAATAACAAAAAACCTCCTTCGGAAGAGTACCGAAGGAGGTTTTTTATTTGAGTAAATGATGAGCGAGAGGGATGCTCAATACCAATACTCTAAGCCAGCGATGCTTGGTCACGCATCATCAAGCCTTAGTCTTTCGTAGCGAGCGATCTCAATTCCTCAAGCTCGACAGATAGGCGGTGACGCAGTGGACTTTCGGGACGCAATTCCTCTTCGATAAGCTCTTCTGCTTTATCAAAGGTTTCTTCATTACGATTGGGATCACTCATCAGGCGGCGGAACATGGTCTCGACAGTGGACTCAGTAAGCAACTTCGATTCTCCTTGCTTGTGACATCAACGGACTAGGACTCGCTGCATCGGGCATCTGTACCAGAAGGTCAGATCCAAACCAGCATCCTCTTGATACAGAACGATTCTAGAATGAAGATCCCCTGCCGCAAGACCATTGTGAGATAACTCACTACGAAAGTCAGGACTGCATGCTCCCCTCGCAGGACATGGTTTACCTAGCGGGGTAATTCATTAACCTGGTCACCGTCCAAGATTGCAATCCCACCCTCGGATCCCAGAGCACAGTGAACTGCC
>JAAXIK010000102.1 GCA_012270385.1 Rubripirellula sp. | reverse complement strand
CGGCGACCAAACCCTTTCCATTCACCAACGCAAACACTTTCGCCCGATCGGTACGGTGGATATGGTTGTTGACACAGAGACTATCATTCATATCACCAACTCCAACACGGTCGGATTCGTGATCCTGGATGCTCTGCAACTGCTGCCGGTCAAACAAGAGTCGAAATAGGGCGAACAACCAATTCAAACCTCAAAGCAAACATATTTGATTGGGTGCCAAAAGGTGAGTCCCGCGATGCATCCACGTCGGCGTCTACGTGTGTAGTCGAGCTATTTACACTTCCCCGAAGGAAGCTGTTTCACTCTCCACGGCGCTGCCCGACAGGCTCCATAGACGCAGGCAAATGAGAAAGATGAATAGAGTGCTAAGCTGATCAAAGAGGAGCTTAGAATCGCTCCTGTTAGGCCGTCACGAAAGCACAGAGGCAGTTGATTCACTCCTCAGCGATGCAGCGGACTGGTGGAAGTAGATGGGTTTGCCAGTAGCCCTTTACCGAAGAAGGTTCTGCAAAACGACCGCGTTCTGGTTTGTTCCGATCAGAGCGTGGCTCTCGTAAGTTATGGGCGATTCTGCGGCAAAATAAGCGTGGGCCGAGCCCCTGCCGGACTTTCGCCAATACTTGTAGTTTCTCCGTCGCGTTGAGTAGTAGTGCCAGTTCTTGGTTTTCTTTCCCTAATTCATCAGCATGATTCCCTGGCTTTTCCCTCTCAATAGAAATTGATCCGTCATTCAGCAATTTGATGTGGCTAACATGGTGCAAATCTTCAGTTGCCGGTCATGGGATCGCAAATAAACCATCGATTCTCCTAAAGATCGGGTGTTTGCAGAACAGCTCTGTAGATTCGGTCTTGCTGCTCATAAAGAACGGTCCAGCGACCTCCACATAAGAATGGATTTGAGAGAGTCTCCGCAGCGATCGAGGCTTTAAATCTCACAGGTGGTCCCTTCGTCCAACTCTGCAAATCATCCGACATCCAGTAAGCACGCTTCTCAAGATCCATTGGCTGAGAAATCGCAACAAAACCCTTTTCATCTCGGGCGAGAGCCAGGGAGGCGATCTCTTCTTCCACAGGAATCACCGGATGAGGACTCAATCGTTCCCAGTGAACAAGATCCTTGCTAACAGCAACCCCGAGTCCCTGACGAAAATAACGCCTCTCCATCCCTCGAAATAACAGGTGATAGCGACCTTGGATTTCAAATAAAGGTGATGGGTGTGTGGACAACACGTTATCCCATTCACCCTCGCGCCCCGTTAGGACTGGGTTATGGTCACTCTTGATCCACGGGCCGGTAATCGCTTCAGCAGTCGCAAGGCCAATCTGCTTGGTTTGACTGTTACGTCCCGAGTAGAGGAGGTGATAGCGAGATCGATACTTTATGACACCGGCGGGAAGCTTTGCGACAACTTCGTCCCATGCGCCCTCACCTCCAGTGGAAAGAATTGGGTTGTCAGTCAATTTTTCCCACGTGATTCCATCTCTGGAAGTAGCGATTCCAAATGCTTCACGCCCACCATCGGCAAATGGACGGTCTTGTGCCTCGTAAAAGCAATAAAGTTTGCCGGACTGCGAGTAAACATAAGGGTTGTCTACCGCCATATGATCCCAGGTTCCCCCCGCGCCACGATCAATGACAGGTCGCCCCCAGGGAGTCTCTACCCATACTCCGCGGGGATCGATCAGAGGACTGTCACTGCCAGACCTGCGGGCAACACGCCAAACCGACCGACACTCCAATGGATAATCTGTCAACATACCATCAACACCTGCCAATGCTGCACGGTGCCACACATCAGGGTCACGTCGTGATTTACCAACGCCCGCATAATTGAATAACACCTGCTTTTTATGCGAGTGCAAGTGATCGACTTCGTTTGCTTCCGGAACAGACGTGAGAAGGAAACAATCCAGGATTCCCTCACTAAGGCGCGCCCCGATATCAGCGCGGTTAACGTTTTGACCGATTCGAAATGCGGGATTGATTTCTTTTAAACGCCTGCTCACTTCATTACTCTGATCAAACGCAAAAGCCTGATCTAATAAGTCATATTTTTCAACAAGAGCAACTAACTTCGACTCACCTTCAAATGTCAAATCCTTAACGTTGAGTGCGATAATGGTCGAGTCGCGTTTGCGCTGACTGACGAGTTCCAGCGTCTCTTTTAACGTGGGCACCCGCACTCCAGAAAAGGCCTCACCGAACCAACTGCCTGCATCAAGCTCCCGCACTTCATTCATTGTCATTTCACGAATTAAGCGTGCCGGCCCATCGGTAGTCCGCTTTACATCATCGTCATGAATGACAACCAATACCCCATCTTGGGTTGTTCGAATATCAAGCTCAATGCCAATACCAAGTTCTAGACAAGAAGCGAATGCCGGCAACGTGTTCTCCGGCGCATGTTGCAATAAACCCCGATGAGCAATCAGGATCGGTTCGTTGCCGAAGACACTGGCTGCGGAGAGCCATAGGATGCAAAAAAGATAACGAAGCATGAGAATAATATAACATGAACTGATGCCAAATGTGCTCCTTTCAGAATCTCCCACCCACGGCCTAGTTGACATCAACAATGCACGAGCCGCAGATCAGCCTTGAGTACAAATTTCGAGAAATTAACTGCCAGCCCTCACAAGTATCTCCGAGATCTTGAAATCACTCCGGCCACCCGACCTGAACGGGTTGAGGTAGAAGGTGAGGAGAACGTGAGCATGAGTGACTTCCTGAATAGCAGCATATTCTAGGGGAGCAGTAACTAATGGCCAAGCGAAAGAAACGAGTGGTCAGCAGAGCCTCCAAGTT
>JAAXIK010000019.1 GCA_012270385.1 Rubripirellula sp. | reverse complement strand
TGAATTGATCGCTTGAGAGTTGGATGCGTCTGATTTGGAAGGAAGTGTGCGGATACTCTCCCTGTCATTGCCGTGGCTTGCGCCAGATTCTTCGTGTCACCGTCTGTTCTTACTGCAAGCTAGAGCTGCTACAGATTATTCATGTCTTAGTGCTTCGATTGGGTTCATCATCGCAGCTCTCCTTGCCGGATAGACACCAAAAAGAAGCCCGACGATGAGTGAAATTAGCACGGAGAGTATCACAGACCATAATGCGATTCTTGGCTCAATCGTGTAAGCGATGGGGGGGAGAAGATCCGGTTTAATAAGGTCGAGCACCGATCGGGTACCTCGGAAAATGGGTCCGCAGAGGAGTCCGAAAATGACCCCAAGTAGCCCGCCGCCCCCGGTCAGAACAAGCGTCTCGGTAATAAACTGCTGAATGATGTCATCTCGTTTCGCTCCCAAGGCTCTCCGGATTCCAATTTCACGAGTGCGCTCGGTGACGGTGGCGAGCATGATGTTCATGATGCCAATTCCCCCCCCCAGCAAAGAGATTCCAGCAATCACCACTAGCAACATATTGAACATGGCACGGGTTCTCTCCGCCTGTCGCAATAATTCCTTGGGCACGATGACGGCGTAATCTTCTTCTGTGTGATAACGCCTCAGAAGACGCTCAACAATCGATGCCGTTTCATCCACTTCATTCATGTTGGACACGGTTAAGGTGATTTGACTGAGTTCAATGATCTCACCCACAAAGTCAAACCCTCGGCCCTCACCCACTCGGGTCATGATTTGATCCCCAACACGATGCCTGAAGGTCTCGATTGGGATATAGGCATCAAATGCGTAGTCTCGTGCTGCCAGGCTTCCACCGATTGCTGCTGAGGCGGCTCTCGCTTTGGTTTGACCGATCACGGTGTAGACATCACTATCCACACCCACTTTTTTCCCAACCGGATTCTCAAAAGGAAAGAGTCTCTTGGCGGTTTGGTCAGCCAAAACGATCACGTTGTCCCGGCCATCCTGGTCTGAGATCCATCGTCCTCGCGCTATCTCCAAGCGGTTGAGACCTTTGTAGCCAATGGAGCTACCTACGAGATTCACCTTGGCCGTTCTCCCGGCGACAAGGAAGTTGCGGGATACCTCGCGAATCGGGACAGCTTGCGTGATTGCCGGGACATTGGAGAGGATTCTTTTGTAGTCGGCTCGTGTCAGCCCGTAGCTCTTCACCCGTTCATTTTGATTCTCGGCAGATTGAGGTTCAACACTCCGAATGATGATGTTGGTTGCACCCAGTTCCATGATTTGTTGCTGAGCTTTGTAGCTTACACCTTCACCGATGGCTACCAACCAGATCACTGTTGTCGTGCCAATGAAGCTGCCTGTTGCTGCCAGAGCCGAGCGCATCTTTTGCAGCATCAGGCTCTTCACACCAAGCCGAAGAGATTGGATCCATGTCGGACTCATGGACTAGCATCCTTTTTGGGTTCGGCAACTTCCGATTGCTCTGTCGCTTCAGTCACCAACGCCGACGTTGAGTCCATGGCAGCCTCTGCTTCAGATTCAGATTTAGCTTTCCTTGCTTCCTCGCGTGCTGCTTCGATAAAAGAAGTTGGATCGAGAATGACTTCCTCGCCCTCCGATAGACCGTCGGTAACGAGCGTGTACTCGTCGTTGGTATCGTCGAGTTGAATGGCACGTTTTTTCACTTCGCCCGCTGATTTAACCCAGCATACGAAACCACTTTCAGTTTCCACGATAGCGGCGACAGGTACTTTGAGAACATTTTTGTGATCCGAGAGAACGATGTCCACCACGGCGCTCATTCCAGGTTTCAGACCTTCCTCGTTGGGTAGCTCGATCACCGTGTCGTATTTCACCATATTGCCAGTCCACCAACCCGCAGGCCTTGTGACCTCTGCAATGTCGGAGACTTGGCCAACAAGATCACTATCTTGAAGTTGTACCTCAGCTCGCATTCCCTGACGTAATTGGCTTACCTTGGATTCGTGAACACCGACCTTCACCTGCATTTTGCCTAGGTCAGGAATCATCAAGAGAGTCTGTTGCTCTCGAACCCCTGCACCCTCTTCGATATCGGGAGTCTCCTTCCACTCCGCTGCTGAGGGGAAAATCACCATTCCCTCGCTCTTCGCACGAATGATACAGTTTTCCAATTGCTGTTCATCGCGATCCAGCCGATCCTTTTCGAGTTTCAGGGAGGCATCTTCTGCAGCTAATCTCGCCTTCGCCGCTGCCAGAGCACTTTCTAGTTCTTGAAGCTTTTTTGTACGCTTGTATTGGTCGAGGGTGTCGAGTTGTGTACGTTTCAGATCAAGATCTTTGAGCGCCGATTCGACTGCAAATTTCTGTCCCTGTAGTTGAAGTGTCCGAAGCATCCCCTTCGATGCCATTCGCTCAGTCGATTCAAATGCAAGTTGTGTTTTGCGGACCTGCTCTTCCGCGTCGAAGATTTGCTTTTCGAGTGTATTGCGTTCTTCGATATACGTGCCGTTGAGATATTCATCAATGTTGGTCTTGGCAACATCCACTTCACTCTGGGCGATGATTTGGTTGGCAACGGCTCTCTCGTATGAGATCTTCTGTTGAGTGATATTGGCTTCAATCAAAGAGGTGTCAAGTCGCACCAGTTCATCACCTGATTTTACAAACGTTCCTGTTTCGATCACCCACAAAACGGTGCTACCGCCTTTGACCATGCACTTGATCTCTTCGTTATTTGAGCTCTCCAGCATCCCATTCTCTGTGACCGTTACACTCAGGTTTCCCCTCTGCACCACATGTGTCATGTAGCCACTGGTCTCCTCGGCGGAACAAGT
>JAAXIK010000098.1:32453-55653 GCA_012270385.1 Rubripirellula sp. | reverse complement strand
ACCGAGGGTCAGAAACGAACTAAGCTGCTAGTCTTTTGCGAAAAAAGGCAGATGCTCGGGTGTGCTGGTGGGGCCTCAGGTGGTGGTGGAAGCCGTCCAAGACAGGCAGAAAACGATATTTCTTCTGGCTACCGAGAAGGTGGGGATACCACGCCGGGGCGAGGGGATGCCCAGCCAACAGGCACGGGTTCTGGATATGACGATCCTGATATCCCGTTTTGAGAAGAGTAGCGAGTTCGGGAGCGTTCAGAGGCTACAAACAAATTAGACTAGCGGCTGAGGTGTCTAAATCCTTACTAAGAGTGGGATTCCCTTAGCACAATCTAAGTTGACGAATCCATAAACAATTAGACACGCAATATTTTTTGCATATTTTTCGAGTGAACTGATGACATCACCAGTAAAGCGACGAAAGTCGGCCCACATGTTCAAGCGTCTGCCTCAGGGAGAAAACGGCGGCATCCAACTCTTGCTGATCCACAATGTGGAGCACCTCGGTAAGCAGGGTGAAATCGTCGAAGTTCGACGTGGTTATGCTTTGAACTATCTTCTGCCACAAGGTTTGGCAACGGTCGCCACGGATCATCACAAGCGAATGGTTGAGAAACATCGCGAGAAACTTCGAGCTATTGAATTGGCGAAGTTGAGCGAATTCCGCAGCTTGGCAGACGAACTCGGAAAGCAATCGATCACAATCGAAGCCAATGCGAACGATGAAGGTCACCTCTATGGTTCGGTTGGTCCACACGAAATCGTCGATGGTCTCAAAGCTGCAGGATTTGCACTTGCACAAGATCAAATCCGATTAGACGGCCCACTCAAGGAACTAGGGCTCTACACCGTGAAGATTCACTTGCACAGTGAAGTGGACGCAAGCGTTAAAGTTTGGGTTGTGCCAACTGTTGCAGCTGAAGAAGATGCTTCTTAGGTTTGTTTCTGAGATGGCTAGGGGAGAACTTGAGCCATCTAGGAGAGTGGATTCTGAGAAGAACCATGCATCTAATGGAAGGATCTATTTGAATTTCAGGTGAATGCAGATTTTAGTAAGGGGCTGTGGCGGAACTGGCAGACGCGCTAGATTTAGGATCTAGTTCCCTCGGGAGTGCAGGTTCGATTCCTGTCAGCCCTACTTACTCATGAAAAGCCACGCGACGCCGGTCGCGTGGCTTTTTCTAATGAACAGAAAGCAATTAAAGGGCCTGTGAGGGGGGATTTTCCGGGATTCGGTCAACGATTTCAAATGGTGCCATTGCCCAGGCATGGCTGGATGGGATTTTTCCGTTTTTAATAAACGTGCCGATTTTAAGGGCGACGAGGGGTGGGTAACCGACTCTGGTTGGGTCGTCCTCATTGACCATATGAGACTGGGCAAATAAATTGTCCCGAAAAGACATGGTTTGATAACGCAGGAAGGTCGTAGATTCCTCCCTGAATTTTCTAGGCTAATCTTTTTGACGCTTGCAGATGATTGGTCAAACTGCCGCTAATTCAACGTAGTGAGACCTTCGGAGTGACAACTTCTAAACTTGGCCATCAACGCGTCCTGGTTTCTAAGATTGCTCGAATCGAATCATGTTGTTGGGTCAACCACCGCTGAGGTTGTGTGTTCTGCTTCTCAGGATGTGCGTACAAGGTGGTGTTCGTCGCAACATGTTTCAGATTGTCCCAGGCGGTCAAGCAAGCTCAAGCCAGAGCGATGCAAATTCGTTCACGGCTTGAATTAGAATTCCGCAACAATGCGTGTAACAAGACATCGTTAACCATTCAATTCTGCCTCTATCAAGTAAACGAGAGAGTAAATAACGTTATGGCAACCAAGAAAATGGTTTATTACTTCGGCAAATCGAAGACCGAAGGCAAGGGAAAAAGCAAGGCACTCTTGGGCGGCAAGGGCGTCAATCTGGCTGAAATGACCAGCATTGGACTACCTGTTCCTCCAGGATTTACGATCACCACCGAAGTGTGTGATGCCTACTACCAAGAGGGTAAGAATCTGCCTGAAGAGCTAATGGGGCAAGTGAATAAGGCTGTCCGTGTCCTTGAGAGGGAGCTTGGTAAAAAATTTGGCGATGATGCCAACCCACTTCTTGTGAGTGTCCGTTCCGGTGCTGCAGTTTCCATGCCGGGAATGATGAACACGATTTTGAATCTTGGTTTGAATGACCAAGCGACCGAAGGACTCGCGAAAGCCACTAACAATGAAAGATTTGCTTACGATGCTTATCGTCGGCTTATCAATATGTTTGGTGATGTGGTTGTCGGAATGGATCACCATGTATTCGAGCATGGTTTTGATAAAGTCAAGAAGAAGTACAAGGTCACCGAAGATACGGATGTCCCAGCCGAGGGCTTGAAAGAGCTGTGCGAAGCCTACAAAGCCGTTTACAAGAAGCACACCGGTGAAGATTTTCCTCAGGATCCAATCAGGCAGTTGGAACTTTCCATCGAAGCAGTTTTCGGGTCATGGAATACATCGCGAGCCGTGCGATACCGAGAGATTGAGAATATTCGCGGACTGCTAGGTACCGCTGTCAACGTTCAGTCGATGGTCTACGGTAACATGGGCGACGACTCAGGTACTGGGGTGGCTTTCACTCGGAATCCAAACACTGGACAAAACAAGTTTTTCGGCGAGTTCTTGGTGAACGCGCAGGGGGAAGATGTTGTGGCCGGTATCCGAACACCACAGCCTGTGGCTGAGATGCCTAAGTGGAATCGAGCCGTCTACAAAGAGCTGTTGGATATTAAGAAAACGCTCGAAGATCATTACACCGAGATGCAGGATATCGAGTTCACCATTGAACGTGGCACGCTCTATATGTTGCAAACACGGACAGGGAAGCGAACAGGGCTCGCTGCGGTCAAGATTGCATGCGATATGGTGAAAGAGAAGTTGATTGATGAAAAGGAAGCGGTTCTCCGCGTTCCACCGAACGACCTAACGCAGTTGTTGCTGCCGAGCTTCAAACCCACAGCACGCAATGCAGCGGATGTGCTAACACGCGGATTGCCCGCTTCGCCTGGTGCAGCAGTCGGTACGCTCTCTTTCACAGCGGAAGATGCACGTGCTCGAGCGGAAGCGGGTGAAAGCGTCATTCTGGTTCGTAATGAAACGAGCCCTGAAGATGTGGACGGAATGAATGCTGCCCAAGGTATTCTCACCAGCACCGGTGGTATGACGAGTCATGCCGCGGTGGTTGCTCGCGGTTGGGGTAAGTGCTGTGTTGCAGGCGCTGGTGAAATCCAGATCGATGAGAAGAAACGCAAGATCAAGGTTGCTGGCCGTACCTTCGGTGAGAAGGATCTTATCAGCTTAGACGGTACAACCGGTGAAGTGATGTCAGGTGAGGTTGAAACTCAGGAGCCCACACTCTCCGGAGATTTTGCCAAACTCATGAGGTGGGCGGACAAGTTCCGTACCCTTGCAGTGCGAACGAATGCAGATTCGCCAGCTGATAGTAAGCGAGCTCGTGATTTCGGTGCTCAGGGAATTGGCTTGTGCCGAACTGAGCACATGTTCTTCGAATCCGATCGTATTCTTCATATGCGAGCAATGATTCTTGCCGACACCGAAGCCGATCGTCGTGCCGCTCTTAAAAAACTGTTGCCTTTCCAACGCAAAGACTTTGAGGGCATCTTTAAGGCGATGAGTGGACTGCCTGTCACAATTCGTTTGCTAGATCCACCACTTCACGAATTCTTGCCTCACGACAAAGCTGCACAAAAAGTGGTTGCTGATGAGCTAGGTGTTAAGCCAGCAGAGATCAACAAGCGTGCTGCAGCATTGCATGAGGCCAATCCAATGCTTGGTCACCGAGGCTGCCGGCTCAGCATTACTTATCCTGAAATCCTCGAGATGCAGGTTCAAGCAATTGTTGAAGCAGCCATCAATTGTGCTAAGAAGAAAATCAAAGCAAACCCTGAGATCATGATTCCTTTGGTCGGTACGGATGCTGAGCTTTCTTCGCTTCGCGCTCGCGTTGAAGAGACGATTGAAAAGACAAAGGCTGCAAAGAAGTACACGGGCAAGCTCAATATTCTGATCGGCACAATGATCGAGATTCCTCGGGCAGCTCTGACTGCAGATCAGGTTGCGGCTCATGCCGATTTCTTCAGCTTTGGTACGAATGACCTCACGCAGATGACGTTCGGTTACAGCCGGGACGATATCAATACGTTCCTGCCGGATTATCTATCTCAAGATATTTTGCATGTTGACCCTTTCCAGTCTTTGGATCAGACCGGTGTCGGACAATTGGGCGAGATGGGGGTCGATAAGGGCCGCAGCACCAAGAATGATCTCAAAGTGGGAATCTGTGGTGAGCACGGTGGTGATCCTTCTTCGATCGATTTTTGCCATCGAGTAGGACTGAATTACGTAAGTTGCAGTCCATTCCGAGTGCCTATTGCCCGCTTGGCTGCTGCTCAAGCAGCAATACGCAACGCGTAGGCTTGCAATTTCTCCTCCAATAACTTTTGATGATGTCGGCTGAGCAATATCGCTCAGTCGACATTTTTTTTGCCTATTCCCTGCCAGAGAGATGCTGACCATGAGTGACTTACACGCTCAATACAACGAAGTAGAAAAGCTGATTGATGAAGAGAAGTTTGATGACGCGATTGAGGGTCTTAAGAAGATTCAAGAGCAGGACGACAACTTTGTGCTAGCTCACTTGGCATTGTCGAGGGTCTACACCAAGACCGGCCAGCACGATTCGGCAATCGCCCATGGTGAGAGAGCCTGCGAGCTAGAGCCAGCAGAAGCATTCAATTTCACTGCTCTGAGCGTGACCTACCAAAGAGCTTGGGCGGGAACCCAGGATCAGCAATACATCGCAAAAGCCGAAGAGGCGATGGCAAAAGCACATCAGCTCGGATGAGCTTTTATGTGCCATTTGGCCTAATGTGTGCGGTTTTGCCGCAGGTTTGGCGACCTGAGACAGGAATGTTACAGGGCTGTTACACACGGGCTGTGATTTGCAGACGGCGACACCGGTCGAATCAGGTAGACTAACCGGCGACGCGAGTCACTCGGCGGAAGCCCTATTTTAGAACCCTTTCAGGAATAGCCATGTCCATTGCATCTCCCGCACCGATCCCAACGGAAACCCTTGGCGGTACGTCAACGGATAACGAGCCGGTTGCCAAGAAGCGGAAAAAGGATGTTGCCCCAACCACCGGCGATCGGCGTCGATTTGCCAACGTCAGTTATTGGGCAATTGGATGGTTAACCATGGCTCATCTCGTCGCTTTTACCGCCCCATGGACATTCACATGGGAGGCACTTGCGGTGACATTGGTGCTCCACTGGATGACCGGCAGTTTGGGAATCTGCTTGGGTTACCATCGTTTACTGACTCATACTGGGATGAAAACTTACAGCTGGGTTCGCTATTTCTTCACCACGATTGGTCTGTTGGCTGGCGAAGGAACTCCTTTGGATTGGGTTGCTGATCATCGAAAACATCACGCCTGTAGTGATCAAGAAGGTGACCCGCACACTCCTAACGACGGAGCTTGGTGGAGTCATCTCACTTGGCTAGCCTATCACACTCATAACGGCGATAGAAAAGCTTATCTGCAACGTTGGGCACCGGATCTCTATAAAGAAAAGGGAATGCGAGTACTGGATATTCTGTTCCTGCCCGCACACATCGCTGTGACGGGACTTCTTTTTGGTATTGGTTATCTGTGGCAGGGATTGGATCTAGGGATTTCCCTCGTGGTCTGGGCCATGTTCCTGCGATTGGTCACCGTTCTTCACGCCACTTGGCTTGTAAACAGCATGTCGCACATGTGGGGATATAGAAACTACGAAACGACGGATGACAGTAGAAACAATTGGTTTGTGGCGATCGTCGCTTACGGGGAGGGATGGCACAACAACCACCATGCATATCCTCGAATGGCCAAACATGGTCATCGGTGGTGGGAGTTTGACATCACGTGGCAAGCAATTCGGCTGCTGCGAGCGATGGGGCTTGTTTGGGATGTTGTGGATTACCGAAACGCAGCCGAGAAGAAATCTCTCGATCAAGCAAAAGCTTCCGCCTAAAGAATCCACCTGAAAAAAGGATTGACGTAGAAAGCCAACCCCAACGGGTTGGCTTCTTTCATTATTGCCTGCAAGTGGGACTATCCATTCCAATTCTTGATCCAACCGGGGTTCCTAACATTCACTGCTATCGTGTTGCTCGAAATGCTTGCAAAAAAATCTCGAAAAGAATTTTAAAATCACAGGGTAATCAAGGTTGACACGTCTCTGAAAAACAGACTATTCCCGAATGAATAGAAATCTTGTGCACGCTCCATTTGAGGTATTTGCCGCAAAGAGAGCACGGAGCAGACCACGCTTTAATGCACAGGAAACGGAAAAATGGACACGTGCTGACAATCAGCCAGGCGAAATTAGCGAGAAGCATAGCTTTAGAATCGCGTCCTTTAGCGAGGGCAACGAAGCAAGTTACTTGTTATTTCGTCGTTTAAGTAGTCTCACCGCGAAGAAGGAGAGTCGCGTTGAATTGCCTCTTACCTGCACAAGGTTCTCGTGCCGTCTGTCTCGGCCTAGCATGGATGCTAGCAGCCACAGGCGTCTCAGGCCAAACCACCACACCCTCGGGGCCCATTACCACACCGGTGGCAAATGGCCCAAGTGTAAGCCCAGCGACGCAGGCAGATCAAATGATCGCCCGTATCCGTGGGGCGATGACCGAGAAGGACTACCACACGGCCGTTCAAGGATTCCGAACTGCTAGTCAGCAATCCGGATATTCACCGGTTCAGGTAGCCGAGCTCCAGAAACTGCGGAAGCAGCTTGAGCAGATTGGGATTGATCCTGCTCTTCTCGCCTTGCCAATGCCAGCGATGACTGCGGAGGCAAAGAAGAAGGAAGCTTTGCGGCTGACAGCGATTGGTCGCGCGGCGTTGGACCGAGGTGAGGTGAAGACCGCACTGACAGCCGCTAGGCAAGCGGAAGCCTTGAAGGTTCCCGAATCGGCCTATGTCGCAGGCGAGCCTCGAGTGTGGCAGCTTCTGCTCGACGCGGAATCAGCTGCTAGACGCAATGGCATCGCCCTTGAGAATCCTGGTGGCACGGCAGACGTGCAAACCGTAGGAGGCACTCAAGCAGCCACGGGACAAGATCAGGGTGCCGTGGCTCAAATGCTCTTCAAGCCGGATACACAGGCGAACCAACCCGCAGTCGCTCAGGTGCAAGCGGTTACCGCTGTGCCAGGTGAGGGTCAAGGATTTGCAGCTCAGGCATATCAACAAGGCTTGAAAGCTCTGGCTGCTGGTGACACTGATGCAGCTCGAGCTCTCTTCAAGGAAGCTTGGGCGAATCAGGATCA
Organism: Rubripirellula sp.; assembly: GCA_012270385.1. Lineage (GTDB taxonomy): Bacteria > Planctomycetota > Planctomycetia > Pirellulales > Pirellulaceae > Rubripirellula. The sequence goes on along the minus strand of JAAXIK010000098.1, from coordinate 48,304 downwards.
ACTCGACCCCGCAACGCGGACTCAACTCAAGGATAAGCTCACTCTCCTTCAGCCGAAGCGAATCCCTGAGAATACTGCAATTGACCCGTCCTTGATGACACCCATTCAGCGAGCTGAGCTTGAGGCTCAAGATCGGGCACGAAGATTGTTCCGCGAAGTGACTGCTGAATTGGCTAATACTGAGCAACAGAAGGTAGCAGCGCCACTTGACGCTCTGGATGATCTTGAGAGCCTTCGTCGTAGAGTCGACGGTGCAGATGTTGACGAGCAATCGAAACGTTCCATCGCTGTGATGGTTGACCGGGCAATTGCTGATCAGAAGAAATACATTGACGCAAACCGCGCCAAGATTGATTTGGATTTGCAGAATGAAGCGGTTCGCCTCGAGATGGCGACTGAGCAGGCGCGAGAGTCAAGCATCGATGAAGAAGTCTCTGCCTTGGTGAACAGTTTCAACCAATTGGTAAAGGATCGTCGTTTCCAAGAAGCAGAAGTGATTGCGAAGCAGGTTCAGGAACTAAAGCCAAATGATCCAATCGCGGTCAGCATGTTCCAGACGAGCCGAATGGGCACCCGACTGCTGATGGATCAGGAAGTACGCGAAGCAAAAGAGCTAGCGTTCCTAGACACTCTGATTGATGTCGATCGCAGTATGATTGCGATTGATCCTAATCTACCGATGACGCTTCCTGATGCACAGGATTGGGAGGCACTTTCCCGCAGGCGTTTACGCCCTGCTGGTGACGCAGATTCTCGCCTAAGTGCTGCAGAACAATTGATTCAGCAGAAGTTGAGCACGGAAGTCAGTGTCCAGTATGAAAACCGAGCATTGTCGGAAGTTCTCAACGAACTCTCCACCGTGACCGGAGTTCCGATGGTGATTGATGAGCGTGCCTTGAGTGCGATTCGAGTAACAGCGGAAACCCCAGTGACTCTTCAGTTGCCGAATAGCATCAAGCTGAAAAGTGCATTGAATCTGATGCTGAATAAGATGGAGCTCACTTATGTGATTGAGAACGATGTTCTCTCCATCACGAGTATGGATGCGAAACGAACTAAGGTTTATCCCAAAACCTACCGTGTCACCGATTTGGTCACACCTATTCCAAATTTCACGAGTGGCTACGAAGACGGTTTGGCAGGAGCTTTGCGTGCTGCTTACCAAATGACTCGGCCTAGTGCAGACGTGCAAGTCGTTCCTGTCTCGATGACTGATCTGGGAACAGGGTTGGCCAACGGGAATTCAACTTCAAGCATGAATCCAAATGTGCTTGGTCAGTACCATTCGATGGGTGCACAGGGCGGATTTGGTTTAAATAACCCGCCCATGTCAGCCGGAGCTGGTGGTGGTGGAAGTTTCGCCGACTTTCAGTCTTTGATCGACCTGATTCAAACTACTGTTGTGCCGGATACGTGGGAAGCACTCGGTGGACCCAGTACCATGGCTCCCTACCCGCAAAATCTGAGCTTAGTCATCAGTACTACAAGTGATGTGCATGATCAGATTACTGATCTGCTAGAGTCGCTCAGGAGACTGCAGAATCTACAAATCACGATCGAAGTACGATTTATCACCTTGGCTGATAACTTTGCTGAGCAGATTGGAGTCGATTTCCAGGCTTCATTTGACGACAACGTGTCAGGTCTTCCAAGTGACGATGAGGGTCCAAGTGTTGCGATTGGTTGGGACGGAATATCTGGGTTGCCAACCGGAGATTTGGATATTCGATTGGAAAATGGAAGTTTCGGATTGGCTCCTCCGTTCGGATCTGCAGGTCTCGGAACTCCGTCAACTATCGGTTTTGCCATTCTCAGTGACATCGAAGCATTCTTCTTCTTGCAGGCTGCTCAGTCTGACAACCGAAGTAATGTGATGCAGGCTCCGAAGGTGACTCTGTTCGATGGACAGTTTGCGACTATCAATGATCAGACGCAACGACCGTTTGTGATCAGTGTGACCCCTGTGGTTGGTGACTTTGCAGTTGCCCAACAGCCCGTGATTGTGGTGCTGAACGAGGGAACTCAGTTGAATGTCCAAGGAATTGTGAGCGATGACAAGAGATTTGTTCGCCTGACCTTGGTTCCATTCTTCAGTCAGATTGGAGCAGTCGATACCTTCACTTACGAAGGTCGTCGTTCGACTCGCACAAGCAGTCGTGACGAAGAGGACACCAATGGAGATGGGGTAGTCAATGAAGACGATGCAGTTGATGAGGACAGTACCCAAGACATCGTTGAAGGTACTACCGTTCAATTGCCAACCTTCGCTTTCACATCGGTCAGCACTACGGTGAGTGTGCCCGATGGCGGTACGATCCTGCTCGGCGGTATTAAGCGTCAAGCAGAAGGTCGTGTTGAGCGAGGTATCCCGGTTCTTAGTAAGATCCCTTATGTGAGTCGACTATTCCGAAACGTTTCTGCTGGACGCGATTCAAGCAGCTTGATGTTGATGGTGACGCCAAGGATCATTATTCAAGAGGAAGAAGAAGAGTCACAGACGGGTTATAACCCAGCTCGAAACTAACGAGTTCGACTCTTTGATCATCTTTATTTCAACGTCGGCGGATATTTTTCGCCGGCGTTTTTTTATTGGAGCTTTGATGAAACTTGGGTCCCAAGCAGGCTTTTGATTGTGATGGAAGTGCAGTCTGTTGGTCTCAGATGATCTGTTGATTCGATGTTAGATGCTGCATGACGATGGCGACAGCTGCGCTAGCCATGGGTGTGCTCAAGCTTGCGGGGTGATCCGAAGCTTTTGCCGCTTGGGCAGGAGTTAAGGGAAGATGTATGAATATGCTCTTTGTTCGCATTCCAAAAGTATGGGTGTAGTACTGCGTGAGGAAATAAATTGCATTGCATAGATAGGTTCCTGCATGATAGGAGACCTTCGCTGGAATTCCTGCTTTGATCAGTTGTTCACTGCAACGATCAATAGGTAAGACCGTTCTATAAGCTTCCGGAGCTTCTTTGATCAGTTTGGATCCATCACTATTGACATTCAGGCCCACATCCTCAAGTTGAACGGTTGTGGATCCAGGGCATTGACCCAGATGGATAACGAAAGGGAAGTCACCCTGCAGATCCTTCCGCAGCATGTCATTCATGCGAGGTAAATCAACGGGGTAACGACGCGTAACTAATTCCAATTCACCGTCGTACCAGCGGGTAAGATCGGATAGGGCAAGCCAACTAGAATTCTCTGTCCAGCGATCATAGGTGTCAAACGCGGTCAGTAAAATTCGAGTCACGACAAAGGCTCAAGTGTTGGATGCATAGATTAGGTAAATCGTTTCGGGACCATCGATTCCTAGTCATCGCACCCAATGAAATTCAAGTGTTTATGTGGAACCGCCCTGCCCTATTCCTAAGGTAATTGCGAATGCTCCTCACGCAAGAGGATCGTTGTGCATCGCGGTGATCGGACGACATTTCTGATGAATTCGAAGGTTTTACTTTTTCACCTTGATGATCATTGGTGGGACAGGATCACCTTTTTTGATGAAACGCATTGAAATTGAATTCACACAATGTCGAGTGTTCTTCTGGGTGAATCCTGCTCCTTGAAAGACGTGCCCCAAATGGCCGTTGCAATTACTGCAGATGATTTCCACTCTGAGGCCATCAGGATCAGGCCTGCGGGTGACTGCATCTTCAATTTCATCATCAAAGCTTGGCCAACCGCAATGGCTCTCGAATTTATCATCCGAACGATATAGAGCGGCGTTGCATTGACGACAGATGTAGGTTCCTGGATCCTTGGTCATGGTGTAACCCCCGGGACCCGGGGGTTCGGTTCCTTGATTCAGGATCACGTATGCCTCTCGGGGATTCAGCTGATTGAATTCGCCCTTCACGATACTCTGTCTGCTTTCGTCTCCCTCGTTCATCTTCGCTTTATCTCCACTTGAGGTGATTTTCTGGGGCACGGATTCGCTGGATTCTTTGAGGCACCGAGCGAGGTAATCACGGGAGCGATTAATCTCATAGGTGACTCCTTGAACTGAATCCTCAATCGGTGTCCCTCGTTTTCCGGGGTGCATGAATATTTCTGTCCACCCCTGATACCGTATTTCTTTCAGAGCGGAAACGATGGGTGTAAAGTCTAATTCACCTCGTCCCGGCATTTGTAGTCGCTGGTCTTCGAGGCTAATGGATTCCAGAGCACCTTTGCCATGTTGCCATGCATAGAACATTGCGATCGATGGTCCAATCTGGCGAATAAGATCTGCCATCCGCTCTGCGTCTTGCTCCAAATGATAGGGGGCTAACGCGATTTGAAGGTTCTTGGATGGCGTGAGTTCATGAAACCATTTCAGGGAATCGTAGGATTCCATCAAGTTATTCGCATGGTTTTCAATGGCGATGGTAACACCGGTTTCCTCGGCTATTTCCAGATGTGGTTTCATCTTCTCAATGAAATCAGCAATGCCATTTTTTAAATCTTGACCTGTGAGTCCGCGAGGGCCGCGGGCGCCGGTCACGATGGTTTTACAGCCCAGACGTTTTGCGAGCCGCATTTCATCTTGCAGAGCAAACGGGCCCAGTTTGTACTGCGTGATGCAACCAAGTTGAACACCCCATCTTTTGATAACACTGGTAAAGGTTTGTTCGCCGATCTCCTCCAATTGTTCTCTCTGGCTGCCGTGAATGCGTGGCCAGAGATCAATAGCTGTAGCTCCGGTGCGTGCAATTTCGGGTATGATCTCCCAAACATTTTGGTAGCCGTACATGCACGAAGCGAGAATGTAATTCAATTTAAATTCAGGTGTTTCTTCCGCCAGCAGTTGTTCAGTAACTGCGGAAGCATATGCTGAAGCAGCAGCGGCGGAAGCGATCGCTTGTCTTCTATTAATTTCCATGTGGATCAACTTTGCTCAAAAAATGGATGCTTGTTTCAATGCTGGCAGGCCACCGACATGCAATTTTACATTTCAGGCGAACGCATGCGGTGATAAGACCGGATAAACCTCAATCTGCATACGTAAGTGTTGGCTGTTCATTTTGTATTGATAAGTGCAGAATCCTCACAGATTACTCTGTCTATCGTTGTTAATCGACAAACGGCGTGCTCGCGAGTCAATAAAATCACTTAGGTTAATACGGAGTATACCAAATGTGATTGTTATTATTCTTGTTGTTCGTTGAATCCATAGATGGTGTTGTGAATGACTCGCTTGAATGGGTTACCTTCCTGATCTTTCAGGTGACAAATGATTTCCATGCCACGAGTTGGGTCGAGTTCGGGAAGTTGAAGTTGCACCGTACACTGATCTTCGAGCAGATTCACTGCGGAGATGATTTGTCTCTTTTCATTGACGTGTGGTGACCCGTAATTCTTGGTGCGCCGTAAATCCCACGTTTTCACCTCATAGTTCTTCGGGTCCGTAGAGCTGATGCGGTCGAGGGGTTCAGTGAAGGTGATTTTGATCCCTTTTGGTATCGCTTTTATTTCTGACGGCATCTGGTGTGGGCCACCTCGATATCGGACGCGAAACAAACCGCCTTCCTGCTCTTGTCGACTGCCTGCCCAAGAGAACATCCCTCCCACATAGAGTTGGCCGTCGCGTGGGGAGAATCTCCCGCGAATCATTCCAGTTGGTAGATCTGGAATCGGTAAGGCGCACATGCCTCCTTGAGGTTGTGGATCAGCCTGTTTCCCATTGAGTGGTTTTGACGTCGGAGAAATGAATTCATGAGGTACGACATAGATTCGGCCGTATCCATAGGAAAGGTTTAGCAGCTTACCATTGAGCCCGCCCCATTGATCTGTTTTGGCCCAAACTAATTCTGCTGGTGACCGATCAAAGGCATTCGTGATCCAACAGAGAGGCGAATCCATCGCCTCATCCCTCTCATCAGTCACGTCATGATACCCGTACATGTTGCCATAGAAGCCACCTTCGCGAACCCAGTTGATTCGATTTTTCGGATTCCAGTGACCCTCTTGATCGGTGACGATGAAAGTACCATCGTCGTTGAGGCAAACACCATTTGCAGCACGGAACCCAGTCGCAATGATATCTGTGGAGTCACCATTACTGGCGACGCGTAGTAGAGTTCCGTGGTGGGGGACTACGGCTTTCAACGCGTGCCGAGCTGATTTGGCGTAGAAGTAGTCTCCGTTGGTATTCCTCTGAAGCCCCATTGCAAATTCGTGAAAATGTTCGGTGACTTGGTGATCGCTATTGAAGCACTCGTAATGATCCATTTCTCCGTCACCATTTTTATCTTTCAGAGCGACAATTTGGTCACGGCAGGTGACTAGCAATCGGTGATCTTCCCATAGGATTCCCAGTGGCTGAAACAAACCGGTTGCGATTCTTGTCCAAGTTAGACTGCAATCGGGTTTGCCGAGTTGTTCAAGATTGTCAACTCGCCAAATATCACCATCCCAAGTGCAGGCTACCAGTGAATCTCCAGTGGGCGAGAAATCCATTCCGGTTACACGTGTTCTAGCGAGCCATGGATTGTTTTCTGGTCTCGCAATTTCTTCCACTTCCCAGGTCTCGGATTCAAACCATCGTCTCGCTGGAACTTTCATGCTTGTGGCGTACTGCGCTGGACCACCTTGAGTCCAAGACTTCAAGCTTTCAGGTAATTGCTGAAGTCCTTCGGCGATATCCATTTTGGTTTGTTGATTCCATTTCGCATCGCCTATCAGGATGGATCCCTGGCAACCGAGTTCTGTTGGACGGATCCTCGCAATGACTTGCTGATCTCGGACCAATAGAGATCCTTGGCCCCGAAATCCTGAGAGTGCAACCGATACCGTTTTGCCCTCTGCCCTTTTCACACTCACTCGGTCACCATTGAAACCATCAGCATGATGCTCCGCTGCATCCCCCTCTCTCATGGTTAGCACAACCACTTCAAGTGGTTTTTCGATCGTGCTGGTTTCGAGGGTGCGAACAAAAATTGGAGAATCTCCCGCCATCACCAAGTTGGGATATTCCAGTATGAAAGTGTTCCCCACTTTGTAATCAAGAATGACCCGATCCTGGTGTCGGTAGATTCCGCGGAACTGCCCCCAATCTTTGGGAAGCGGACCATACTCCCGATTGTCGCGACCGATGGTCCTCGCCGATTCCACTCTCTGGCGATCGCTCGGATCGGACCATCCAGCAGCATTGGGGTTATTCGCAATAAGATTACCCTTGGCACGAAGATGGACTCCATGTCGCCCATTGAATTGTATTCCATTCCAATCGACAAATTCATCAGTCCAAGCTGCAGCCATGCGGAGTGTGTCATGCTCAAACGCCATCCATGCTTTTCCCCTTGCGATTCCACCGGGACCGTTGTCAACTCGGATTGCGATTGCCTTTTGAGCAATATCCTCAGGTGATGGACCAAACTGGATCGTTGTAATCAGCATGGGCCCGTAATCCATGGTCACCCAAGGTTCAATCACCTGCGGAGCAGGGCCTCTTGAATCCCCTTTTGGTAGTGAGCTCAGATAGGCTTCACTTACTGCATAGTACTGGGATGGATTTTTACTGAGGAAATGTTCGCGAATATAGTGAATCACATCATATTTTTGTTGAGGCACCATCCATGTCTGCGGAAGCATCATTCCACCACCGTGGCTGAGTGTTTGGTACATCGATAACGGATCCGAACCATATTTAAATCTGCCTTCAGCAAATCGTAGCGAAGTTGGCAATGAGCCCGGCGTATCAAGCGTTCCGTGACAGTTCTGACAGACTCGCTGGTAGATTTCTTGTCCGCGTTGATAGGACTCTTTGTTCCAATCCCTAATGATTCCCGAGTGGTCTAAATTCAAATCTTCACTGGGTGAGAAAGCCAGAAGCTCTTTCTCTGTGGGTTCAAGCTTGGCAGCGGTTGCTGGACCGCCTTCTGAAATTTCGATTAAGTAACCTACGAGGTCCAAGAAATCTTGCCGAGATTGAAGAACGTTCACTTGGCCACTCGGCATGATGGATGTAGCCAGTGTTTTATTCGCCTCGATATCTTCATTTGCAAGCCGCATCACATCCGATGTCCCCGGTCCAGTGCGGACAATCACTTCGTTCTCGCCCACCTCAATAGGGATCCCTACTATATTTTCACCATCGACCGTCAGCCATTGTTTGGCTCGGTATGAATCAGCGATGACTTTCGACGGGTCTAGTATGGATTCAACGAGGTGAACATCACTTGGCGGATTGGTCCACTCACTGAGTACGGGGCCAATCAAATTCGCTTCTGAGTCAGCGGCATGACATTTCCAACACCCCAGGCCTGGTGAATGAAATAGCAGAGCGCCACGTCTTGCGATTCCTTTTTGGCGGGCTTCTTTTGCTAATAGCTGGATATTCTCCTGAAGAAGGGTCTGATCGAGTGGGGGCCGCTGTGCTTGAGTAGTTGGGTGATGAATGCAAAAAATCGCAACCATGATGACGATTTGTCGACCGATCAAAGACGTAGTGATAATGCGACTTGGTAACATTTTTCGGTAGTGGTTCTGGATAAGTACGGGCATATTTCAATTGAAGATGGATTTTTCTCCCTCATGATTATAGAGTCCGCTGCAGCCGGTAAGCAGTAACCAGGGAGATTATCAAGAAAGTCCTGTCAAGTTCTGCGATGTCTCTCTTCGTTGTGAGATTAGGGTTATTCGATGATTCTCATTCTGTTTAGCTGTGGCTCCCGCGTCACAGTGCTGGCTAAAATTCACCGAGCATTCCATCTCCCTCGCTTTTTCAAGGAGTGAAAATTGATCAATCATCGTATCCCAGCCTTGGGGCTATTGTTGCTGATTCATTTTGGCATGAGCAGCATCGCGGTCGGGCAGCGCACAGATCCGCGTCAAAATCAAAAACGCCTTCAGGAGCAAATGCGAGCGGCAGCTGAAAATCAGCCGCAACTGCCGAGTGACCCGGTCTTGCTCAATCTTCACAAGGAATTTATCGCCAAGGCGGAGAAATTGGCAGTTGAATACGAAAGGAAGAAAGACTTTGACAAGGCCAGGGAGGTCTACGAATCGTTGGTGCGCCTCGTTCCAAAATACGGAGCTGCCGAAGCCGGCTTAAATCGAATACTGGCGAATCAGAGAGCTCAGGATAGAAAGTTGGCCAATATTTTCGCAAATAAAGCTTGGCAAGATTCCGGTGTAACCCTTCGTGAAGGAATGCCTGTTCAGATAGAGGTAAAGGGGACTTGGACGGTTGCCTTTGAGACGGGACCTGCCGGTTTGGAGATACCTAATGAGCTTCGCCCAAAAGATAATCGAATCAAGTTAGGGACACTGATAGGAGTCATCGCCAATAGTCCCGCTGAATTGACCGAGGGTCAGCCATTCGTGGTCTCTGGAGGAATGTCTTTTAATGCCAAGAAGACAGGGCGTCTTTATCTGAGAATGTTTGACATCAATCCACTGGATAACGAGGTCAGTCTGTACGTCCTAATTCAGAGTACTTTTGCCAATTAATTGCGTTCATCCCGGAGATCGAGAATCGCCTGTCCAATGCATCGATGCGAGTGACTCATCGAAAGTGAGAGCTCTAGGAGCACTCATCAACCAGGCTTATCCAGAATAAGTGACAAGTTCAACGGTCTTACCAAGTGGAATATCCATGACCTAACTATGTCGCACTTCCTTGCAGCAGCATGATCAATGCAATACTGAGCAGTGCGAGTGCGACCAGTTTTTTTGATTTCTCAGCCTCAATTTTCCGACTTATTCTTTCGCCAAGGATAACGCCAATCATTGAGAAGACCGAAGTGGCAAGGATTTCTAAACCAATTTCGGTGTTGATATGATTCCGCAGTCCGAGTAGCACTGCTTTGAAAATGGCGATCACCAATAGAAATTGTGTGACAAATGCTTTGTATTGGTCTGTTCGCCAATTCTGACGGATAGCAAACGCAGCAATGGGAGGGCCGGCGATACTAACCGCTCCCGCGAGGAAGCCAGAAATCAGACCCGCGGCGAAACATTTCGCAAACGGTTTTACCTGATCTTTTTTTGGTGCTTCAGCTTTTTCTCGCAGTGACGGAATCACCATGAGAAGAACACCGGCACCGGTCAGTCTGACCAATAGATCTAAAGAGAGTGCTTCGAAAAAGAAAAGACCTAAGGGTGTCGAAATGCAAGCGCCTACGATGGCAATAAAAAGTGGAGGTCTTTGTGCACCATGGCGATAGGTCCAAGCCGCAACCACCAGCATCGGAACGCTACTCACAGACAGGATGATGTGAGATGTTTTCGCATCAATGATGAGCGGTAGAAAGGTGATCGCCACGATGCCAAAACCGAAACCGATCGCACTGTGAATCACTCCAGCAATTAAGGAGATCAACATCACGCAGATTAGGATCGAGCTAATTTCCAACTGCTATTCCGGTATCGAATTTGGTGCTTGAAGAGATGGCTTTGCTTCATCGCTCTAATCTGACTTAGTCAGGTAACTCTTCCCCGCGAGTTTCTTTAGCAAGGAGGGTAACGATAATTCCCACCGCGAAAAGTGGCACCATGTACTGAGATGACTCAGTAGGTGTCCATTGATAGATCGCTGAAGCGGCGATGGCGCCCGCTGATCCTATCCTTCCTGCGTTAAAGCAGAATCCCGTTCCTGTGCCACGTAGTCGAGTGGGGAAAAGTTCTGGGAAGTAAACCGCGTAACCAGCGTGCATGCCAAGTGTTAAGAAGCCGAATACAGGTAGAAATATAAGCAGGACACTGCGGGAGTAATCACCGTTATCAAGCACAAAGAAGAGCACAATCGCCGACAGAAATCCTCCTAGGTGATAGAACACAAACGCACCCTTCCGCCCTAGTAGGTTGGAGATGGAGCCAAAGAGCACTAATCCCAATCCTCCTCCGAGCACCATGACCAAGAACATCCCGGTCATCTCCTCTCGCTTGATTTCACTCTTTCCGTTCTTCAGAGCTTCACTGCGAGCATTCTTCTGATCTTCATCTGCCGTTTGCCAATCAATGCCGGCTAGTCCTGCAGCGGCAAGGACATTGGTTTCCGCACGTCTCTTCAGTGTATTTTTCCCATAAATATGACAGCCCCAGAAGGTTGTTAGCCCAATGGTTGCGAGTGTTGTACCCACCAACGTGCTGCGGAGATATTGATTGTTAAACAGATCTTTCAACGACCCCGTGGTCTGGGTTGCATCAGCGTCCGCGAGTTCCTTTGCTTTGACCCACTGTTCTGGCTCTTTCATTTTCCAGCGAATAAATACAGTTAGCAAAGCGGGAACGACACCAATGACAAATCCCAGCCTCCATGTATTCTCTCCGAGAACCTGAGCGCTGATGATGAAGTAACCAACTGCTACAGCCATCAGCGTCCCAAAAACACTCGAAGCATGGAAGATTGAACCCATCACCGGACGCGACCTTTTAGGCATAACCTCAGCAACCAAAGCGCTCGCTACTGCCCATTCTCCCCCCACGCCCATGGCAACCAAGAACCTCAAAGCCACCATATGCCAGGGTTCAGAAGCTAGTGCAGTAACACATGTGAATACGGAGTAAAAAAGGATGGTTACGATCATCGTTTTTGATCGCCCAATCTTGTCACTCAGCATCCCGAAAAGAATACCCCCAAAAGCTCCTCCTAAAAGAAACGATGCCAGCGCCCAGTTATTCCATGAGGCGATGGCGGCTTTGATTTCTGCATCAACAGCCGTGGAACTGGCCCCAAGTAATTGAGGCATCGCATCATTCATGCTTGCCACAAAGACCTGCCCCTCAAAAACATCGAACACCCAACCCAAAGAGGCAATGAATAAGACCAACCATTGATAACGGGTGATGCCCTCGTACCACCTCATGCTTGGACCATCGGAAGAATTACTCATTGTCATGTCTCTTTAAATATTGATTGGTCGCTGGATCGTTACGAATGATTTGGATTTCTAGTTGCCTGGGATGATTTGCGTGGCAATCGTTGCTTGTTTCGCTGCTCCCAACCCATAGCGATTAGGTGCGGTTTCAGGTTCTGAATCAATTTCTTGGGCTATTTGCGTTAAAGCAATTGGTTTCGACGCAGGCAAGTGAAGCCAAAACTTTGCGGGTGCCAGTGAAGGTGCGTCTTGCATGCATCGATACCATATTGTCTAGGATGACAACGTCTCCTTTTTTCCAAAGGAGATCAAAAGCCAAGGCTTCTGAAATCGTTACAGCATGTTTGACGGCTTCAACATCGAGCGGGGAGCCATCGCCATGGCGAATCGACTTTGATGGGTCATTGCGTGCATCTTTCCAGCCTCGGAAAGCTGCGATCAGTTGATTGAAAAAGACACGTCGGCCGTCATCAAGTTGCGCAACTGCAGGTAAAGCGGGTGTGGTTGCTCTTAAGCAATCACCATCCAGCCATTCCCACGTGTAATCTAAGTCCCGGAGCCGTTTCTCTGCTGCTGAGTGTCCATTCACACCCAGAGTGCTTTTCCATGATCGCCCCATGCCAGATTTTGCGTCATTGTCACTAGGCATGACGTTGGTATACCGTAGCCCTCTTTGTTCACACGCCTGAACGAAATCGGGGCGGTCTGCCTGCAGCCTTTCGAAGAGTAAGTCGGAACGGCATATAGGTGTTGCACCACCCTCCTCTGCAGCAACTTCACAACTAAAGAAAATCCACCGGGGGTACAGAGGGGTCTGAGCCATCTCGTGATGAAAAAATATCTGAACTTCTGGAGGAGCCTCATTCGCGGAGAACACTCTGGGTGTTCGATTGACACGCACCGCGTTAGATAATGATTTCTCGTAAGGAAAGTTTGGAAGATTCAAAGCACTTACGATGGCATCAAAATCCTCAGCACTTTTGACGGGGAAGTCACGGAGAAGGACAGCACCGTGATCCGTCGCACTAGCGAGTAAGTTATTCGCTTCATGAGTAACCCAGTTGAGTGCATCGTCCAATGCAACATCTTTGTCTTCGCAGTGAATGATGCAGGGGGACGAATCCTTGTTGTTCGTGATGCAATCTATTTTGCTGGTCGTAATCGGCATGATTTGGTTAATAGAGGTTAGGTGAGTTTCTACCAAAATGACTTCCAAGGATTCAGAGTTTGGTTGTCAGGTAACAAACTCGATTACTCGTAAATTGGAAAGAATGTATTGAAAGCTGACTCGCAAAAATCACCCGGGTCATTGAATCGCCGATTCCGGTTCAAGTCGTTGATCCCATCCATTTCATCCTGAGAAAGATTGAAGTTAAAAAGATCAAGGTTCTCACGAAGTCGATCTTCGTTGGAAGATTTTGGCACCACTGCGGTTCCTCTTTGGATACCCCATCGCAGCAAAATTTGGGCCGGAGATTTGTTGTGTTGCTGAGCAATCGATGAAATCAGATCGTGCTCTAGGAGCGATTCCGATGAATCCGCCATCTGGAGTTGATAGTAAGATTGTGCGCCCAACGGTGAAAAAGCGGTCACCGCGATACCACTCTCTTTGCAGTATCGAAGCAGTTTGTCTTGAGTCAGATAAGGATGCATTTCAACTTGAAGCATGGCGGGCGGTATCGTAGCTTGGCTCATGAGGTCACGTAGTAGAGAAGTGCCGAAGTTGCAGACCCCGATTTCTTTAACAAGTCCTTCATCGACTAACTGTTCCATCGCCCGCCAAGTCTCAATGATGGGTACCGGGTCTTCTATGACTTTAGGGTTTGCATCATCTGGATTGCTGAACCAGCCGGGTGGGTATCTCTCCTCAAACGGAACAAATCTCGATGAGATTGGGAAGTGAATGAGATATAAATCGAGATAATCGAGTTGCAGATCTTTGAGGCTCTTAAGTAAAGCTGCTCTGACGTGTTCGGGGCGGTGGTAAGTGTTCCAAAGTTTGGAGGTGATCCATAGGTCTTCTCGACAAACATCGCCACCGGCGATAGCTTCTGCTATTCCCTGCCCTGCCTCAATCTCATTTCCGTAGTCACAAGCACTGTCAAAGTGGCGATAACCCATCTGAATAGCGGTCCGAACAACACTGCTTGTCTTTTCGTTTTCAATTTTCCAGAGTCCGAGACCGATTGAGTCCAGTTTTCGACCGCTGTTGAGTTGAATCGTTTCCATGTTGGCTTTATTGATCCGAGTGACAGAGAGATTTTTCTGGGGCAATAATGTAGCGGATTTGATCCTTCGCTGTTTGATTTTGCAGAGGGCAACTTTCTCGATTAGCCTAAAAAAATGTTTTCGCGAATGTTCTGAGGGGTAAAGATACGACGAATCGGATTACGAGAGTGATCGATCATTCTCTTTGCGGACAGATTTTCAAAGTTCAGCTCGGGACTCAAGATTTTTCAATGACAATCTGTTAAACCTTAAGAGAAGTTTTCTTGTGATCACAGCCAATGGCGGCGAAACACTAGCATCGATAAGTAGAGAGTTTGACAGATTATGAATGATCGTCCTGTGCGTTTTGGACTCATTGGTTTTGGAGCTTGGGGACAACATCACGCTAATGCAATTCAGGTCACAGAGGGTGCTGAGTTACATGCGGTGGCGGCCAGTAGTCAGAAGTCCGCTGATTTGGCGAAAGAAATTTACCCTCAGGTAGATGTCTACACGAATTACTTGGAACTCATCGCTCGTGATGATTTGGATTTCATTGATGTTGTGGTGCCCAGCTATCTCCACCATGAAGTCGCCACTGCAGTGCTCCGCTCGAACAAACACCTGCTTCTTGAAAAACCCATGGGGATTTCATTAGCTGAGTGTGATGAAATGATACAAGTCGCTGAGGAACGTGATTTGATTTTTTCTGTAGGTCATGAACTGCGGCTCTCCTCGATGTGGGGTAAAGCTAAAGCGATGATTGATGATGGATTTATAGGAGATCCACTTTACGCTCTCGTTGAACTTTCTAGGAATCCTTATCGGCAAGGAGCAAATGGATGGCGCTATGACATAGAGCGTGTTGGCAGTTGGGTTCTTGAAGAGCCAATCCACTTTTTTGATCTGGCTCGTTGGTATCTTCAGGGTAACGGTAATCCTTCTAGTGTGTATGCTTCGGCAAACTCGCGGCAGCCGGGGCATCCCGAGCTGCAGGATAATTTCAGTGCGATTATGCATTTTGAAGGTGGAGCCTACGCGGTTGTTTCGCAGACACTGGCTGCTTTCGAGCACCATCAAACCATTAAAATAACGGGAACGAAGGGAGCACTTTGGGCATCTTGGAGTGGAGCCATGGATAGGACGCGGCATCCGACCTTTTCTTTGCGTGCATTTGACGGAGAGAAGGTCGAGACCGTTCCTATCGAAAAACCGACTGGGGAGTTATTTGAGTTAGAGGATCAGATCGCACGGATGGTTGATACTCTCAGAAAAGGTACTCCCCTGCACTGCACGGGAAGAGATGGTCGTTGGTCGGTAGCGATGTGTTTGGCGGCAGGGGCTTCCATTGAATCGGGTAAGCCAGAGCCTATTTCAGTATCATGAGAAGGCTTTGCTGCTCAATTCAGCCAATCTTGCAGGGTAGAAAAATCTTTTCTGATGGCATCGACGTGCTGCCCCACCAGATCTGGATCTCGGTGATCGAGGTATTCCTCATGTAAAGAAATAGGCCCAGAAAAAGATGACGCTTTGAGCAATTTAAAAAACTCAGCTGAGACTCTTCCTTCACCGAGCGGAACATTGACGGGTCGTGTTCCCGCCCCCCACTGAAAGTCTTTGATGTAGACGGTTTTTACCCTTGGTGCGATCATTCTCCATGTGGTTGGCCAACTCGTACCGCCTTCAGCTGTTGCATGGCGAATGTCATAGGCAACACCCATGTCGTCGGGTGAGATTCCATCAAGTAACGTTTCTAGATCCCAGATGGCTGCTCCACAGTAGTCTTTACCAGAGTGATTCTGATAAAGGCCTTGAATTCCAAATTCGTGATTCATAGCCGCCAG
>JAAXIK010000098.1:32211-32443 GCA_012270385.1 Rubripirellula sp. | reverse complement strand
TTTGACGCTTGACTGTGGAATCTGCTCAACTGGCTTTGGATACTTTGATGCTGATCGTAACGAAAGTATTTCATTCGGTATCGTTTAATCCCAAGCATCGCCGCAGTTCGCAGTACCGATTCCGTGAGCGGGTCGTCAGGGTCGTTAATGTCCGACGTCATGACTGTGATTTCCAGACCTTGCTTGCTCAGTGCATCCGTTAATTCCGGTAGTTGGTCAGGCACGCGTCAAA
>JAAXIK010000098.1:16211-32201 GCA_012270385.1 Rubripirellula sp. | reverse complement strand
GGGCCTCAATCCCGTTTAATCTCAGTTCTGAAATGTTTTTTGCCAGTTGGTCAAAATTCAATGAGTTGAATGGCTTTGTGAAAACACAGATTGAATTTTGAATCGTCGACTCCGTGGCGAGTGCTTTTTTACCAAGGAGTGCTTGCGTTGCGAGTGCAGTTCCCGCGATAAACGCCCTGCGATTGAAGGATGAGGTGCGAAATCGAATCAACGTTGAGCCCCTAATGAAAGGTAGGAAAACAAATCTCGGATGTCTTGGTCACTGAGTCCTGTAAGCAGATTGTTTGGCATCAGGGATGTGGGTAGGGCACGTAGGGATTCGATCTGATCGCGGCTGAGAATATTCATTTGATTTTCAGCATTGCGTAAGGTTACGGTTTTGGAATCCTGTGCAGCGATCATTCCGGTAACGGAACGCCCGTCATCGGTGAGGACCAAATAGGAAAGAAAGCCTTCCCTGATCTCCAAGCTTGGGTCAACAATTGCATTCAGCCAGAAATTGAGGCTGCCACTTTCGTAACCATCTACCTCCAGCCCAATCTTCTTTCCTTAGCAAAATACCTTATCTACAATCCCGCATTGTTTGGTGAACAGTGAGTGGCCTTTTTCTGCATCACCCTGTCCTGAGGTAAGTAGTCTTCTCAGCCGAGTGAATTCTTGCTGTTTATCGGATTTCTTATCAATGGTTTTCCCGAAGATTTGATCCACTTGTTTTTGTAGTGTTTCAGATGGATAGCTTCTTAATTGTTGGACCACGTCCGGGGGGATATGTTCAGGACGTATGCGCCATGCGTTGAGTTCTCGGATGAGTTGACTGGCCCACTTTGGTCGACTAGCAAGAGTCCGACACGCAGTGGATCGTAGCCCATGCTCTTCGGATATACTGCTTCCGAAAGCTGCGAGTAGAGCGGTTGCAATGGAATCGCTGTCATAGCTTGCCAGCGATTGTAATGCCACTCTTTGTAACGAGGGTTCATTTGTCCCACGCCCCGTTCCCAAATTTTGCAGTGTTGAGATGGCGGTCGGCGAATGAATTTCGCCCAAGGTTTTGGCGATTTCAATCCTCAGACCTAATTCACTATTTCGATCACTCAGTTGTTGAATCGCTTTCTTAACAGATTCCTGGTTGCCCTGCCGCAAGCCGATAATCACGGCAGAGTTTCCCGACTGATCTGCATACTGTTTGAGTGAAGTGGAGAGGGCTTCCGGGAGTGGAGGCATCGATCTTCCCTCAAAGGCTCTACTCAAGCCAAGTGTTAATTGTTTGCGATGTTCGGGCGTCAACGCTTTCTTCAAAAGCCATGCACAATGCTGTAGATCCTCCAACGAAGCAGTGGATGCGTATCGTTGCATCAGCCGACTAGCAACGATCTGAGTGAATATTTTTGAATTCCAGACCGCGTCTTGCTCCAAAAAAGCTTGCATTTCGGCCCATCGATCACAGTGGGATTCTATCGCCCACCAAATCAATAGCGGCTGATGTGGATCCGTCAAATCTGCCTCATGAGAGAGTAAGCCTCTGATCATGGATAGGCCTAGTTCAGGATCCATTCGCTTCGCGGTCGATGCAATTTGAGTTCGCACTTGAATGTCGCTTTCGTTGCCAGCGATCTGAGCCAACTCGGGGATATTTAGGTGGTGATCGCCTGCCAGTCGAATGACCCAACGGCGAATATGTGGATCTGAATGTAGGAGCCAGCGAGCACCATTAGTAGTATTCAATTCACCCAGCAAATTGAGGGACCATAATGCTTCGAGGCTACCTTGATTGATTAGTTTTTCTAGCACGGGGGCTACACTCTGATCCTCGCGCCAACCTAGAACCAACGAAGCTCTTTGGCGGACCCATTTATTGGGATGGTTGAACAGCTCGATCAATTCATTGTTTGACTTTTGTTCCAGGTCACCTTCTTTGTAGTGTGCCTTCGTTCCTTTAGGAATGATGCGATAAATTCTGCCACTTTCCTTGTGCCAGTCATCAGTCGGGCTGACATGGCTTAGTCGGCTGTCGTACCAGTCCGCCATATAAATCCCGCCGTCGGGACCAACTCCTCCATAGACCGGTCGAAACCAGTGGTCTGCAGAAGTAATCAAATTGTCATTGTCCACTGTCCGATAGGTTGAACCATCCGAGATTCGTTGGCTATTCCAGACCACATTGTGCAGGGCGTTAGGGGCAACGATTGAGCCATCATATTCCTTAGGGAATAGGCCGCCTTCATAGATGCAAAACGCTTGCGCGAAGCGTCTCCCGTCTCCCTCCAGTTTCATAGGTTCAAAAAATCCGAACGCGTTCGGATTGGTCAGTGGACCATGTTTACCCCAATTCTTTGCCGAATAACTTCCTTGAGGGTAATACCAGCCGCGAGTGTTACCTCCGTTGGTTCCACTGAAAACTCGGCCTTTGGAATCAATCTCTAAGCTGAAGGTATTACCACCACCTTCTGCATAAATTTCGAATTCTCGACGGTTAGGGTGATACCTCCATATGCATTGTCCCTGAAAACGCACTCCTTTGGTGATGGCAGAACTGACATCGCCTATGGTCGTGCTTCCATTTGCACCGTAGAGCCATCCATCGGGTCCCCAAAGCAGGCTATTTGCAACGGAATGGGTATCTTGCAGACCAAAGCCACTGAGATGTACTTCCGGTTCTCCGTCAGGCACGTCATCGCCATTGCTATCGGAATATCGCAGCAGATAAGGTGGATTGAGAACCCAAATTGCCCCGTTACCTGTTTGAACTGAGGTTGCAATATTGAGACCGGTAATCACATCTTTGCTGGAATCAAAATAGCCATCACCATCAGTGTCTTCAAAGACCGTGATTTTGTCCTCGCCGGGGGTTCCGAATGGAGGCGGGTCGGGAACTTTATCGAAGACGGCTCGAAGATGTTGGTCATAGCGTATCACTTTGAGTCCAGCTGGAAATTGATACTGACGGTACTGGACTACCCACATGCGTCCACGGGAATCCCAGCTGATAAAAAGTGGTTGCTCGACGTTGGGTTCCGCGGCCATGAGTTCAAGATCCAGACCCTCTCGTATCTCAAACTGATTCAAAGCAGCGACTGCAGGCGTGGGGGATGATCCATCTGCCATGACACCACGTCCCCCAAAGGTTCGCATGATCTCTGCCACTTTCTCGTTGCCGGCTCTGGAGACATCCGTTGCTGTTTGACTCCAACCCTCAGAAAAGCTGGTGAAGCTCAGCACTAGCCATGTCATCAAAAGCTGTAGGTGCTGATTGCAATGAAGGTTTCTTAATTCTCTGCTATCGTTTTTTTTCAAGTCCTCGATAGGCATCACATCATCTCTTCTTGGTTGGGTTACGTTGAGGCAGTGCGAGCCTGGATGGCGATGGCAGAACGTTTTCTGCTGCTTTGTAGAACCACTGTCTTAGGATTTGCAACGTGTTGATTTGGTTTGCATCTCAATGATGGTTTGAGTTAGGACAGGATGGGGGTGAGTACATTCCCGTGGACGTCAGTAAGACGAAAATCTCGTCCGGCGTGTCGGTAGGTCAATTGATGATGGTCCATTCCCATTAGATGCAGGGTCGTGGCCCACATGTCGTAAACTTCACAACGATCTTCAATTGCGTGATACCCAAGCTCATCTGTTTTTCCGTACACGGATCCACCTTTGATACCTGCACCAGCCATCCAAATGCTAAAGCCGAAGGGGTTATGGTCACGACCGTTGCTGCCTTGAGAGAATGGTGTTCTCCCAAACTCACCTGCCCAGACGATCAGCGTTTCCTCCAGCAATCCTAGCCGTTTCAGATCACCCATCAAAGCGGCGATGGGCTGATCCACTTGCTTCGCCATCTCGCGATGCCCATGCTCCAGGGCGCTGTGTTGGTCCCAAGGGTTGGGAGCGCCGCCCGCGCCGATTCCACGAGTTAGGCAACTGAGTTCAATGAATCGAACACCCTTTTGGATAAGGCGGCGAGCCAACAGGCATTGTCTGGCGTAAGCTGCCATTTGTGCATCATTGGAATCGACGCCATAGAGGTCTCTTGTTTCCTTAGTCTCACCGGAAATGAAGCAAACATCCGGTACCGCTGTCTGCATACGAAAAGCGGTATCAAGATTGGTAATAGCTGCTTCGACCTGGTCCTGTTCTCCGTTACTGATGGAGAACTCGGTGTCCAAACTGCGAGTGAAATCCAAACGCCTTCGCTGAGCGGATCTTGTATCGCTGCCAACTAAATTGCGGATAGCCTCCCGCTTGTCCGCTTTTAGGATTGATCCCTGATGCTGCGCTGGCAAAAAGCCGTTGCTGTACAGAGACACTCCACCGTGGGGTGGGACGGCAGAACCGCTTTGCAGCACGACATAGCTAGGCAGGTCCTCATTAGCTGAGCCCAGACCATAGCTGCACCAAGCTCCCGCGGTGGGGTAGCCCATAATGGGAAACCCAGAATGCATCAAGAAATTACCCTGAGCGTGTTCATTCACAGTTGAGGTCATTGATCGAATCACTGCCATCTCATCAGCGTACTGACCGATCTTTGGGAATATCTCACTGATTGGTATGCCACTCTGCCCCTGTCGGATGAATTTAAAGGGGCTTTTCATGATGTTGCCGTTGTTATTGAACTGCGTGCGTTCAACTTCAACGGGCATCGGTTGACCATGTAGCTCAGCAAGCTTTGGTTTGGGATCAAAAGAATCGACGTGTGAAACACCTCCTGACATGTAGCAAAAGACAACGTGCTTTGCTTTTGCGGTTGGTGGTTTATCACTTGATTCTGCATAACTGCCAGTGCTCAATGCGCTGGACAATGCCATCGCTCCAAATCCATTGCTGGTGCGTTGAAGGAGTTCCCTTCGTGAAAGGTTGGAAGCGTGACGAGCATCATGATTTATTGAATGAAACATATAAATTTCTCACTGATTATTTCAATCATGAGTAATGGAGTATTATCACTACGCCATACTAGGGCAGAAAGATAAACTCTTTTAGTAAGTAAAGTGCTTGGCAGAAATCCTGCATCGCTGCACGATTTGGGTCAGAGGTTGAACGCCCCATGCCAACAAGTTCAGAATTTTTTGAGTTGTATTTCTCTTCGAGTTCAACGAGCAATTTTTGTTCATCGGCAGACATTGCTTCTAGCAATTGCTTTCTGTTGATTCCCTTGCCGGCAGCTACGAACGAATCTTGGATCTCATTAGCTGAGAGGGCATAGTCGTAAAGTGCTGCATGGTCGATTCTCGCGGATAGCATTCGATTACCACCTGCCGGTAGATGTCGAATGCCAAAACTGACGATGGTTTTACCCGCTTCAAAAACCTTGGTATCACTCTTTCGATAGGGAGCTCCGTAGAGTTCTCCGTTGCGGTAGATCGTGATTGTTCCGTCTTCGGCGTACGTGATCGCAATATGAATCCATTGATTTGCTGCTTCCGTTTCTGCAGCACCGGGAACCGTTTGAGTGCGCTCGTGAAAATTGCTGCCCGCCAGCCATGTTTTTTCTTGGAGCTCAGCAAATACAATTGAATCGAAAGTTACCCCATCCGTACTCTGCACGGTGATGACTCCCCCGCCTTTTTGATTGAGGTCATCCAACTGCACCCATGCTTCTAGCGTTTTGGCTTGCAGTGTCTGTTGGATGGGAAGCGTGTTGACGTACCCGCCATTCTTGAGAACCAAGCATCCATCCGCGATCGTGGCATTACCTACCGGCTTGCCACTTAACGAAAGGATCTGGTCGTGCATGTTCTGTTCAAAATTCCAGCTCAACATGGGTTCAGGTGCAATTCGAATAACGTTTGAATCCCCTTGCTTGGATTCAATTCGACGTCTTGCACCTTCAAGCAGGGCGTCAATATTACTTCTTGTCTTCTGTAGGTCGTCACGGAGATTTCGACGGACCAATTCCTCCTTTTGATAATCGGAACGCAGAGTATCAAGGTAGCGGTTTGCTTGTTCTACTTCTCGCGCGCTCGGGCTTCGGCTGAATAGCCACTGGAACGCGTGGTGGACACGTGATTGCTCCAAGCTTCTGTTCGTATTGTCAGTTTGAATCGCTAAGACGCGATCCGCTAACGCGGATGCGGATTGGATAACGAGTGGATCGTTGAGAAGAGTGAGGGACTGTGCGGGAACATTCGTAATATCTCGACGGCCTGTCGAAGAAAAGGGTTCAGGGTAGTCAAACACTCGAAGGAATGGGTTAAGCCTATTCCTGATAACGCGAAGGTAGATACTGCGTCGATGTGCTTCATCACCCACAGGTTTACCAAAAAGCGTTGTGTCTAATTGATCTGAGGATGCCAACAAGCTGTCACGGATGACTTCGGCATCAAGTCTTCTGAGATTTGCGTGAGAAAGCCACTGATTATTCGGGTCAGTATCCGTCGCCATCGGCGAAGGTGTTGAGGATTGTTGCCAAGTCTCGGAGGTGACAATCATTCGAATCAGAGACTTGAGTGACCAGCTTTGTTCACGCAGTTGATTCGCTAACCAATCAAGGAGTTCGGGGTGGCTGGGTTCTGTGCCCATCCTCCCAAGATTATCCGGAGTGGAGACGATACCTTTTCCGAGTAAATGGTGCCAGATTCGATTCGCAATCACTCGTCTCGTTAATGGGTTGTCATCCCGAATAAGATCCTTCGCAAGTTGAACTCGAGCCTTGACTTCAGGCTTATACTCTGCGGAGTCAATTGCTTCCAAGAATCGGGGCATGACATTCTCCGCAGGCAGGCGGTGGTCACCTCGGACATAGAGTGGTTGCGATCGCCCTGACGTCTCCTCGAGGGTAGGTACGCGAGTGGGAATGGAAACTTGAGCTTCGAGTTCTCGGTAACGGCTTACGAGCGGTTCGATGCGACGTAGTTGTGAGATGCGATTTGGCAGCAGGCCAATACGGAGGCAGAAAGCTAATAGTTGTGTGTCCGAGTTATCACATTCTGTCTCGGTTTGCCACCGAACGATTGCATCTTGTATTGCGACACGGTAGAGCTTAGCTGCGTCTTCTTTTGTTGCGGTGGTGGCGTTTAACAAAGCGCTCTCGACAATTCTCTGCGCTGCGACTAACCGTGGCGCTGAAGGTGCCGGAGAGCCTTTTTGCTGGATGATGACGTCAGTGATTCCAAACCAAGATTTCTCTGCGTTCCGAACCAACAGCGGTGCATCTCGGGCTGTGGTGACTTCAAGATGAACATTGTCCCCTTCCCAATAAGAGAGATCAAAGCGTTGCCATTTCCATTGATCAGAGAGTGTTGAAACGGGGTAGACTGTGCCATTTCGAGGATAATCCTGTACTGCATAGCGAGTTGTTGCTTCACCACCACCGCGTAATCGGAGCCATACTTCCTGATTGGGCCTAGCTGTGAAGTCGGGAGACGTGAGTCGTGCCGCATATTTCTCGCTGATCAGATTCGAGTGAAGACCCGAGTCCAAGAGTTCGTTGATTACCGTGTCGCCAGATAGGGATACCGTAAACTGACCGGATGTTTTCGGGAGTTCCTTGTCCGATCTGCCTTGGAGTCCTAATCCTGTTCGGTACCATTCCTTCAGGTCTACAGGGTCAGAGAGGTCCCAATATTTCGAAGTGTTCTGCTGGGGTTCGGAGTCACTGGTTTCACTTTGTTTTAGGTTGGATAGCTGGGATGATTCAAGTTTCCAATTTGCTGATAACGTTTTTTTGAATGAAGCAACAACTGCTCGCCATTTCTTTTCGAAGTTAACTTCCTGTGATGACGCGGTTTCGGCGTCAGGTTTGAGCATAAATGGTCCAAGAAGTAGTGCGTCGTCGCCATTCGGTTGGGTTGGGAAATTACCACTTGCCAATCGAGTCTCTAGTTCTTTGAGTGATCCCAACCATGATTCCGAAATCTCTTGGCGAATCCGATTTTTGAGCGTAATTAATTCTGCCCGCTGTGCTTGTTCTCTTTGGGGTAAGTCGATAACCGCTCTGCCTGGTCGACAAGCGGATAGTATTCCAAAAATTGCGTAATAGTCTTTTTGGCTGATGGCGTCGAACTTGTGGTTATGGCAACGCGCACAGGAGACCGTCATCCCGAGAAATGCTTTGCTGAATGCATTGACCTGATCGTCGATAAAACGGACCTTCTCATCTAATGCGTCGGTTGGAGCGAATCCATGGAAGACCATTCGCCAATGTGCCGTTCCAATCAGGGATTCGTTGATGAGTAATTCTCGGTTGACCCGAGGTTCCTCAAGAAGGTCTCCGGCGATGTGTTCACGAAGAAGTTGGTCATAGGGAATGTCATCATTCCATGCTCGGATGAGGTAATCGCGATACAGCCACGCATTCTCAATGGCTGGGTCGCCCTCACTGCCGTGAGTTTCGGCGTACCGTATCCAATCCATCCAATGTCGCGCCCAACGTTCCCCAAAATGTTTGTTTTCCAGCAGGCTGTCGATCAATGATTCCGTAACTAACGATCTATCTTGCTGTTGCTGATATTGTTTTCTCCAATACTCAAGTTCTGCGTTCGAGGGTGGTAGACCAATCAGTGTGAGATAGGCTCTGCGAATCAGTGCGCTGGGTTTTGCGGGTGCGGACCTGGCAAGCCCATGTTCTTTCAACTTCCTATCAACAAAACGATCCACTGGATGTTGACTCAAGTGTGATAAGGTTTGGGGTGGTGACGGATCCGTGATCGCCCTGAAACTCCACCATCCCTTCCTTCTTTCCAGCGTACTGGACCAGGAAGTCGCTTCAGTCAGGTCTTCTGCTGCGGGCGGTTGTTCCCGTGGGTCTTCAGCACCATCCTGAATCCATTGTTCAAAGTCCTTTATCACGGAGTCAGCAAGCTTGGGCCCATCTTGTGGCATTTCCAAGCCCGCTTCCTTGTGTTGAATGATTGCGAGCAATCGACTGGCCGAGGGATCACCCGGGACGATTAGGTTTCCAGCACGGATTGCTTTGCGATGATCGAGTATCACATCCGACTCTGCCGTACCATGTGAATGATGGCAACTGTAACATTGCTCCGAGAGCACGGGACGGATGCGAGATTCGAAAAAATTGAGTTTAGCGGAGTCGATAGGTTTCTGGCTGGTTGGTGTGGGATCGGCAGCTGAGCAGCTTGATGATCGCTGAAATGCCAGCAGGCAAATCAGCACGCAGCAGATGGACAGAGAGTTTCGAGTCCAACTCGTTTTTCTCAGCTGGACTCTTAACGGAAATTGGAGTGAATTTTTATTCACGGCAATCATCTATGTGGGGTAGAGGGAGTACTTGGCGAAGGCCGGCATCAAAGGCGGGACCACTCAAGAGGAATCGTTTTCTCGAATCTTTTTACCTAGCTGAGTGCGAGAATTTGACGTCGGTTGGTCTTCATCGTACAGCATTCAGACGAAGGATTTGCGGAACGGCGGTAAAACGACAGGTCGATGGCACTCCGCGATTCCCATCTTGGATGCGGGAGGCAGGACCCCCCGGTCATTTTTTTGAGATCAGGGCTACGGTGTTTGCTCGATAGTTTTGTCTTGGTTGACATTCCCGGCATCCATCGATATGGTTGGGTTCTCGAAAGCTCCGACGAATGCCCGGGCCTCCTAGGTTCGGGCAGTTTTTTTGCATTTATCAAGGCATCCGCCTCACTGAACGATCCATTATGAACCCCAAAGACATCCTCAGTTACGTTGATTCTCTGCATCGCGAGAAGAATATTGATAAGGAGCTAGTCTTCATCGCAATTGAATCCGCTTTTCAGACCGCAGCGAAGAGACAATACGGCGAGGAGGCCGACATTGTTGTCAAGTTAGACCGTGACAGCGGCCGCATCGATGCCGCGCTCAACGGAGAGCCATTGTCCGACCTGATTGGCAGAATTGGGGCGCAGACCGCTAAGCAAGTCATTATTCAGAAGGTGAAGGAAGCTGAACGTGACTCGCTGATGGGTGAGTATCGAGATCAGATCGGTGAAATTGTTAGTGGCATCATCGGCCGAGCTGATGGCGGTGTCGCGACTGTCAACTTGGGAAATGTAGAGGCCATCCTGCCTCGCAGCGAACAGATTCCTGGTGAAACCTTGCATGCTAGTGAGCGGGTTCGAGCGGTCGTTTTTGAAGTCCGTGCGACAGGCAACCGGGTGCGTGTTGTTCTGAGTCGAACAAGACCACAGCTGGTTCAGCGATTGTTTGAGCAGGAAATACCAGAGCTAGGTGAGGAAATTATCTCGATTGAGTCGATCAGTCGCGAGCCGGGATACCGCAGCAAGGTGGCAGTAGGCAGCGTCGATTCTCAAGTCGACCCCATTGCGGTTTGCGTCGGATATCGAGGAAGTAGGATCAAGGCGGTCCGCGAGGAACTTGCGGGTGAGCATATCGATGTGGTTCGATATAGCGAAGATCCCGAAGTGCTCATACCTAATGCTTTGCAACCCGCAACGGTGGAGCAGGTGTTGCTGTGCGATATGATTGGCCGCGCGATCGTATTGGTGCAAGAGGATCAGCTGTCACTGGCGATTGGCCGTCGTGGGCAGAATGTTCGACTTGCCAGCAAGCTCTGCGGTTGGGATATCGAGATCATGACCGGCCGAGAGCTTGAAGAGCAGATTGAAAGAGCGGTCACCGCGTTCAGTCAGATTGACGGAATGACGGACGAAATTGCACAGTCGCTCGTGGAGCAAGGTTATCTCTCCTACGACGACCTGTCGGTCATCGAGCCTGACCTGTTTATGGAAATGAGTGGCCTCAGCGAGGAACAGGTTGACGGGATTGTCAACGCCGCCGAGCAGATGGCGGAAGAGGCAGAGGAGGCAGCTGCCGAAGAGCGTCGAGTGAGAAAGGAGCGGGAGCAGGTGCAGAAAGAGGAGGCCAATGAAGCCCCTGAATCGAACGAAGGATCTGAGAACGAAGCCGCTGCTCAGCAGGATGTAGAGGAGGAAAGTACCCCTCAAGAGTCAGCAAGTCAGGAACCTGAGAGCCAAGAACCTGAGAGTGGTGAGACCGAGAAGTCAGATTCCTAGCATGTTTTCGCGGCTGGTGATCGGGCATCAAAGGAAAATGCTTTGAGTCGGATCGATTTGCCAAGAAAGATCCAAGTTTTAGGTCTTTTCGAGAGAAGTTAGCCCGTAACCCCTTGCTTAAATTGCAATCTCTGGGTTTCTTAGGGGACAATTGGCGGGAAGTCTGTTGATTTTGTGACAGATCGACCCGCAAATCGACCCTAAACGACCTCATCGGAGGCGGTTTTCCGCTATGTTGGTGGGATCCGTGGCTAGAGCTGGCTTTAGCGACCGTTGATTTGTCCCCGACGCATCGATACTGTCTTCAGTTTCGTTGCGGCGCTGGAGGAATGACTTTATGTGATCGAGACCAAAATAAGAGACGAACCTGCCCGCGTTGCCGGCACTTTAGACGAAGTGGTCTAACGAGACGATTTCGCTCGGCGGGTTCCAGAATTGAACTGACAGGATTTTCGCCCGTGCCCGCACGCATTTACGCGCTCGCAAAAGAACTCAACGTCGATAGTAAAGATCTGGTAGATCTGGTCAAGAAGGTAGGGATTACCGGTAAAGGATCAGCACTTGCTAGTCTTACAGACGAAGAAGCACAAAAGGTCCGAGACCACCTCGCTTCAGCCAATCAAGTTGCGCCAGAGCCCAAAGAAGAAGTCGCCCCCGGCGCAGTCCGTGATGTTGTTCCTTCCGGCCGTAAGCCAATCTCGATTCGTGGCCGGAAAGCTGCAGATAAAGTAGAAGAGGGTGCCTCTGAAGAGGTTAATGTTGAGACAGACACCGAGCCGGTGGATCTGCCAACAGCGGGGACGGAAACCTCCGAACCCACCTCAACCAATCCGCCATCAGCCCCAGAGAAGGGCACTGGAGTTCTTGCTAGCCGTATCAAGAGCCGAATGGCGGTTCGTCAGCCTAGTCCTCCCAACACGCCAGACGCGGTCGTTCCAGTCCGTCCAGATTCGTCGCCCGGCGGCGGGAAGATGCGATCACTTGGCGGAGGCAAGGGTGCTTCTGACAAACGAGGAGGCGATGCGGGTAAACCCAAGAAACGCGAGCCTCGAGTTGCTGTGAAAATGGCTTCTTTGCCTGAGGTTGCTAAACCCGCCAAAAAGAAACCAACAGGTAGCGAGCCCAAAGCACAAAAACCGGACGTCAAGCTCAGCCCTGACTTGATTGCCGGGCATCGTCAGGGAATGCGTGCTCCACTGGAACAGCTAGCTCAGGAAGAGTCGGATAAGAAACGTGGAGGGTCCAAGCGATCCTCAGGCGGCTTAAGCGGATTTACTGGCGATAAGCCTCGCAAATCCGGTGATCGTGAATTCGACGATGATAAACCGAGGAAGAAACTCGCGGGGATGGCAAGTCCACGAGCCGAACGGACTCGTGGAAAATCGAGAGGGCGAATTGTTCTGGATTCCTCTGGGCAACCGATCACACCGAATCAAAGGTCTTATGGCAGAAAGAGAAAAGGAGTAAACACCGCAGCCCCAAGAAAGGAAGCGGTTTCCGTTGAGCTGCCCTGCTCGATCCGTGCTTTCTCCGAGGCAGCAGGTGTCTCGGTCGGGAAGGTTCTGGGAACTTTGATGTCGATGGGCTTACCAGGTGGTTTCAATATCAACTCTGAACTGGATTTGGAATCGGCGGAGTTAATCGCAGCCGAATTGGATTTGACCATCCAGCTCCGCGCCGCAGAATCTCTAGAAGAATCGGTCATTTCAGGATTAGAAGAATTCGAAGATGACCCGGATACCTTGGTCTCAAGACCTCCTATTGTCACATTCTTGGGCCACGTCGATCACGGTAAAACAAGCCTTTTGGATTATCTGATTGGAATCGATGTGGTGAGTGGTGAAGCGGGTGGAATTACCCAGCACATCCGAGCCTACGAAATTGAAAAAGAAGACGGACGCAGTGTGACTTT
Source organism: Rubripirellula sp. (assembly GCA_012270385.1). GTDB lineage: Bacteria > Planctomycetota > Planctomycetia > Pirellulales > Pirellulaceae > Rubripirellula. The sequence continues at coordinate 19,337 of JAAXIK010000098.1, read as the reverse complement.
TGTGGATACTCCAGGTCACGAAGCGTTTACCGAAATGAGGGCGCGTGGAGCAAATGTGACCGATATCGCAGTGCTGGTTGTTGCTGCCGACGACGGGATCATGCCCCAAACGGAGGAAGCGATCAGTCATGCGAAGGCTGCGGAAGTACCTATCGTAGTGGCATTGAATAAAATTGATTTGGAGGGAGTTGATCCCAACCGCGTGATGACTCAACTCACCGAGCATCAGCTGACTCCCAGTGAATGGGGCGGAGATGTTGAAGTCGTTCACACCAGTGCCATCAAGGGTACCGGTATGGATGAGCTCCTGGAAACGCTTCTGACCATTGCCGAGCTGAATGAGTACACGGCCAATCCTGAGCGATCTGCACTCGGAGTCTGTTTGGAATCTGAGCAGCAAGGCGACCGAGGGGTGGTGGCCAAGCTGATTGTCCAGACCGGGACACTCTCCGTGGGTGACGTCGTGGTCTGTGGCTCGGCTCACGGACGCGTTCGAGCGATGGCGGATACCCTCACCGGTCAGGCAATCACCGAGGCGGGACCCAGTACTCCGGTGAGTGTGATGGGTTTTGATCAGCCACCGGGAGCGGGTGAGAGATTCCATGTTCTTGATGATATCAGTAAAGCCCGTGAGATCGCTGCAGATCGTGCAAGGACCTCAAGTGAAGAGAGCTTGAGTGGTGTCTCGACGAAAGTTTCTTTCGAAAATTTCCAAGCCATGTTGCAGGAGGGACGGCTTGGTCAGCAGGAAGAAAAAGCCAAGTTGAATTTGATCGTTCGAGCAGACGTGAAGGGGTCGCTTGAGGCGATCGATAAAGAATTGAGTAAGCTGGACAATCCTGAAGTCGAGGTTCGCGTCCTTCAAAGAAGCGTAGGCGGAGTGACACTTGCCGATGTTACCTTGGCCTCGGCGTCTGACGCTGTGATCGCGGCCTTTAATGTGATTCCTGACGAGCAGGCTAGGTCATTGGCGGATGAGCGAAACGTCGAAGTTAGGAGATATGATGTCATCTACAAACTGACCGATGATATCAAGGCAATGATCGAAGGTAGATTGAAGCCTGAAGAACGAGTTGTCGAACTCGGACGTGCCGTTGTCAAGCAAGTATTCAGTATCAGTCGGGTCGGCACCATTGCTGGCTGTTACGTTGCTCAGGGTTCAATTCAGCGTGGGTGTCGAATTCGGGTCAACCGAGATGGCCGCACGATCGGGGATTACGGCCTTGACTCGCTGAAGCGGATAAAAGAGGACGTTAAGGAAGTTCCGCGAGGGATGGAGTGTGGTATTCGTCTTCAAGGCTTTAACGATGTCAAACAAGATGACATGTTAGAAGCGTACCGAATTGAAGAGGTAGCGCGGACATTGGACTAGGCTTGCTTATCTGAGTGGGTAGTGGCCTTCATGAAGATAGTCCACTTGGTAGATTGTCGAGGTATAGGAGCCTGAACCTGTTAGATCTAGAAAGTGGAATTTGCAGCAGGTCAACCCATTCCGATCCAGATCCTAGTCCAGACCGGATTGACCGAATTTTCTAGGTGTTCAGTGGTTACTGCTGGTCGGGGTATTCCGCAGTGAACCATCATGATTCCAATCAGAAAATTTTCAGGACGTCATCAACTAAACCTAGTGATTCAAGCAAACGCATTTTATTTTTTACTGGAAACTTGTGAGTAGTCGACGATTATTGAAAGCCGGAGAAGCGATTCGAGAAGTCGTTGCTTCTTCTATCCTGACCGAACTACGTGATCCCAGGGTACGTGATGTAACGGTCGTGGGAGTGAAGGTGAGTCCAGATATGCGAGAAGCAAAAGTTTCCGTAAGTGTGATGGGTGACGAAGCTCAGCAACAACTTTCGTTACGAGGTCTTCAAAATGCAGCCGGCTTTCTGCAGAGTAAGATTGCGAGCAGGATCGATACTCGGCACACTCCCCGGCTTCAGTTCGTAATCGATAAAGGGGTTCAGCACTCACTTTTGGTGGGTGAGATTCTGGAAAAAATAAAACAGGAAAAGGCATCAGATTCGAAAGAGGATGCCGATGGTGCCGCGGCGATTGAAGATGCCACATCTGAGGATGAGGGCAGTTGAAGTCCAGCAAGTGATATTCGGTCGTGGTGAGTTGCGCTGAGCAGTCGTTGACTCAATCAAGATCGAGATGTCTTAATCGAGGGTTAGTCCCTCTCATGTTTCAAGTCAATTTAAAACCTTTTTGCAGATCCATTACAAGATGTCAGCAAGTAACCGAGCTTCGTTGATTGGTAAACTTCAGACCGCTTTGAAGAAGTTTTATCAGCCTCTACCGACGCAACCCACCCGGCCACTGTTGGAGCATGTACTCTACGCTTCTTTGCTTGAAGATGCACCGGCTGATCTCGCTGATGAAGGAATGGCAAAATGCGAACAAGAATTCTTTGATTGGAACGAGGTGCGGGTCACAACGATCACCGAACTGAGCCAAGTCTTGGAAAACCTACCCGATCCACAAAAAGCAGCCAGACGTCTGAAAAGTAATCTGCAGGCCATCTTTGAAGAGTTTTATACATTTGATCTTGATCACTTGAAAAAAGAGAACCTGGGCAAGGCGGTTTCTAAATTCGAGAAAATGCCTGGAATGACCCCGTTTGTTTTAAATTACACGGTCCAGAATGGTCTCGGTGGACACGCGATCCCCGTAGATTATTCAGCAATGGTGATCATGCTATCCACTGAAATTGCTTCTCAGTCAGAGGCGATGGCGGGTAAAGTCCCAGGGCTCGAGCGAGCGATTCCAAAGAACAAGGCGATCGACTTCTCGGGTCTGTTGCATCAGGCAGCCGTGGCTCTAAATACGAGTACAAAGGACAAGAGGGCACGGCAATTACTGGATGCAGTCAGCAAGGGTTCCAGTAAAAGACTTGATCAGTGGTTGGCAAGTAAGAAAGCAGCCAAGAAACGCGTGATTCAACGTAAGGTTGATGAACGTGCTGCCGCAGAAGAAGCAGAGAAGCAACGTATAGCAGAAGAGAAAGCTGCTGAGGAAAGGAAAGCCGCCAAGGCAGGAGCATAGAAAGCTGCTGGGGAGAAAGATGATGCGGATAAAGCTGAGGCCGCTGAGAAAGAATGGATATCAGCAAGGGCGGTTAGAGGA
>JAAXIK010000098.1:0-16201 GCA_012270385.1 Rubripirellula sp. | reverse complement strand
AAAAGCTTCAGTAAAGAATACGGCAAAGAAGTAAGCTCCCCTCAAAAATCACGCATTTAATAAAACTGTGAAGAAAAAAACTGCAACCAAAAAAGCAACAGTGGCTAAAGCAAAAGCGAGTAAGAAACCTGCGTCAAAGAAAGCCTCTAATCGCAAGTTGACCAAGCGTAAGCCTCGCTAGGAAGGCAGTGTAAATCCAAAGTAGTGAGCCCTTTGGGACTAACAAGGTCATTAGTCCCGGTGATCGCACGCTATATCATTCTACAATCCATTACTCTCGGCCTTATTCCTTCGGAAAATTCATGGCAGGACATTCAAAATGGGCAAATATCCAGCACCGAAAAGGTCGCGTGGATGCTCAGCGAGGAAAGTTGTGGAGCAAGCTGAGTAAAGCAATCATCGTTGCGGCAAAGTCCGGCGGTGGTGACCCAGCTGCCAATTTGAAATTGCGCAAAGCGATCGATGATGCCAAAGCGGTCAGCATGCCCAAAGATAATATCCAGAGAGCGATCAAGCGGGGCACGGGCGAGCTCGATGGTGGTGACTTGGAAGAGATCATCTACGAGGGATATGGACCGGGAGGCGTCGCTGTCATGGCAGAGACCTTGACGGATAATCGCAACCGAACGGGGCCAGAGATGAAGTCCCTTTTTTCTAAAGCTGGCGGTGAAGTTGGCAAAACAGGATGTGTCTCTTACCTGTTCGACCGGAAGGGACTATTCGTCTTCGATGCGGCAACGGTCGAGGAGGAGCAATTAATGGAGGTTGCACTCGAGCATGGAGGGGATGATGTGGAGTCGACCGAAGAGGGTAAATTTCAGGTCACTTGTGCACCAGACGTTTTTGATGAGCTGAGTGGTGCATTCGAGGAAGCTTCGCTGACTCCAGAGATTAAAGAAGTGACGCGGTTGCCCCAAACTACCGTCGACGCTGACCCTACCGTGGGAAAGCAAGTTCTGAAATTGCTCGAAGCACTCGATGAACATGATGACGTTCAAAATGTGAGTACGAATCTGAATATCACAGATGAACTCATTTCTGAGTGAACGCAATTTTTTTTGTGGATGACTTCGCAATCGAGTCCCGCTTGGTTTTCCAACGCGGCTAGTGAAGCACGTTTTGACGGAATGTCTCCAGAGAAGAGTTGCTTAAGCTTCGTCAATGCCGCTGTTTTCGACGAAGCCGAAAAACTGCGCCGTCCGGTAGTACATCATGTAGAAAACCGGAACAAGAATGAGGACAAGGAATGTAGCCAGCATCAATCCAAAGGCTAGGCTGGCTGCCATCGGAATCATCAATTGTGCCTGAAAAGATCTCTCCAGCATGAGAGGAATCAAGCCTGCGATTGTTGTCATGCTGGTGAGCATGATAGGTCGAAATCGACGCTCCCCAGCTTGCATCAGCGACTCGGTGATGCCAATGCCATCGCGGACCCGTGTGTTAATAAAGTCAATCAAGACGATGGAGTCGTTGATCACCACGCCCGACAAGGCTACGAGGCCAAACATGCTGAATAACGTAAGTGGAATTCCTAGAGCAGCATGGCCCCAGACAGCACCAATCATTCCAAAGGGTACGATTGCCAAAATTAAGAGCGGTTGAACGTAACTGCGGAATTGCAGGACTAGCAGAACATACATCGCCAAGATTGCGACACCAAAGCCCACCATCAGACTGCCTACCGATTCATTGCTCTGTTCCCGTTGGCCTTCCCAGCGAATGCCTACTTGGGGGAATTGCTTCTTCAGTTCCGGTACAAAAGTTCGCTGCAGTTCAGTGATGATCAGATCCGCGTTGGCAGTGGTTTCATCAAGGTCTGCAGAGATGGTGACTGAACGCATCTGGTCGACACGATTGATTTCAGAGAATCCACGACTGAGATTCACTTCTGCCAATTCGGTGATGGGTCGCTCTTCTCCATCATTGGTGCGTACACGAATTTCTCGAAAATCGACAAGGCTACCCCGTTCTTCTTTGGGGTAGCGAACCATCAATTTGACTTCGTGCCGCCCCCGTTGCAGCCTCATCACTTCGGAGCCGAAGTAGGTATTTCTTACCGTTTCACCCAGTTCCATGGGGGTTACCCCAGTTGAGATCGCCCGGTCATTGACTCGAAATTGGAACTCCCACTTTCCCGGAGTATTGTCGTCAGCGATGTCAAAGACTCCAGCAAATTCGCCTAGTCTCTTCTTCATGGATTCGGTGGCTTCCACCAATTGGTCAATGTTTTCACCCGGAGCCAGAAGCTTGAACTCAAGTGGTTTGCCTCCCGGACCCACGCCTACAGACCCGTAGGTGATTCGTTCCGCCCCAGGGATTTCTCCCACCTCTTCCCTCCACATTGCTAAGAGCTTGTCGCTGTGGATCTCTCTAATTTCGGTATCAAATAATTCAGCAAATACCTGTCCCACATGGCTTCCTGATCCACCGCCACCAGCAGGATTCTGCAAATTACTGATGGTTCCCAAGTCACGGAAGGTCATCCGGACCGGACCAATCGCTTCGCCGTCTTCCTGTGGGAAAATTGCGGTTGCTACAGTACCGTCACGATTGGCTCGCGCTTCTCCGACTTTTGAATTGATTCTTCTAATCGCTTCTTCGATTTGTCGGGTTGCGAGATCCGTTTCAGCTGCGGTGGTCCCATCGGGGAAAGAGACTGTGGCCTGTAGATTGTTATTGTCGGACTTCGGGAAAAGAATATATGTGACAACGCCTCCTCGTAAGCATCCAATGGTGATGACAAAAAGTGCAATGGAGGTGGCTAGAGGGACAACTGGTGATCGAAGGGAGAAACTTAATACCGGTGTGTAAATTCGATCTCTGCTAAGGATCAACGATTTTCCCGCGAGTCGGCTGGCAGCCCTCAGGGTGATCCCGATGGGGCGTAATGGGTAAAGTAAAACGCTCAGCACTCGGAAAAATCCACTGTGTGAATAAGCCAAATGGCAAGGTAAGACGAAAACACTCTCCAGCAGTGAGATCGCTAGCATCGCTATCACCGCAAACGGAATCACCGCCATAAACTTTCCCATGACCCCTGATACAAAAAACATGGGGGCAAACGCGATGATGGTGGTGGAAACGGAGGCAGCCACACTGGGGATGACCTCGACCGTTCCATCGATGGCTGCTTGAACGCGGCTCTTGCCTCGTTGCATGTGTTCATAGATGTTCTCACCGATGACAATCGCATCATCGACGACAATCCCCAAAGCAACCAAGAAAGAAAAAAGGCTCAGCATATTGAGTGTTTGATCACCCAGCGAGAGCGCGACGCCAGCACCAAGGATTGAGATAGGGATTCCCAAGGCAACCCAGAAAGCCAAACGGGTTTCAAGGAAAAGGCTCAAGACTAGGAAAACTAAAAATAATCCCTGCCAACCATTCCTCAGCAGCAATTCCAGTCGGCCCCGTACCTCTGCGCTACTGTCACCCCAAAGAATGAAGCGATAGCCTGAGGGTAGTTCTTTCGTTGATGCATATTCACGCACCATGTCGACCATGCCTAATAGGTCTTCTTCCTTGGTTCGCTCTACATTAACAACCATCGCGGGTTCGCCATTGATCTCACCCGCAGATGTGACATCTTGAAAGCCGTCCTGAACGGTTCCTAAATCATTGACCGTCAGGACAACACCGTTATTCTGCGTCACCAATGGAATCTTGCCAATTTCTTCGCCCACACGACTTTTGTTCTTGGCTCTCAAAAGGATCTCTTGGCCTTCCGATTTCAGCTGTCCACCTGGAAGCTCAATGTTCTGGTTCCGAATCATTCCGGCAACCTTACTCAACGATAGGCCGTAGCTGCGAAGCGTAGCTTCGGGTATCTCAACGTCAATTTGATAGGGCCGAGTTCCCTTGATGGATGCGGAAGAAACTGCAGAAAGATTAAGGATGTCATCCCTGACAATTTCAGCCACTTCCCTCAGTTTTCGTTCACCATCTGCTGAGGTATCTGGCGGGCCGATGATGCCGATTCGAATGGCGGCCTCACGGAAAGTCACTTGCTGAATCTGAGGATCTTCGGAAAGAGCAGGAAAGCTGGGGATCCGGTCAATCTCTCGATCGATCTCCGACATGACTTTCTGAACGTTTTGAACATCACTGCGCAGTTCGGCCAGAACAACACCACTGCCCTCTTGGGCGATGGACGTTACTTTCTTGATGCCATCCAGTGAGCGTATTGCTTCCTCGATCTTTTGGCAGATGGCTTCTTCACAGTCCTGTGGAGTAGCACCCGGGTAGGGAACGCTAATCGTTACAATTTCTAACTCAAAAGCGGGAAAGACTTCCCGTCGCATTTGGTAGAGCGCAAGAGCACCGACCAGCATGAGAGCGCAGACGAGAACATTCATGCCAGGTGAGTTTGTGATCGCCCAATTGACCAATCGCTTCATGCTTTGCATCCTCCAACCATCTGTTCTTTCGCCATTGCATTGTCCGACAGGTCAAGCATCTGGTGAGGCGGATCCCAAACTTGGGCTGATTGCTCCGTAGCTGACTCTGACGGATCCTCAGTCTCAGAGGAGGTAGACTTTGCCTCAGATTTTTTTAGGCGTTCCGCCCTTGCGTTAAAGGAGTTCTCGTTGACCGTGCCGAGAGGGGATGTCACCACATACTTGGCTTCGTCCTCGTCAAACCCAACCACCTCGCAAACCCAAAACTCCGAGTCTTTCCCCGCGGCTTTACTTGCGAGCTCTTTAGTGGTTTGCTTGTCGATGTTCTCTTGGTTTTGCTGGAAATTCCCGATGGCCAGCGAGTTCACGGGAATCACTTCTTTTCGCACATGGACTCGACCAGGAAGCCAATCCTCTGGTGCAAATTCCGCCGGAGCAAATTCCTTGGGCTTAAAATCGGAATTCTCACCCGGAAGATTATCCCCACTAGCTTTTAATGCGATTGAATCTTGCGAGTTTTCGCTGCTCGTTGGCTCGAGGATGGTTTCATCCGGAGTGAATTGATAGATGCGATTGCCTGGCTGTAAAGCTTTGGTTGGGATGACGTAAAGCTGCGTCTTGGGGCGGATCAATAACCGTACTTGCACAAACATTCCCCTCACCAAAGGCGTTTTGGATTGCTTTGCACTGCTTTCATCTTGGTGTTCATAGGATTGGGATGGTTCATCCACAATGACCCGAACCGGTACGGTCCGAGTGCGAGGATCAAGCCCAATGCCGTCGTAACTCAGGAGTCTGCCCTTCCAGCGATGAACCATTCCACGGCGTCCGGTGACTTGGTACTCAATAATCGCCTCCGTTGCGGGTAAGTCGTAGCTTGATGTGGGATCGATATTTTCGGCTGCGTTTTGATCAAGTATCCAATAGAGTTGATCCATCCGGAGGCTTGTTGATACCTCTACTTTTGAGGTGTTTTCAATGGTGAATAGCGGGCTGCCTCGGGTGACGAAGGTATTGAGATCCGCCTTTTCATTGACAACAATCCCATCGATAGGTGCTACGATCTTCGTGCGCCGCAGATTAACTTCTGCGGCTCGGAGTTGTGTGGTGGCAAGCTTCTCCGAGGCTTCAATTCGCGAACGCTGTTTCTTCTGTAGGTCCAATTGATTCTGTAGCGTAACGAGTTGTTGCCTCGAACTCAGTTGTGATCGACTTGCTTGATCAATTTCACTTTGGCGGGCAAACCCATCAGGTAGTGCCTTCAAGCGTGCAATCTCTTTTTTCTGAATTTCGACGTCCTGCTCAGCCACATCAATTAACCGTTGGCTATTGAGCATTTGCTGATCGAGCTCGACGAGCCGCTGATACTCTTGATCTTTTTGCTGGGTCAGTCGTTGCACTTCTAGTTCATAATCTTCCGGGTCAATCTCCATCAGCAGGTCACCCTGATTCACGTAACTGCCCGCTTCGCATTTTTCCGTCTTGGTGAGGATTCTACCTGAGACTTCTGCAGCAACATTGGCCTCTTCGAACGGAACGACCGTGCCATCGACTTCAAGAAACAGAGGTGTCTTTTCCGTATCCAGCCGTTCAATCGGCTCGATTCGAATTGGGGGTAGCGCTCGGAGTCGACCTGCTCGACTGGTGTCCGCATCGGGCCGCTTTGGAGGCTCCACGGTCCCGAGACTAATGAAGGTATAACCCGCGGTCGCAAGTAACGCCAAAGGGGCTAAAAAGTTGATTAGCAGGTTTTGCGTCAACGAACGATTCGGTGTTGAGGGTGATTGCATGTTCGCGAAGTGTATCTTGTATGGCGTCTGCGGAGACGGTGAGGTGCAAGTGTATGGTTTATTGGTGTTCGTCGTCAGCTTGATCTATCCGTGTCGCCCGATCTGAGGTGAATTGGAGAGATCATCTGGAATCGATGGATTCAGAAAGTATCGACTTAATCTTCATTTTAAAGTCGAGGACCGTTCCCGACTCAAGTGTCGTGAGTGTGGTTGCCACCATGTGCGTGGTGACTCTATCAAGATCAACCGTTTGTGCGTGATTGGACGGAATGAGAAAATTGACCATCTTAGCGTTGAGCACGAAAAAGCTGCACTGTCCGACAATCCCAAGCGCAAGTTGGTCGTAATCTTCCGATGTCAGTTCAACCTCGCTCAACTCCCGCAGCGTCGCGATTAAATAATCGAATCGCGGACGCAAAATCACCCGAACCATGTGCTCAAAGATGGGTGTTGGACGCTGGATTTCACGCAGCAAAAGTTGGATTTCCCAACTGGAATCGGTGCTTGCCTTCATTTGCGAGAGAAGAGCTCTAACCAGTTGTGTGAAGCGAACAACGGGATCCTGAGCCGTATCCGATTGTAGGAAGCATTCTTCACGCTGTTCCTGAACGAGGTCAATGACGGCCCGATAAAGCCCCAACTTGTCTCCAAAATGGTAACCAACCGCAGCGACATTGACCCTCGCTTCCGCAGCGAGATCTCTGACCGTCACCCCCTCGAAACCACGCTCAGCGAATATGGGGCCTGCAGCATCGAGCAAACGCTGACGCGCCGAAGCACCCTCCGTGGAGCGTGAGGGTGCTCGAGGTCTGGATATGGAGCTGCTCATTTCGCTGCTGCACCTTCAAAGCTTGCATGTTGGGCGTGGGATGCGAATAAATTCGCGAAAATCAAACGACTGTTTTAAACAGTTGTTTGTCGTCAAGCCCCTGAGGGGAATTTAGAGGGATCACGAGCCCAAATCAGCTTACGGATTGCTGATGGTTGGGATCGCAAGTGAGCACTTTTGCTAGCTATAGTACCTGTTGCGATCTTCGAAGAAGATGGGAAGGCGGGATTGACGGTGGAGGCCTTCGGAGATCATTCTTGGGCCATAAATCTATCGAGTTGCGGCGATCGAGAAGATTGCCTGGGTAGATGGACACAATGTCCCGAGTTTGCGACTCGCCATCGGTATGCGAGTTTCCAAGTTAACGCGAATTAGTGCGAGTTTTTTGATGACAGCGGCTTCCTCCACTCCCAACCTCCAGATTCAACTTCCCGACGGCAATATTGTGGAACAACCACCGAGTGGAACCTCGATGGATGTGGCGAAGGATATTAGCGAGGGTCTCGCTCGCTCAGTGATTGCTGCCGAGATTGATGGATCGATCGTCGACGCAGACCGGCCCTTTGGTGAGATGAGCACGGGAGACAAGCCGATTGCCCTTCGCCTTCTGACGAGTCGCGATCCTGAAGCTTTGGGAGTCTTGCGACATTCTGCAGCTCATGTCATGGCTCGCGCAGTCATGCGATTATTTGAGGGTGTTTCACTCGCATTTGGACCCACTACAGAGGGTGGCTTCTACTACGATTTTGATTTGCCTGAGAAAATCAGCGAAGAGGATTTTCCGAAGATTGAAGCGGAAATGCGCCGCATCATCAAAGACAAAGAGCCATTCGAGCGATTTGCGCTGGAGCGAGAGGAAGCGAGGCAGCTTTGTGAGGATCTCAATCAGGATCTCAAGGTAGAGCACATCGAGACGGGTTTGGCAGATCAGACACATGTAAGCTTTTACCGACAGGGCGAATTCGTCGACCTGTGCCGAGGACCGCACATCCCCAATGCCGGGAAGATCAAAGCCATCAAGGTGATGAGTATTGCGGGGTCACACTGGAAGGGTGATGCTTCGGGGCGTTATTTGCAGCGACTTTACGGTACGGCCTTCTTTGATAAAAAGGAATTAGCCGCTTACCTCGAGCAGATCGAAGAGGCAAAGCGACGCGATCATCGAGTACTGGGGCGGCAGCATGGCCTTTTCTCGATCAACCCCGAGGTTGGGCAGGGGCTTTGCTTGTGGTTACCCAAGGGTGCAAAAGTTCGAGTCGCGTTGGAAGATTTTCTTCGTAAGGAGTTGCTGTCGCGGGGCTATGACCCTGTTTACAGTCCCCACATTGGCCGAGTGGAAATGTACGAGACAAGCGGCCACTTCCCGTATTATCGCGACAGTCAGTTCTCACCACTCTTCGGCAGTGAAGTTGGAGGTTTACTGGACGCTTGGAGTCGGCGTCTCGAAGAAGGGACACTTGATTCTGAAGGTGAAGAAAAAATGATTGAAGCTGCAAAGGTTTTTGGTGTTGCTCTCCCCAAATATAGATCATCCGCGACAGTCGAAGATCGGCAAAGGGTGCTTCATGATTGGCAAAAGGTCAATGAGCGATACTTGCTTAAACCCATGAACTGCCCGCACCATTGCCATATTTTCAAAGCGCAGCCCCGCTCATACCGCCAACTTCCACTTCGGCTGTTTGAGTTTGGAACGGTTTACCGTCACGAGCAGACAGGTGAGCTCAACGGTATGCTGCGGGTGCGTGGGTTGACTCAGGACGATGCACATATCTTCTGCACTGCGGGTCAGGTTGAAGATGAGTTTCGAGCTCCCATCGAATTGACCACATTCGTTTGGCAGTCAGTTGGATTGGACGACTACCGAGTGCAATTATCACTCAGGGATCCAAAGAGTGATAAGTATGTGGGTACGGAGGAGAATTGGTCGCAGGCAGAAACCGCCCTCCGCAGTGTTCTGGAGCAGTCAGGGTTAGACTACAACGAAGAGGAGGGAGAAGCTGCTTTCTACGGACCTAAGGCCGACTTCATGGTGCGTGACTGTATCGGTCGATCTTGGCAGCTTGGAACTGTCCAGTTGGACTACAATCTGCCCGAGCGATTCAAACTCGAGTACAACGGCAGCGATAACGTCGCCCATCGTCCAGTGATGATTCATCGCGCACCATTTGGTTCACTTGAGCGTTTCACCGGTATGTTGGTGGAGCACTTTGCGGGCGCGTTTCCATTGTGGCTCTCGCCGGAGCAGGTCCGAGTACTTCCGTTGAGTGATAAGTACATTGAATATGCGGTGCAGGTCGCCCAGCAATTAGAAGCTGAGGGTTTGAAGGTCACAGTGGACAGCAGTGGTGGCAAAGTTCAGGCAAAGATTCGAAATGCCCAACTGGAGTTGGTCAACTACATGGCGGTAGTCGGGCCGAAGGAAGCGGAGTCTGGTCAGCTCGCTCTGCGTGATCGAATTGACGGCGATCTCGGTTCCATGCCTGTGGCAGAGGCTGCTGCTAGGCTCAAGAAGGAAGTGAGCGAGAGGCAGGTCCGGCAAGTTGTGCGAACCAAGGCGGGCAATGCAGCGGTTGCAGCAGTCGACTCGGATGCCGTTGGCAACGAATATTAGTGTCGCCATTTTCAGTGAAATCCTGATTGGCATGCGGTAAAAGCAAGTATCACTAATGACTTGCTTCGGAGATCGCTGAACTGGGCTGAGAGTCCCAAAAGTACGTCGGTTTCCCCATCCGCTTGCACAAATTAACCGCACCGGCGAGGGAAGCCCGCTCGGATTATTACAGCCACGAGAAGATTTCGTCTCTCTGAATTAGAATATTACGGCGGAACCCGTTTTTTCCAGCCTATAATCGGGTACCCAGCCACAGCTTGAGCGTTCCTTTTTTGGTGAGCGAGGCGAAAGTAACCGGTGATGCCTCTCCTACCGAGTCACCGATCTGTGACGACAACGAAGTTCAAAAAGCGAGATATGCAAATGCGTTGGCTATGCTTTTACAGTGCCATCACTCTTACGTTCTTGATGGCAACTGTGCGTTTTGACTCTCACCTTGTCGCTGCTGAACTCTCTCCCGAGCATTCTCGCTTGGTGAAGGAAGTCAATGATGCCATTGTGGCTGCGGGTAAAAGCTATGCATCAGGAAATTATGATGCTTCGGGTGAACAGATCGAAAAAGCAATGCAGAGGTTGACAGTTGCAGTCTCCAAAGGAGGACAGGAGGCACTCACCGAACTAGGGCCCGCCATTCAAAGAATCGAAAAGGCTCACACGCTTCTTCAATTTGAAGGTATTTCTCTCACCCCCTTTCGGATCCCAAAACTAACCGACTCAAAAAGTGATTCGACGAAATCCATGGAGCCTGTGCCGGCCGTCCCAAAACCTCAACCTGTGACACCTGACCCATCGCCAAAGCCAGCACCTACTCCGGGTGATGGAGAAATGATGATTAGTTTCAAGGATGAAGTGGCTCCAATTCTCGTGCAACGCTGTGGTCAATGTCATATTCGCGATACCAAAGGTGGATTCAACACCGCAACGTTTGCAGCACTCATGAAAGGACCTCCGGAAGGGGTGGTAATCTTCGCAGGTGATACGATCGGCAGCCGATTGATCGAGACCATCGAAACCGGTGACATGCCTCGAGGCGGCGGTCGCGTTACTCCCGCCGAATTGAAAACCTTGAAAGATTGGATTAACAGCGGGGCCAAGTTTGACGGCGACGATCCTGAAGCACCCATCGGAGGCGGGGCCGCTCCAGCGGCTCCCGTGAATATGAATCTTGAAGTCCGCCGCGCGACGGGTAGTGAGACAGTGAGCTTCGCAGCGGATGTCGCTCCGCTGTTGGTGGACAATTGCAATGGATGCCATCTCGATGCCATGCAGGTACGGGGTGGATTAAGACTCGATACTTTTGCACAGCTACTACAGGGTGGTGACAGCGGGACCATTATTGTTCCAGGTAAGTCCGCAGATAGCTTATTGATCCAAAAGCTAAAGGGTATGGTGGGTCAGAGGATGCCCTCCGGTGGACGGCCCGCTCTTTCGGACGAATCCATTCAGTTGATTTCGACTTGGATCGATGAGGGGGCAACACTCGACGGAGACAGTCCCACGCAACCTATTCGTGTGATGAGCCAGCTCGCTTGGGCTGCTAGCGCGAGTCCAGAGGAGATGAGCGAGCACCGTGCAGGGCTCACCGCCGAGCACCTTCAACTTGTGACCGCCTCATCCACTCAGGTGGCAAAGGTTGAGACGGAGCATTTCTTGGTATCAGGAACGGTTTCAGAGGGGACTCTGGAATTGGTTGGTAAGTTGGCCGAATCTCAGATGAAAAAGGTCAGAACTGTAGTCAAGGGCGGCACAGGAGAAGCTTTTTTCAAAGGCCGAGCTTCCATTTTTGTATTCCCTAAACGCTACGAATACAGCGAATTCGCGAAGATGGTTGAACGTCGATCGATCCCATCCGATTGGACGAGTCATTGGAGTTTCGATGGAATCGATGCCTACCTCTCCGTGGTTTGCAGCGAGCAGGAGGAGGATGAGAACGTGATTGAGTCTCGACTGGCCAGTCCATTGGTGAGTCTTGCCGTGGCTACTCGTCGCCGAGGTGTGCCTCGCTGGTTCGCGGAAGGAGCAGGCCTCGCGTCATCCTCGCAGAACGGTGCAAAACGGGATCGAGATGAAGTCAGGCAACAGCAGGTGGAACTCTCCACGGCTCTTTCGACCATGGAAAACGCGAAGCAGTTTCTTGATGGCAAGCTGTCCCCTGAGCATACCGATTTGATCGGTGGAATGATTGTCAGCACGATGATGGATCGAACCCATCGCCGAAACTTTGACGCGTTAATCCGTTTGCTGGGTAATGGACAATCTTTTGATCAAGCCTTCCCAGCCTCATTTGGGGTACGACCTGAGGATTTTGTCAAGAATTGGATCACTTGGGTGCGTGGAAGTTGATTCCTCACGCCGCATGAAATGGGCCAGAAAAGAGTGCTCGCTCTCCATGAGCACTCTCCATCTCAAGCTTCGAGTTCGTACAGCCAGTCAATGGCGAAGCATAGCCTTGGCGTAAGCTCCCCTTCCTGAAAACTCCTCGTTTAAATCTCCTCTGGGAAATTCTTTGTGAGATCCATGTAAGGAAGTCACGGTTACACGTACCGGATCCAACTCTTGGGCTTGAGTGATGTTGGAAGCCGGCTAATCGCATTAACTGGTGCAATGGTTTTTACGCATACATCGCATCTGATCGGTGTTTTTGGATCGAGGTTGTTCCTCCCCGCTATTCGTGCGAGATTGTGGGTTGGACATTTTATTCGTCGCTGATGAGAATGCGGCTGCAACTGAAACAATTAGTTCATAGAAAACGGTATTGAGCAAATGATCGTAGTGATGGAGCCCGGGGCCAGCGACGAGCAGATTCAAAACACAGTGGGGCGGGTCGAAGAGCTGGGTCTCAAGGCCAATGTCATTGTTGGAACGGAGCGAACCGTCGTCGCCGCCATTGGTGAGAAACGTGCGCCCTTCATAGAGTCCCTCGAGAGTGTCGAAGGTGTTTACGCGGTCGTTCCTATCGCGGCACCCTACAAAATGGCTAGTCGGGAGGTAAAACCCGAACCCAGCCAGATCAAGGTTTTGGATTTTGTCGCGGGGGGTGGAGAGGTCGGTTTTGTGGGTGGACCCTGCAGCGTCGAGAACGAAGAACAGATTCTATCCACCGCCAGAGCCGTAAAAGCTGCCGGAGCTACAGGACTTCGAGGAGGAGCGTTCAAACCCCGAACCAGTCCCTACAGTTTTCAGGGGCTCAAAGAGGATGGGTTGAAAATGTTGGCCGCCGCGAGAGATGAGACCAACCTCGCCGTGTTCACCGAGGTGATGAGCACGGACGATGTTGATCTAGTGGCCAAGTACGCGGATGTTCTGCAAATCGGTGCAAGGAATATGCAGAACTACAGGCTGCTTGAGGCTGTTGGAGCTTCGGGTAAAGCGGTGTTGCTGAACCGCGGGGCGTCGACAACCATGGATGAATTTCTACTCGCCGCTGAATACATTCTCAACGAAGGTAACGACCAAGTGATGCTTTGCGAGCGAGGTATTCGGACCTTCGAAGGGCATACGCGATTCACACTTCCTTTAGCGAGTGTGACGTACTTGCATAGAAAGACACATCTTCCAGTGATCATTGACCCGAGCCATGGAACGGGACACACCTATATGGTGCCAGACATGGCTGTGGCTGCTTGTGCAGCTGGAGCAGACGGAATCATTGCCGAGGTGCATCCCGATCCAAGTAAGGCCATGAGTGACGGTTATCAATCTCTGACCTTCGACGGATTCTCCAATACCATGAAGCGGTGCCGCGCGGTCTTGGATGCACTTCGGTCAGTGGACCAGGAGGAAACTTTGTGAGCCAGAGTCGCGAAAATGACGTTCAGCAGGATGACCAACAGACCGCAGTTCGGTCAGCGCAGGAACGCACGTTGGGCCTCTATCATCAGCTGATGCAGATCAACGCGGCCTCACATCTCATTCGCACCCTCCGTGAGCTGGGCTTGTTGGACGCCCTGAGAGAACGGCAATGTACGCTGAATCAACTCTGTTCACCGAGATCTTTGGATTCCCGGTTGGTCTCGGAGATTCTAGACGCAGCGGTTTCCATTGGGATTGTCGAGCAATATGACGAGGATTTCGCCCTGTCACGTGCCGCTCATCTTTTGTGTCAATATGATGAGGATCTCGCGGACAGCAGCTGGCAAAGATTGACGGATTTGGCAAGCCAAACGGTGAGTCGAGAGGTCCATGATGACCAGCTTCACCTTAATCATCTCGCTGCGACTCAGTGGATTCACACTTCCTCAGCAATGGAAGCAGCAGAAGTTCTGGATTTTGGCGGTGATTCCAGTAGTGAACCGCTGGAAATTCTTGATCTTGGATGTGGTTCGGCAGTCTGGACGTGCGCGATGGGTTACCGAGATCCAACCGCAAGGATTACCGCTGTCGATCATGAGTCCGCCATCGAGGCTGCATCCAAGACAGCAGATTCGATCGGGCTGTCGGATCGTTTTCGGACCATCGTAGCGGACCCCTCCAATGTGGAACTCGAGTCGGAGCATTACGACTGGGTCGTCATTGCTCAACGGATTTCAGGTTTGGGAAAAGATGAAGCCAACCGCTTGCTCGGGAATGCCACAAAATCTTTGAAGGTCGGCGGGCGTTTAGTGGTAATTGATTGGGTTGAGATGGATGGCAAGCCAACCTTGGCCGATCGAATGGCTTCGCTGCGTTTACTCTTGGAAACGAGGTGCGGGGCGGTCAGAAGTCCAGCAGAGTTGCAGCTCGAACTGCGGGCAGTTGGACTCGAAGAGTGTCAATTTGCTTTGCTCAGCAAGGGGAAAGCGAAGATTGGACTCGCTGTGGGAACCAAGTTGGCATAAACGGCCTTGCTTCCTGCCCTGCAGAGGGGTTTTTGGTGTGCGTCGAGCAGGACGAACTTCATGAAGTCTAGAAAACCGGCGGGTGAGTGAGTCATAGCGGAGAAATCCGCATCAGATTCAAGCTTTTTTGAGAATCCGGCTCGGAGTGCGTTGACGAAATCAGTCTTAGGTTTCTAACATACGCGACTCACTTGAAACATCCACTAAATCACTTTGGACCTACAGCGATGGCTGTCCCTAAGCGAAAACACTCAAACAGCCGAAGCGGCAAACGACGTTCTCATGATCATGTGAAGCGTCGCCAGATTAGCTACTGTCCTCAATGCAGTGTCGCAGTTCCTACGCACACTATCTGTCCTAAGTGTGGATATTACCAAGGACGCACGGTCGTAGAGCATCAGGAAGACTAGATTCTCTAGTCATACGAGAACCGCCCTGTTGCTGGGACTCGCTAGAAAGTGCTTCTGACTCGGGTCGACAGGTAGGCGTCGTTCTCGTAGCAGGTTTTATTATGTCTTCTGTCGGTATTCTATTTCCAGGTCAGGGAGCTCAGGCGGTCGGTATGGGCCGTTGGCTTTGTGACCACCACAAGTCCGCGCGAGCCTATTTTGATCGTGCCTCGGAGGTTTTGGGTTACGATCTGTCATCTCTCTGTTTTGACGGTCCCGAGGCCAAACTCAATGAAACTGAGTTTAGCCAACCCGCACTATTCGTTGTTGGGATCGCCGCGGCGGAAACCCTCAGAGAAACCCAACCGGAGCGGATCGAAGCGATCACCGCTGCCGCGGGTTTGAGTCTGGGTGAATATACAGCCGTTTGTTTTTCTGGCGGTCTCGAATTTGAGGACGGTGTCCGGCTCGTTCAACGAAGGGGTCAAGCAATGCAAGCGGCCGCAAATGCGGTGGATAGCGGCATGGCTAGCGTCATCGGACTCGATTTAGAGACACTGCAGAAAGTCTGTGATAGCTCGCGACAGGAAGGCGAAGTACTGCAGCCAGCCAATCTATTGTGTCCCGGCAATATTGCGATATCCGGTCACCTGACTGCCATTGAGCGTCTGATACCCGCCGCTGAAAAAGCGGGTGCCATGAAGGTAGTACCACTGAGTGTTGCCGGTGCTTTCCACACCGCATTGATGGAGCCTGCTGTGCAAGCTCTGACGGATGCTCTTGAGGAAATGCCCATCACGGATACCCGTATTCCCGTGTACAGCAACGTTGATGCAAAGCCGCATCAATCAGCCGAAGAGATCAAGCAGCTTCTCAGCCGCCAAGTCGTTGGATCCGTTCTTTGGGAGGCATCGATTCGGCAAATGTTGGCTGACGGGGTTGAGAAGTTCGAGGAATTGGGAACTGGACGTGTACTTCGCGGTACACTCAAGCGGATCAACAGGAAACTTCCGAGCGATGGTTTCGGAGACGAGGCTTGAGCCTGTTGCATCTGGCTATCAGTATCTCGAAATGAATGCACACCACCTAACACAAAATAAAGAATGACCATGAAACTTTCGATGACTGCGGATTTGACCGGACAGGTAGCCATAGTGACCGGAGCATCACAGGGGCTTGGGAAAGCTGTCGCGATCGCTTTGGGAATCAATGGCGCTCACGTCGTGTGTGTTGCTAGGAATGCGGAGAAATTGGCCGCAACGGTAGGGGAGATCGAACAATTAGGAGGAAAGGCAGAGGCTCTTCACTGTGACATCACCGATCGAGCTGCTCACAAAAATGCAATTGAGGCGACAACCAACAAACACG
>JAAXIK010000520.1:1676-2842 GCA_012270385.1 Rubripirellula sp. | reverse complement strand
GATTATTACATTACTGGTTTGTCTATTATCTTTTGATTTTCTATCTGCTCTATGTCGTATTTCGACCTCTACTTATGTCAAAGCTGATTCAAACAGCTTCGGGATGGAATCAGCTGATTGAGGTTGGAGTGAAACGGTGGTGGGGGTTTCTGCTTCTTGGATTATTGATTGCGCCACTGCAGTATTCATTGAAGAGTGTGTCGATTCCCCCAACGGGATTCAATGTTCCTTTGGCCGAGCTTGGTCTTTACTTCCTCTATTTTTTCTTTGGTGTCTCGCTATATCGAAAACGGAACTTATTGGAGCATGTGACGAAAAATGCCTACGTGTACGCAGCTTTTTCTGTGCCACTGTTTATCCTGATTGATTATCCGACAATGAAAATTGATTTGTCGGCTCCCATTACCAATGACTTATACACTTGGACTATTTTTGATTTGCAGACCCTCGAATTTGTGAGGCCGAATCTCGTCTTGGAGGGTGTGCTGTTTGGTGGGTGGGCAAAGGTTTTGGTCGTCCTCCTGAGGGCAACTCTCTGTTGTTCAATGTGCTTGGCTTCGATTGGTATCGCCAGTCGCTACTTGAGTAAAGAGAGTAGCACGGTCCGCTATCTTGCGGACTCAGCTTATTGGGTGTACTGGATTCACATGCCTCTCACTTTCAAGCTCTCTTACATGTTTCAGGATTACGAAGGTTTGGATCCACTCACTAAATGCTACCTTGTGCTCGTGGTCTCAACATTGTTGATCTACATGAGTTATCAGTGGTGCGTGCGTTATACGTGGCTGGGCAATTTCTTTATGGGCAAAAAGAAATCTCCATCCGATCCGGGAGAGGAGCAGTTTCGCATTCTCAACCTAATCAAGGTGTGTGCCAAGCCTGTGCTTATCGGTGCAATCTTTACTTTCTGCGTAGGTTCTCTGATGCGGTACAACCGAAGTTCTAAGGATCGCACACCTATGGTTGAAGCTTATGTTGCTCGAAAACAGGGTGTGCTGGATCAGTACGACACGTTTGAGGGCGTTAGGGACAATTTTGGGAATACTCCATTACATGCAACGCAATTCAAATCAGAGCTTTTAAGGAGATACAATCCGCTGCCGAGACTGATTGAGGGCTTTCAAGTAAACTGAGGCTTGGAGAAGTTATGGATCAGTTGTCTGGTT
>JAAXIK010000520.1:0-1666 GCA_012270385.1 Rubripirellula sp. | reverse complement strand
ATTGCTCTTTAGATACTTATAGAGGGAATGGTTTTTTTAGTTCATCATTTTGATTTTGGGCGAACGGCTTTGTTCTACGCGGTGAAGATGGGTAATGAAGCGGATATGAAAACTCTACTTGATCAGGGAGCGGACCCTGATCTCTCTGATCATTATGGTCACACGCCGGCGCACGCGGCAGCGATTCTCTGTGGTCACCGGAATGCTGCACAGGCAGAAAAGTATCATGCGATCCTACGCGTGCTCGTCAAACATGGTTGCAATCTGGAACTTCAAGATCGACGAGAAAGAACTGTGGCTGACTGTTTGATGGAATTTTCGGGAGCCAGTTTGGAAGATCTTGTTAAAGGAATGTGAGGTAAACACATACTTTTATCATCCATCTCCAAATCGAGTAATTAGCATAGAAAGCGGTGAAATACGGCAAAGTCTTAACTTGTTCTGAACTAAGAGGAATGGCTCGATGGCTAAATGCAGCTCATGTAACGCTGATGTTATCATCGATGCACAGTTCTGTCCTCATTGCGGCGTAAGTTTGGCTAAGTCGAGCGAGAAAAAAGGAAATGCTGATCACTCCCTCGCGCCCACATTCTTGGAAAAACAACCACCGCCCCGAAAAGCGGATTCAGCATTGGGAAAGAGCTCCCAATTAGGTTCAGGGGGCTCACACGCAGGCTCAGGTGGATATCGCTTTCCTCCCGGCACCATCCTAGGTGAGAGATTTCGAATTGTCGGACCACTTGGTCGTGGAGGCATGGGTGAGGTCTATCGTGCGGACGATCTCAAGTTAGCTCAGTCAGTCGCATTGAAGTTTTTACCCGAACATGTGACTGAGGATCAGAGGCGGCTTGATCTGCTTTACAACGAAGTTAGGCTCGCGAGGTCTGTTTCCCACCCCAGCGTGTGTCGAGTTTATGACATCGGCGAAATTGAGGGACAGCATTTTCTCTCCATGGAATTCATTGATGGTGAGGATCTGTCCAGTTTATTGAGGCGAATAGGACGATTGCCTTCGGATAAAGGGATTGAGATCGCCAGGCAAATATGTGGTGGTCTCTATGCTGCACATGAACGTGGGGTGATCCATCTAGATCTCAAGCCTGCCAATATTATGTTGGACGGTAGAGGGAAAGTTAGGATTACTGACTTTGGTCTCGCTCGGCTGACAATGACCACGGACCGCCAGAACGGAATCGTGGGTACTCCTGCTTATATGGCGCCAGAGCAGTTGGCCGGTGGCGCTGTAGGTGAGCATTCGGATATTTATGCGCTCGGTCTCATCTTTCACGAAATCTTTACGGGGAAGCCCGTTTTTCGAGCCAGCTCCATTGCGGAGATGATTCGGCTTCGAGATCAATCCTCGCCGAGTCGTATTTCAACGATTGGTAAAGATCTTGATCCAGTGGTGGATAAGATCATTGAGCGGTGCCTGAGTAATGACCCCGGTGAGAGGCCTCCTAATGTTGTGCAGATTGCAGCGGCCCTACCCGGTGGTGACCCTCTCGCTGCTGCTATCGCTGCAGGTGAAACACCCTCTCCCGAATTGATCGCGGCTAGTGGAGGTTCAGCAGGTATTCGTTTGCGTTGGGGTTTATGTGTCCTTGCCATTTTCTTCTGCTTGTTGCTTTCTTCTGCTTCCTTGGTTCCTGTCCGTTCTGGTTCGTTT
>JAAXIK010000454.1 GCA_012270385.1 Rubripirellula sp. | reverse complement strand
TCCTTACCTGGCAGTTACATGCCGCCCTCCACCCATCGCCCTTGCCCCCCATGTCTGAAGGATTCTTGTCAGCACTGGCCAACGGATGCAATCGACATCAGCGTGGATAACGTCCGCGAGGAACTCAAGCATCAGCGGGGCAGGGTGGGCACGCCCGATGAGTTTCGCCTCACCGAGCGATGGACAAGTTCAGCGAAGAGTGTTTTTCAATTCGACGTTCAGGGCTCGGTTGCCAAGTCGACCCCCGCGGGGATCCCGTGGATCCAGCAATTAAGAAAACCCGCCGGCGACCAACTCCATTGCTGGCCGTTTGATGGCTGGAGCATACCCCCAGGGAAATCAGTGATCGCGGAGGTTTTTCCCTCCATTTTCCGGCAGAGATATCCACGCAAAAAACGTAGCGTGGACGCTCAAGATGCCTACAGCGTCAGTCGCTGGCTGGCAGAAACCGACCAAAACCAACAATTGGAACACTTCTTCCAACCTTTCCTCACTCCGGAACACCGCAAACTTGCAAAACTCGACGGTTGGATTTTAGGTATCATCTGCGCTCGAGGTGTCATTGTTGTCGAATTCCTTTCAGCCCCAAACCACACCTACCCGAGAAGCATCATGCCATTGCTGAGAAGTTCCTTCACCGTTTGCCTCCTCCTCTTTGCATCGGTCAGCGTCCAAGGCTCTGAAGCGGATGAGTACCGCGAAAAAGCCAATGCCATCCGACAGGAAGCGGCGGAACTTGCTGCACTTGGGCGAAACGAAGAAGCAAAAAAACTAGCTCGTGAAGCTGCTGAACTCTACAAGATCTCAGAGCAGATACGCCACAAGCATCAGGACAACGGCCAGACTGAGGTCCGAGAAATGAGAAGGCGAATTGAACAGTTGATGAGGGAAGAAAGAGAACTTGCCAATTCCGAGGAAGCGAGACCTCGAGTCCGAGAGATCCGCGCTGAACGCGAAGAGCTTGTGAGAGCACTCCAAGAAATTGCATCCGACATGAGGCGAAGAGATTCCGAACGCGGAGAAGAGCACCATCCAGGTGAGATGCGTGACCAAGAGCATCGGCACCATGATCATCATGAGGGCGATCATCATGAGGGCGATCATCATGAGGGCGATCATCATGAACACCACCAAGAGGGACACCACGAGCATCACGATGGCGAACATCATGATGACGGCCGCCATCATGCCCACGAAGAAATGGCGCACCGCCTAGAAAATATGCATATCGCCGTGGATCACCTGCACCAAGCAGGTTTGCATGACATCGCAGAGCACGTGGCTGAGCGAGCCGAGCAAACAGAGCGCGAACTGCACGAAATGCGAAGACAGGAAGAAGAGCGACATCACGACCCACTCCATGAAATGATGCGTCAGATCGAAGAGTTGCGTCATGAAATTGGACGGTTACATCAAGAACTTGATCGAATCCGCGATCGATAATCGAATCCGGCGAACCAGAAACGACTCACGGCTCTCTACGCCGTGGGTCGCTCTGATCTGATTTCTATTCCAATGCTTTTGGCTCATCACGGCGGTTTCAGTCAGCAATATGCCCAGCATCCATCTTCATCCGCCGATCGCCGAATTCATTCGAGAGCGAGTCGGTGAATTTGATTTGATTTCTCCATCCCGTAAATCACTGCTCAACCAACTCGCCGATTACGTTCAAAGCAACTCACCGAGGAACGAAGTAGGCGGGAAGGGCATCCAATTAACATTCCTCTGCACACACAATTCTCGACGCAGTCATCTCTCCCAGATTTGGGCGAAGGTTGCCGCGGATTACTATGATGTTTCGGACGTCACCACCTTTTCAGGCGGTACCGAGACGACTGCAATGAATGAGAGGATTGTGGCCTCACTCGAGAGAACAGGTTTTCAGATTCAATCTTCAGAGCAGACCACTGAGAATCCAAACTTTCTTGTCTCTTACGCCGACAATGCCGAACCTCTTGAATGCTTCTCGAAGGTCTATAACGAACCACCGAATCCGTCAGAACACTACGCCGCGATCATGACTTGCTCGAGTGCAGATCAGGCTTGTCCCGTAGTACCCGGCTGTGACCTCAGGCTACCGATCCGGTACGAGGACCCGAAGGTTGCGGATGGAAAAGCGAACGAAAAAGCAACCTATGACGAGCGTTCTCGGCAGATCTGCCGAGAGATGCTTTACGTCATGAGTCGAGTCAGGAAGTGATCTCGGATCAATTACTCTTTGAAGGACGGTATCCGTTGGCCCATGAAAGGAACGTGGTAACCTGGCGTGTCTGAACCCAGACTCGACCCTGACCACTAAATTGGCAGACCAAACCTTCTCCTCCGAAGAAGAACGATTTGAGTTTACCTCTGGAGCGAAGCCCTGGCAGCACCGTGACCCGATATTGCAGCGTATCCTCGAAAGCCACGATGTAGCCGGTATCCACAATGAATTCACCTGCAACATCAATCGGCATAATCGCTCCGTAGGAATTGAAGAAGAGATCCCCTGTTCCTGAAGCTTGAAGCAAGACCAGTCCTTCACCGCTGAAGAAACCCTTGGCTCCCTGCCACTTCCCTGTCAACTCGACACCCTCGGTGTTGGCCAAGTAGGCTCCGCGTTGCAGGAAGAGCTTTGAATTCTCGAGTCGCTTGTAGGCAACGTCTCCGGCGGGCCCTGCTGCGAAGACAATCTCACCTGGTGACGACTCCGCGGTGAATGTGTTGACAATGAGACTCTCGCCGCCAAACATTCGACCAAGGCTTCGACCCAATCCACCACGAAACCCGGCTTTCAAGTGCATACCTGCACTCATGGATACCATCGCAGATGGCTCAGCCAGCACCCGTTTACCTTGATCAAGGTTC
>JAAXIK010000226.1 GCA_012270385.1 Rubripirellula sp. | reverse complement strand
CGGCAGCGTTTAGCTTGCAAAAATCAATCGAAATGACAAAGCAGCAGACTGACGCTCCGAGCACGAGTGTGCAGGAGGAGGAAGTCGAAGAATTGGACATGGTAGAGCTCGAGGTCGATGAATTTGGCTCTTTTCTTGTCTTGGCTCCGGAATGGGAGCGAGAGCCTCCCGGTAAGGCGACTCTGATCTCTGCACTCAAAGAAGCGATTGCCGGCAATCAAGATGGCATGCAATTAAATATTAAAGTCCATGAAATGGCGAAGCTCAAAGTGCTTGTCGATGCGATGGATGCGGGGACGATCGCTGGTTTTGCGAAGTTGGAAGTGATGCAGGTTGAGGGTTTTGATTAACCACAAAGATTCCTTGCTTTGATGCACTCTGATGGGACAACAACCCGCTTTATCGCACCTTATCTTACTCCTCTTATTTAAAACTTCGACTCATCATGTTAGCAAATGAATTGATCGATCGATTAGAAAGACTCGGTCTACTCGATCAGGAAATTATAGAAGCTTTACGAGAACAGCTCGTGCAGGGCGGTACTCGCGTTACACCCGAGGCGGTTGCCAAGCTTTTGGTCGACAACGGTCACTTGACTCGCTTTCAAGCCACCAAACTGATTGGTGAATTGCGAAGTGGAGAATACCAGTCGGATTCAGACGGATCGAGTGAGCTTGTTGAAGAAGTGGCTGATCTTGAAATCCTACCGGATGAAGACGCTGAGTCGGTAGAAGCGGTGGTCGAGGAGGTTGCAGCTTCCTATGAGGCGGAGAACTCGCTTTATGATGCTGATGTTGAAGAGGTAGTCGCTGTCGAAGCTGTGGAGGTTGGAGCTCTGGATGAAGATCCGGCGGGACCAGAAACCTCAGCGCGGCCAAAGCCGAAGCATAAGAAGGCTGACTCTGAGAAATCTCAGTGGGACTCTTTTAAAATCTATGGTTTTATCGGCATCATTGCTGGTTTACTACTCATTGGTGGTGGCATCACATTTGTTTTAACTCGTGAAGACGCTGACCAGGTGATTGCCAAGGCAAATGAGCAGTATGACAACCAAAATTATGATGCCGCTCAAAAGATGTATCAGAGTTTCATCGAGAGCTTTGGTAACGAGAACCAATACTCATCGTTAGCTCGCTCACGAATGATCATGACCGAACTGTACAAAGCTGCAGAGTTCCGTCAGAAACCCGAAGAAGCGGTTGCGGTTGAGAAAGAAAAGCTTCCGTTGGTTGCCGATGAGGAAGGTATGAACGAAGAACGCGGCAACCTTGCTGCGTTAATGGTAGACATCGCGGCGAATATTGCTGAAGCAGCACAGCGTGCAAAAGAGACTGCAAAAAAACAGGAACTCTTGGAAGTGCTCGACGAGCAGATGGTGCTGATGGAGAATCCCCAGTACATGATGTCTTCCATGAAAGTGACACTCGCTTCGCAAATTCAAAGTGTGGTTGAATCGCGCGCGAGGGTTCAAAGAGATATTAGCCGCAACATTCGGTTGGATGAGGCTGAGGTATCAATGATTTCCTCCTTGGATCAGAAGGAAACCAAGGCAGCTTATGATACTAGGAAAGAGCTGCTTCGCTCGTTTCCTGAGTTGTACGATCATGAGCGTCTGCAAACCCTAATTAAGAGAGCGAGTGATATCCAACAAACGTTGGTAACAGCATCAAGTGAGCTCCCGAATGTCACTGTCGGAGGTGATGATGCTGAGGAAGCTCAAGCGGTGGTGCTCACAACCCTTGAGGGAAATGCCATCCCGGATCTTCGTGGTGTTACCCTTTACTTTCGGGCCGGCGGCTCGATTCTCGCGTTTGATGGAGAGACGGGTAAATTAAGTTGGCGTAAGTATGTGGGCATGGCAAAAGACCTGCCGCCAGTGCAACTCGAAGATGGAGTTCTCCTCTGCCAGTCTACGGAGTTAGAAATTATCCGATGTAATGAGAGTGATGGAAGTGTTGCATGGACCTCCGCAATCGGTGAGAGCTTTAGTGAGCCGATTTCAAACAAAGACGAAATCTATGTTTCCACGGATTCCGGTCGCCTCCTGTCCATCGATGTCATTTCCGGTGACGCCAAGTGGGCCACACAAATACCACAAAGTTTGAATGTTGGGCCGGGAGTCGATGATCGACTGCGAAGAGTCTACTTGGCCGGTGATCATAGTAATGTTTATGTGTTGAATAGCCGAGATGGGAACTGTGTGGAGAGCTATTACCTCGGCCACGAGGCTGCTACGGTTTCTGTTCCACCTATTCCCCTGCTCGGTCACCTTTTTGTTATTGAAAATGCAGGGGCGGATTATGCGAACGTGCACGTGCTCCGGGTTGATGAACGTGGTGAAAAGTTGGTTCAGGCTCAAACGCCGTTTCGGCTAATCGGTAATGTCAGCATCCCACCGATTGTGGACGGGAGAAGATTGATTGTTTTGACCGACCGAGGAGAGGTAACCGTTTATGACATTGAACCCACAGCTGAACGAGAGCAAGTGACTGTCGCTGCAACCTTGCCGGCCTTTTACGACGAACCGACAGCTACCCAAATGGCGGTGGGTAAGAGTCAAATGTGGATAACCGGTACTCGACTGGGTAGATACGAATTGCAGATCAATACAGGACGCGTGATTCGTGATTGGAGTATTCACGAATTAGATACGTTCATTGGAAAGCCCTATTCCAGCGATGATGCGCTCGTACATGCTCGTATTCTCAGAGATACATCAGCGATTAGAATCACCGCAGCAAACCCCAAAACGGGTGAGGAGATCTGGAGAACGGATGTGGGAGTACCTGTTTCACACTTGCAGTCGGCAGAGAGCGGTGTGCATGTCATCACAACCCAAGCCGCCTTGTTTAATTTGAGTCTGGATCCTGCAACCAACACTTATCTCGGTGGCCAAAGCCCACTCGAGAATCCCGGTGATAAAGCGGTCGCGATCCGATTCAAAGATCCCATTTCAATCGATGCCAAAAAGAAAGTCATGCTGAATGAAGTGGGTGATCCATCCCTGTTGGTATATGATCCTGATCGCGAAACCGAGAAATTACGCCGGGTGACCATGAGTCTTTCATCAGGACTACCCACCTCAGGAGGTGTGATTTCAGGAGGCGGTCTGTTGTTGCCTCTAGATAATGGCAGAGTTGTTTTGGTGGATTGGAGAACAGGTGCAGTCAGTTCCTCAGCTCCATTTCAGCCTGCCAGTGATCCTGTCGGGAAAATAAAATGGACACGGCCAATCACATTGCCGGATGATCCTGATCAAGTAGTTCTTGCTGATAGTCGGAAGAAAATCTACCGATTGCGCGTCGGTGAGCAAATCAGGGAATTGCAATCCAAAGATCTTGAGTTTCCTTTGTTCGGCCCATCTAGCCGTGTCGGTAACGTCATGCTCGCTAGTACTGAGGGTCCGGCAGCGGATTCCCTGGTTGGATTTGATCTATCCAACTTGTCCGAGACCTTTCGAGTGCTACTGAATGGCCGGATTATTTGGGGACCCATGGCTGCCGGTGATGTTGCACTTGTAAAGACAGATGATGGGAAGATTAGAGGGTATCGTGCCAGCGGCCAACAAGACTTTGAGGTTGCCATTCCTGTGGGTGAAATTGTTGGTTCTCCGATCAGGGATGAAAACCGCATTGTCCTTGCTGGGCGTTCTGGTTGGTTATTGACCCTTTATGCAAGCAGTTGATAAGTAGTGGTTCAATCGTTTATTGGTCAACAAATCTTTTCTGCTCCTATGCTCGTCAATTCAAATCAGCTTCTTATTCCAGGTGCTGAAGGCGTGGTTTATTCAGCGGAGGTGCCGGTCAAGTGATTAAGTTTTCCCCGCGGATGGATGTTTACTCAAGCTGGTTTTTGCGTTGTTTCGCCACACTATGGGTTGCGATGCACTTGTCAGGTGAACTGCAGGCACAAACCCAAAATTACGCTCAGACCGGAAATCCACCTGACCTAGGTCTTGGTCTCTTACAGGAAGAGCCTCACGACATAGTATTCTTCACGCAGGCAGCTGGTGGTGGCTGGGCGAAAGTGTTTCCGCTTAGCTTCCCTGGAAGAACACCACCGAGTAACCCGACAGGCACTCTGCGTTTTGAAGTGATTGGTATTGAAGGTAAAGAATTCGTCTCCAAGTGGAGCGAAATTGACCGATTTGACCTTTGGGAGATTCGCTTAGAAAGAGAGACGCAAGAACGCATCGCAGCTGGTGATTTTGTTGGAGCCTATCCTTTCTTGTCTGTTCTTATCAGGGATTATCCCACAAGACCAGGCCTTAGAGAATTGCGCTGTGACTATCTGTATCAAGATGCCGTAGGCCGAGCGAATCGAGGTGAATTTGAATCCACTCTCGCGATGCTCGAGGAATTGCGGCGATATGCTCCGGAATACAAACAAACCACAGTATTGCAAGCTATCTCTAGAATCACTGATCAATTGATGAAGCAATTGATGGATGAGAAGGAACTGGATTTGGCTCAGCAATTGCTTGCTCGACTAACGAAAGATTATCCAGGTAACACCCTCGATTCCATTGCTAAATGGGAGACCGAGTTCCTCGGTATGGCTCAAGAGAAAAGAGACCAAGCCATCGCCGCTCGCGATGCGGAAGATTATCGTGCAGCAAGATTACTGGCCAGAGAAAGTGTTTATTTAAAGCCAGACATAGAAGGGGGTCAGGAATTAATTAGACAGATCGATACGATCTATCCCTTAGTGAACGTGGGTGTCCTGCAAAGTGCAACAGATCTCGATCCAACGCGATTGGATAATTGGGGTGCGAGACGAGCAGGTCGACTGATCTACCGTACTTTGTTCGAGATCCAAGGTGCGGGTCCCGAAGGTGGCGAGTACGATTTCATTTTTGGGGTAATCGAAACCAGCCCTGATCGGATGCATTTCGACATGTTGTTGAAACCCAATGATGTCGTTCCTCCATTAGATAAAATTCAGGCGTTTTATCTTGCGGACGTGATGGCTAATCGTGCCAAACCAAAATCAGGTGTCTATTCTGCTCCATGGGCATCGGCCGTCGAGTCAATCGGTTTGGAGGGGCCTCAACAAGTTACCTTCAAGTTAAGAAGGCCTCATGTTCTTCCGATTTGCTTGCTACAGATACCCGTGGATGGGAGTTGGTTTGGTGGTGAGCCCAAATCACCCACCGGTGACTACCGGCGAGAATCCGTAGAAGATGATCTCGTGCGATATGTCCTTTCTGGCGAACCCAAGGTCGCGACACAGCCACGTGAGATTGTTGAAATACGCAGCGCCTCCGCCTCCGATGGAGTGAGTGCTTTGCTTCAGGGCAGAATCGATGTACTGGATCAACTTTTTCCTGCTGATGCGGTTCGCTTAAGCAAGAGTAAGGAAATTAAAGTTGCTAATTACCCTTTGCCAACAGTGCACATGCTAGTGCCTTGTTCGGAACATCCTTTTTTAGCTGAACGCACCTTTAGACGAGCATTGTTGTACGGGATTAACCGTAACGACATCCTAACTGGAGAGCTCTTGGAAGGACTGGAGTCAGAAGGTTGTCGCGTGCTATCTGGACCATTTCCAGCTGGCTTAGAGCTGAATGATCCTTTGGGATATGCCTATGATCAGAGCATTGAACCGAGGCCTTATGAGCCACCTTTGGCTCAGCTCTTGATTGCAATGAATGAGAATCAAATGAAATCAGAGGCTGAACGGAAAAAAGAGACGATGCCGAGTATGACTCCCATTCGATTAGCCTACCCACCTGATAATCTCTCACGTGTAGCATGCGAGGGAATCCGGACACAGTGGGAACTATTGGGGTTGAAAGTAGAGCTAGTTGAACTCGAGGTGGGTCAGACCTTTCCAGATCGAGAAAAGAATATCGCAGATATCGTTTATGTATCTGCCGCAGTATGGGAGCCTGTTATTGATGCTGGACGGCTTCTAGGGCCTGAAGGCTTGGCACGATGTGAAGATCAGTTGGTTGGACTTGGATTGCGACGCCTTGAGGAAGCTAAGAATTGGCGAGAAGTACGTGATCGTTTGCTTGACCTACATTCGATCGTTCACCATGAACTACCCGTATTGCCACTTTGGCAAATGGTAGATTCGTATGCTTACCGCCGAGATTTGATTGGCATGGGTTCCGATATTGTTTCCCTATATCAGAATGCGGATAACTGGCGATTAGGACAATAAGACCAATGAATTACTCCCGAATCCTGATACTTTTCTTGTTTGCTTTTAGCTTGAGTTTCAATGCTTTTGCACAAGATTCGGCAACTGATACGCAACAACCCGTAGTTGCTGAGGATGAGTCAAGCGATGGGGCTTCAAAAGCTCAATCCAGTATGGCAATTGAGAATGATGCGACCATCGAGGAAATGCCTTGGGATTATGATCCCTATCGCGTCTTAGTTTGGTACACAAGCGACAATGCTGAAATACATCTGTCCGATTTAGAACAACCGCTCCGATCGTATCTCTCAAGAGATTTTGATGCAGTATGGCGGGTAGATTTCGCAGAAGCTCCCAACGCTGTGGCGACTGCAGCCAAGCGTGATATATCAAATCTAACCTATGAGAGCATTACTGCCGCCGATCCTGTGCTGGCGGTTAAGCGAGACCACCCAGATGCCGTTCGTATTCGAGTGGCAAAAAACGTGGGAACCTATGTAAAAAAAGTTTATGCAAATGAAGCTCGCATACGTGAAGTGTTAGGTAGGTCTTCAGCGTTGGGGAATGAAACCTTCAGCGGCATCTCCGAGAAGCTCGAGGCAGTAATCGGCGATGAGTTTGCTGTAAGGGATTTGTGGAATCAATCTGAGCCTTTGAATCGTGAAACCTCGCCGAAGGCAACTCCAGGCGAAGAAACGGCAAGTCAGGGAGAAGGGGCAGAGGAAGCTGAAAGTGGAGAAGGGAAGGGCATTGAGGAAGAAGCAAAGCCAGAGAGAGAACAGATCGAGGCAGTGATCGTCTCTAGGGGGCTTGCCAGTACTCTGGAACCCGAGGCAAAGCTGATTGTTCCAGACATAGCGGGCCTCGTGGGTGAGACCGTTGAGAATTACGACAAAGTTTTCATTGTTTCAGTCACCACCAGCCAGCTACCAATGACGGTTCAAGTCGTCGAGTTTGATACGCTGATGCGGCATTTTGGTCCTGTCGCTTCGGTAGATGCCGCGAATGCTGCTTTCTTGCCTCGTGCAATTGGTATCGGTCTGACAAGAGCATTTGGGCCCATGGTCAGAATAGAAAATGCCGGCCTGCGATCAGCGCTAGGATTAGTTCGAGCTGGTGGGTTGGTTATTGAGGAAGACCGAGAGCATTCTCCTGCTTGGATTCGTGTTGGTGATGTACTAGAGCCGATGACTCGGAAAAATGATCGAAATGGAAATCCGATTATGATCGGGCCGCTCGACTGGGCTTTCTTGCACGTTAAGGAGCTTGACGGTTACCAAAATCGCAATGTTCAGATGGATTTTTATTCGGGAAGAGGCGGAGGACTTCAGGGTCGAAAGAACAAAAGAACATTTAAGACAGCATTGAAGGTTAGACCTGAACTCGCCTCCACAGAGATGCGATTACATCTCCAACGCGATCCAGATTTCCCTCTTATCGGCTATGAACTCTATCAGAAAGATTTAGACACCGGGGATATGACGTTTGTCGGCAGAACCAATTGGAATGGGATTCTTAAAGTGGAACCGACGGAAGATCCTCTGAGGCTTTTGTATGTTAAGAATGGTGGAGCAATCCTTGCTCGTTTGCCATTGGTGCCGGGTTTATATTCACAAGTTGTTGCAGATCTTTCAGGCGATGATATTCGTTTGCAGGCAGAGGCTTACATTCGAGGTGCTCAGAATTCCATAATTGATCTTGTGGCCATTCGTGAACTTTTTAAAGCAAGAGTTTTATTGCGGCTTGAACAAGGGCAAATGGAAAAGGCCGGTGATCTTTTAACAGCTCTCAAAGATCAGCCTGGTAGTGACGAGTTATATGGTGCCATTGGAAAAAAGCAGCAGGAGTTTATTAATCTCCTGGGGAATAAAAACGCTAATCAGAGCCGAAAGGTAGATGAGATGTTTTCTACTACCCGTGATTTGCTCCAGAAGCACATTACCCCAAAGTTAATCGAAGAGTTAGATTTGGCTTATATAGAAGCGGAGAAAAACGGAGGCAAACTGCCTGCACGTCCGAAAAAGCCCAAGGTTGATAATTCAGCTGATGCTAAACCCAAGGATGGCGGCGATACAAAACCGGCTTCGGAAGGTTAGTCGATCGTATTCACCTTAGAATCAACAATGGAGAGCTGAAGTCGGTGACGACCTATTCTTCTTTGCCTCTCCATGACGGTCGTCTGCGACGTGCTTTGGGGTGATGCGTAATGATCTGAAATGTAGCGTCTCGCCCTGATAATTTTCTTCCGATGGGACGAGTCGTGGGTCTCACTACTTTTGCTCTTAATCTTTTATCCTCTTCAAATTGGTCATCATCCAATTCAAATTCTACCCATAGACCTTCGATGAGCTCGGTTTCGTTTTGCTCTTCGTTGTGGGTACTCGACGGCTTCCAATTTGATGTATGAAAGAAAACGTCATCGCGATAGTCCTCAGCTGTGATAAACCCATAATCTCCTTTTTCTGAAATAAACTTAACCTTACCTAGCCGCTTTCGCTGAATTCTAAACTTCTTCTTGGGCTCTGGCTGTCCATCGGTTGGCAGTGGCATTCAAACGATTCCAGTGAGATTAAGTTGGGTCTTTTGATTGAGGGCACATGCGGATGCGCGAATTTGCAGTTTAACTAATCATCGATAGATTGATTAGCGATAAAACGGCAATCTTTTTCGATGCTGAGCAAGTCATTCCGTTAAAGCATGTCAACAGGATCAATATCGACAACAAATTGGATATCACTTTGATCCGGTACCTTGAACTGCTCCGTACCCTTTCGAATGGTTTCGCCTAGGTGGGTGGCGTTGATTGACTGGAGTAGGATGTGGAAGCGATATTTTCCGCGGAGACGGGAAATGGGTGGTGGAGCCGGGCCAAGAATTCGTACTTCCACTCCAAGTGTAGTTCGAGCTGCTTCCAATCGTTTGACTAACGCTAGAGCAACGGATTCAGTGAGTTGCTCTTCTGGACCTCGAATAATGATCCTACCCACACTTCCAAAGGGTGGGTAATTGAAACGCCTCCTGTTGATGAGCTCATCTTTCGCAAATTTGATGTAGTCGTGTCGGGAAGCGGCCTGTATCGCAGGGTGTTCCGGAGTAAAGGTCTGAACAACCACACGTCCAGGTCGATCGCCACGACCGGTTCGGCCAGCGACTTGAGTTACGAGTTGGAAGGTGCGTTCCGCCGCCCGAAAATCTGGGAAATGCAATGCGCTATCTGCATTAATAACACCCACTAAGAGTACATTAGGGAAATCAAGTCCTTTGGCAATCATTTGTGTCCCGAGCAGGATATCAATATCACCGGTGCGGAAGCTCGAAAGTACTTTCTGGTGACTCCCAGGACGACGCATCGTATCACTGTCCATTCTTGCTAATCGTGCATCAGGAAAGCGATTCTGTATTTCCAATTCAAGTTTTTGCGTGCCTAGGCCGCCGAATCGAATACCGTCAAAACGACAAGCAGGGCAGAAGGGAGGTGTTCCAATGGTGTAATCGCAATAGTGACACACCGCTTTACCGCCATCTCGATGATGAGTTAGCGGAAGATCACAATCCGGGCAAGCGACTACATGGCCACAAGCCGGACATTGAATGCTTGTGGCGAAACCTCGTCGGTTAAGCAGTAACATCACTTGTCCTGCATCGTTTAGCGTCGCTTGAATCGCGTGATGAAGTGGTCGGCTAATGGCACCGCCTGAACGCTCTTCACGCAGTCTCAGATCAATCAACTGCACGTCTGGCATGGGCAATGTGTTTACCCGACCCGACAACGAAAGCAATTCCGCGAATCCATTTGAAGCGGCTTGCCAAGATTCCAGCGATGGTGTCGCGGATCCGAGGATTAATGGGATACCGAGAGATTTTGATCGAGCGTGAGCTACTTTCCTCGCATGATAGCGAGGTTGCGTATCCTGCTTGAAGGAAGAATCATGTTCTTCATCCAGAATAATGATTCCCAGTCGAGGAAAAGGTGCAAAGACAGCACTTCTGGGGCCAACCACCACTTGGACTTCACCATTCCGGATTCTTTGCCATTGCTGATGCCTTTCTGCGGGAGTCATTTGACTATGCAGTACAGCTACGGACTGGAATCGTCTTTCGAATCGGCCACGTGTCTGAGGAGTTAAGCTGATTTCGGGTACAAGGACAATAGCTCCACGTCCGAATCGCACAACGTGCTCGATCGCTCGAATATAGATCTCAGTCTTGCCGCTTCCGGTTACACCATGCAGCACAAACGTTTTCTGCTGATTTGTATCGACTGCTTCCACAATTCGTTTTAATGCACCGGCTTGATCATCGGTCAACTGAAGCTTGCGTTCGGCTTCCCCATCATCCAACTGCCAGCGATTATTTTTTGAATGTGTCAATTCACGGCGATTTTCTGTCTTTACCAGTTTCTTCTGTAGCAATCGCTTGACTGGGTCCTGCGAACAATTTGCCTCAAGCATTAAATCAGCAGCAGTCATCGGTTTACCAGAGCGAATTAAGCTCAGTAACACGGCCTTTTGCTTGACGGGGAGTTGATCAATGATGTCGGCGTGATTAGCGGCCTTTGTGGGGCTGTAATAGGTTCGCTCTCTCGTCCCGGCCAGTGACCGTACGCTGGAGGGTATCAGCGTGTCAAAAACCTGTCCCGCAGGTGCTTGGTAGTAATGACTCATCCAAAGTACAAGTCGGACCAGCGCATCGTCACAGAGTGGTTTTTCGTCAAGGACTTCGCTGATTTCACGCAGCTTTCGCTCAGTTTTTTCTTGTGTCTCGACGTTCGTGCACCAAGCCACCATCGGGTGCCTTCGGTTGCCAAGAGGTACCTTCACCCTCATACCAGGTTTGATAATTTGGCGATCCGTTACTTTCACTGCGTAATCGTATGGACCAAAGGGAGCCTCACTGAAGACTACCGAGGCAACATGGATGGGATCCTCCGATGGCATTTCCCAAGGAGGTGGTGACAAATCAAATAAGTCTGCTTGCTGGGCCTGGGGCTCTGAGTGACTCCGTTCACTTTGCCCTGAGGTTGAAGAAATATTATCCTTAAGCTCTCGATGTTGCCGATGATCGCTATTCAGATTCAGATTTCGTTTCGGCATGGAGGAATTTACTTGTTAGCATTCATTAGCCTATGAAGTTTGATAGGCTGTTTTCCAAACAATGCAGTGGGGAACGGGAGATTTAAGAATTGATTTTAGTAAGCCTCTGAGCTTTTTGGCACGGTATGATCAATCTAAGGATTTCTCTGAAGTAGTCTAACCGCAATTTGTACGATGATTGGAGAATTATCCAAACTACAAATATATGGAATTTCCTATGAGAATTGGATTATATGGAGGGTCATTTGATCCGGTGCACCTAGGGCACCTCTGGATAGCTGAGTCAGCTCGCGATTACTTGCAACTCGATGAAGTGCGTTGGATACCGGCCGCACAGTCACCGCTGAAAGAATCAGCCCCAAAAGCTTCTTGCGAACAACGGCTCACCATGCTTCATCTGGCACTGAGTGGTGCAGAGGGGCATTGTGTGGATGATCGTGAATTGAGACGCGGTGATGTGAGTTATACCGTCCAGACCTTACAGGAAATCTGTGCAGGGTCGGATTCCGACCAGTACTTTTTTATTTTGGGAAGCGATTCTCTCGCTTCAATGCCTCAGTGGTTCATGCCAGAGAAAATAATGGATCTCGTGACCTTGGCAGTTGTGCATCGAGGTGGTGATCCAGAGCCGGATTATTCGGTGTTGGAAGGGTTGGTCAATGCAAAGACAATCGAGCGTATGAGAGCGAGCCAGATCCTTGTTCCATCCATTGAGATTTCGAGTTCTGAAATAAGACACCGCATCATGCAGGGCGATAGTATTCGGTACCGCGTACCAAACGCTGTTGAAGCTTACTTGAGATCGGAAAAGCTTTATCTTCCATAAGCTTGAAGAGCGACTAGAACACTACTTTTTAATTGCGGAACTCAGTCTGATGAGCTCATCAGTTAATTCAGTGATTCTTTGGTCAATTTGTTGATCACACAATTCATCTCCTTGAAACGCATCACCCAAGGCGTAGATGAATCTGGGAAGTACTAAGCATCGAAAATCAAGCATCAGGCTATTCGCAACACCCATCGCAGACATGTAGCTACCTGGGCCGCCAGCGGCAAGCAGGATTCCAACGAGTTTATTAGTCCAAGCTTTACCGGTGAGCTCTATCGCATTTTTGGCAGCTGCATTGACGTCGTAGTTATACACTGGTGAAGCCAATAAGATTGCATCCGCTTCCTGCACTAATCTGGAGAGTTCCTGGACATTGGAATCTCCGTATGCAGTCAATCCATCGCACAAGGGCAAGGGTTTCTTCGAGAGATCGAAGACTTCAACGGACGCGTTCTTTTTGAGTAGTTTCGATTTGGCAGTATCTGCCAGAATTCTGCTTCGGCTCTCAGGGTGCAAGCTGGCACTAATGACAAGAATCATAGAATGCTTTGTGAAGGTTTGCGGCGAAAAGTTAACTTACTCAAACCATCGTGTCACAACCCACTGAGTTTGTCGAGAAGAGGTTTTCAAGGACGGCCTATTCTGGGGCGCCTGGCACCTACTAGCCGGTGGAAAAGATTGGCTAGGGTCTCTTAACACTCAAAAATGAAGAGTTTCTAAATACTTTGCCTCAGAAGGTGTACTGGGTGGGAAACGATCTTCTCTTGAAGCTCACTTAATCTATACCAAGCCGATTCTTCAATACCTCGAAGCGGTCATGCATTCGCGCGCTACTGCTGTGGACATGTTCAGCTTCCGTGATGAATTGAATCTCTCTGTCAGGATATACGTCTTCCTCAATCAAAGTTGCTACAAATTCATCTAACGGACGACCATACATCACGAGTAATTTGTGTTCATCTAGTTGAACTTCTTGGCGTTTATGCGGATTGATGACAGCAATTCCTGTACACCCATCATTCAACAGGAGATCCTCAAATTCCAGTAATACACTTTTGAGAACCGCTGAATCGATGTGCTCACGGTAAAGGTCTTGGTGTGAGTTATGAACGTGATGGCTTGATTCAAGTACCACGTCCACTACATCCCCGAGCTTGTCGATCAATTCGAAGAAAACATCCATCAATTGATGTTGGGTCACGGATGCGAGAACAGCTGGTGTTTTCACCCCCGTGGAATCATCCACGTGTTGGTCGAAACGGAAGCCCTGCTTTGGAACAATCTGTAAATCATAGGAGGGTCGCACTGCATCGGTGAGGTCGAATGCACCGTAGGTTTTGATGCTCATATGAGTTTGTAACTCATCTCGGCTGAGC
This sequence comes from Rubripirellula sp., assembly GCA_012270385.1. Lineage (GTDB taxonomy): Bacteria > Planctomycetota > Planctomycetia > Pirellulales > Pirellulaceae > Rubripirellula. Next base: position 1,030 of record JAAXIK010000226.1, on the reverse strand, counting down.
GTCTCGAAGCTTCCTCGGCAATTCTGAGTCGTCTCTTGCTCTTTCGCGTTGTTTCGGAGGATGCGTTTTAAGAATCCCATACTGTATATGACCGCTTGATCTTGGTTCTGGTAAAATGTCTTCATCGCTCATGCAACGAAGCAGTGGTGATTACAAAAGAACCGTAGGTCACTTCTTCTGTGTGTGAACAAAAACGCGAGACACTTTACCGGAAGCAATCTGAACCTAATCCGTAGAATAGGTATGACCGTCATAATCGCTCCGGTGATTAAAATGAGGGGGTCGTGCTGACCCTAGTACCATGAGGCGTGAATCCGGACGGAATCAAAGCCAGTCTGCGAAGCTGGTTCCTTGGAATCCAACTTTGTACCCAGCATCCTCGGATCGTTGCGGAAATCGGATACGGTAGTACAAGCACCCCGAATAGAGAGCGATATTTTCAGGATTTGAAAAAGGGGGCAAACAATTGTGCCAAGTTCTATTCAGATTCCTTGTTGCCTAGAGACGCGAAATGCTTTGCAACAGCTTGGACGAGCGGGTCGATGGTTTCTTCCTGAATCTTGACCCTGGGGTCCCATTCGTGCCAGCGGAAGGAATCGTGTTCAGTGAGTTTCAGTTTAGGCTTGGTAGATAAAAAAGCTAAAAAATACACGACTTGTTTGTGGTAGGTAGCTGGGCTGGGATCCGTATAGGTCACGGGGTAGCAAATCTCAAATTGGAAGCGGTGATCGATAGCGATGTGATGCGTTTGAATGCCAGTTTCTTACTTAAGCTCGCGAATCGCTGCATCAAGAAATGTCTCTCCCGACTCACAATGTCCTTTCGGCAGATCCCATCGATTGGGGTGTTGGAGTAATAAGAATTCCAGAGATTTCTGCTCTTTGAGGAATAAGAAAAAACCTCCAGCACGAATTTTATCTCGGATTTGACTAGCCATGTCTTGCCTGATGGGAACAGTATGGGACAGGTTAATTTAGAGCTCCGTTATACTCTATAATTCAAGATTCAGTATCTACATCAATCCGCCCCA
>JAAXIK010000263.1 GCA_012270385.1 Rubripirellula sp. | reverse complement strand
GGCATGAATAATCTGTAGCAGCTCTAACTTGCAGTACGAACAGACGGTGACACGAAAAATCTTTGACGCGAAGAATAGGTCTCAAGCGACGGCAATGACAGGGAGAGTATCCGCACACTTCCTTCCGACTCAGACGCATCCAACTCTTAAGCGATCAATTCACTGAGAACTTTTCCCGGTTGACCATCTAGTAGCGATTGCTCCCTCGCATTCTGCTCATAGGTCAGCCGTGTGGCATCCAGCCCGAATAGGTGCAATAGGGTTGCATGGTAATCAAAGTGATTCACGATCCCTTCAACCGCATGATGACCAAACTCATCTGTTGCGCCATGAACTCCGGTTTTAAAACCGCCTCCGGCGACCCACTGAGTGAAACCATAGGTATTGTGGTCTCTCCCTATATTGGCTTCGTTTTGAATGACAGGTAAACGGCCCATTTCTCCACCCCAATGCACGACGGTCGTCTCGAGCAGGCCCCTTTGTTTCAGATCCCTTACCAATGCTGCAGCGGGTTGATCAATCTTCCGGCATGAATTGGGAAGCGCTTTGACGATCCCGCCATGATGATCCCAATACTGATTCTTGGTAAAGAGTTGAACGAACCGAACGCCTCGCTCAATGAGGCGTCTTGCAATCAAACATCGTTCTCCAAACTCGCGTGTTGCCTCATCTTCCAAGCCGTACATCTGACGAGTCTCCTTGGCCTCTTGTGTCAGATCTGTGGCGTCTTCGGCGGAGAATTGCATCTTCTCAGCGAGTTCAAAATTCGCAATCCTCGCCTGCAACTCCAATTCACCGGGTCGTTTCTCAGCGTGCTTGCGGTTGAGCTCGGAAAGAAGTTCAAGATATTGGCGTTGAATAATTCCGCTCATCTCTGCGGGTGGCTGAAGATTAAGAATCCTCGGCTCAACGGGTCGTATCACCGTGCCCTGATAAAGCGAGGGCAACCAACCGTTTGACCAGTTCAAGACACCCTCAACGGGAAGTCCGCCGGGATCGGTCATCGCGATGTAAGCGGGCAGACTTTCACTCTCTGTTCCCAACCCATAAGCCAGCCAACTTCCCAAGGCTGGCCTACCCTGCATGGGCCGGCCGTTATTCATTGCGTGAATGGATTGCCCATGATTATTCACCCCCGTATGCATGGAGCGAATCACCAAGACATCATCGACAATTTCGGAAAGGTGGGGCAGAAGCTCCGAGACGTCCGTCCCGTGCTCACCATATTTTGCAAACTTCCAGGGTGAACCAAACACCTTCGAGCTCGCTTGAGCCGCGTTATCGTACTTAATTTTCCCCGGAAATTTCTGCATATGCAGCTCATTCAACAGGGGCTTGGGGTCGAGCAGATCGATCTGACTTGGCCCACCCTGCATAAACATGGAAATCATCGCCTTAGCACGCGGCGGATGATGACAAGGCTTGGGCGCAAGATCAAAATTCTGTTTCTCAAGATTCGGTTTTTTCACCTCAGCGTGGCTCTGGCCTGCCATCAAGCAAGCCATGGCCCAAGGACCGCGGGCAATCCCCGATCTAGATAAAAAATGTCGCCGACTCTAAACCGAAGAGCCGTGTGGATCGGACTCGTGCTTTGAATAAATAGGTTCAGATCTGTCATTCATGATTCATTCACTCTTTTTTGCCGCCCAAGCTAGCTGAGTCCAACATTCGATCTCCGCGATATCCTGTTCCATCGCGAGAAAATCACCAGAGGATCCCGAACAAGAATCAAACAGTGCATCAATCTACGTAAAGAAAAGCGTTGGAGCTTAACATCGCCTGACAAACACTTGCCAATGCCAATTCCTGATTCTCTGCCGTATCACGTTTTGGATTTAACTTTGCAAACGTCTGCTCTTGCTGATTCAAAAATACTTTCAGTGCCGATTCAGTATTCGAGTCGATCTGCTCAGTAAAGCACCTTTCCCACGCCATGGCCAGCCTCTGATTCGGGTCAGCACTGAGCTCGAATAAGCGACGGGCAAGATGCCGTGATCGATCCATCACGAACTGACTATTCATCATCATCAAAGATTGTGTGGCAACGTTGGAAGCCAGTCTCAATTCACAGGTGGGGGCCGACGCGCCCACGTCCCCCGACCCCCCTCCCGCGAGAGGTCGGCTGCGACGCACGTGAACGTAAAGCCGCCTTCTCATCGCTCCCTTAGATTCCGTTGACGTTCCTGTTGGCTTCCTCTCACCATCTAGCATTTCTTTGCCAACCACAATCTGTCCAACTGCGTCTTCCTTTACCGGGATCGGTGGTCCATAGAGTTCAGGAACCAGCTCGCCACTGACCCAAAGCATTGAGTCTCGAAACGCCTCGGTTTCCAATCGCCTAACCGGCATCCTTGATAGCCAGAGATTGTCAGGATCTTTCATATCAACATCCCCTCGCCGGGTCGATTTTTGCTGGTAGGTATGCGAGAGCAGAATCAACTGATGTATTCGCTTCATCGACCAGCCGGAGGTCATCCACTCACTGGCAAGCCAATCCAGCAATTCAGGATGAGTGGGCTCTGCACCCAACCTTCCGAAGTCACCCGGGGTTGCAACAAGTCCCCGTCCGAAATGATGCATCCAAATCCGATTCACGATGACACGTGCCAACAGGGGATGATTTCCACTGGTCAACTGATCTGCATAGGCAAGTCGGCGACCGGAGGTGGGGAGCTCCGGCTGATCGGGAGGAATGATATTTTGCTGATCCCCACGAAGCACCGTGAGCTCAGCGGGTTCCATGCTTTGGCCAGGCTGCTGATGGTCACCCCGAATAAACAGATGGGTGGGTGGCGTGTGTCCCGCGGGCGGCTGCAACACCCGACTGACCCGCTCCGTGGGAGCTGTCCCA
>JAAXIK010000285.1 GCA_012270385.1 Rubripirellula sp. | reverse complement strand
CTCCGATAGCTCAGCGGAGCGCAAAATTGACCATGCGAGGGCAATCTGCTTGGTCCTCTCCGGCATCAGAATTCGCAGGATTTCACTATTCTTCATGGTTTCTAATATGCGTGAGGAAAGCGGATTGGACATTTTTTTCTTTGAAATACCCGTTTTTTCAACCCAGCCAAACTTTCCTCGGCTCCCTTAGGATTGAAAACAATGATTTTGACTGCCATCATCGATGGCAATTCAATGCCCGAAAGCATTGCTACATTCTGAAATACCTTCTAAGGATTCCGATGCGCAACCTCTTCCTGAATCTAATCAGCTTTCTTCTCATTCAACTCAGTTTCTGCAACGTGAGTAACGCAGAGGAAAATCATGATACGAGTACAACACTCAAAGAGTTAAACCAGTACTGGAAAGAGGTTTCTCGCTGCGTGAAAACGGGTGACTTCCAAGGCTATTCGGATACATGTCATCCGACAGGTATTTTAGTCTCGGGTACCAAGCAAACCACCTATCCACTCGAGCAAGCACTTCAAGGCTGGAAGCAGGGCTTCGATGATACTCAAGCAAGAAAGATGACGGCCTCCGTACAGTTTCGCTTCTCCAAACGATTACATGATGCAACGACCGCTCACGAAACGGGGATCTTTCGATATGCGAGCAGCCTGAATGGTAAGACCTCCGTTCAGTTCATTCATTTTGAAGGACTGCTTCAAAAAACACCCGGCGGCTGGAAGATCCTTATGGAATATCAAAAATCGATAGCCACGGAAACGGAATGGAAGAAACTCCCACCGGCAACTGACTCCATGGAGTCGAAGCCGGACCATACTGCAAGTGGTACATCTACCCCCTAAGCCTTCAAGGCTCACCACCTGATCAGAGGGAATGACCGATGGAGATCAACAGCAGCAGCAACGATACCGCCTGCAAAGTGGGTCGAGAGCCAGTGGAGAAGTAGATTTCAGCGATCTTTGCCTAACCAGAAAGTGAATGGAGGTCTTGTGGTGGTTGGACAACTCTCCATTCGACAAGCTCACTGGTGGGTCAAAAACGGATCAGCGGATCGAGAGGCTCGCTGGACCCATTAACCATGTCGTTGGCTTCTGCTTGGATTCTAGAGAATCCTGAATAAGCAACTGCAAGGTTTCCGTATTGAGCCCTTGAGCTCTTAGCAACTTGAGAGCGGCGGAATCCAGTGGCAGAAGTCCCCCACCAAGCGGATTGATGGAGATGATGTCGTTGTCCTCGTTACCGAGCAAGCTACTGAGGTCCAACCCCGACTCCGTTAGAGGACGATGCGTCACCTTGTATTCATCGCCCAGGCCTGCCTTCTTAGCGATGTAGGCAACACAATCGTCGACTCCGCCAATTTGATCTACAAGCTTCCTTCGGAGCGCCTGACTACCCGACCAGACTCGGCCACCTGCCAAGGTACGAAGTTTTTCAATCGGTATCTCTCGATCACTGCTAACCAATTTCAAAAATCGACCGTAAACCGAGTCAATTGACTTTTGCATCGCGTTGACTTCTTCATCGGTGAACCCCCGATCCAATGAAAAAAGACTTGCCGATTCGTCAAGCTGAATGTTTTCGGTGTGAAGTCCGACGCGTCGCATCAGAGCTCCGCCACTCAGCTTCATCGCAAAGACTCCGATCGATCCGGTAACCGTTCCGCGTTCCGCGTAAATGGGAGTGCCAATGCAACTAATCCAGTAACCACCCGAAGCTGCAACGTCGCCCATCGAAATGACCGTTGGCTTCTTCTCTGCAAGTTTCTTCAACGCCTGTCGGATCGCTTCGCTCGCCGTCGCACTACCTCCCGGCGAATTGATTCTCACGACCACGCCTTTGACTCGATCTTCATTGGTCAACTTCTCGATACGCTCCACCGTGGTTCCGGCAGCGATTGATCCTGCCCCTCCTGCATCCACAATGGAACCACTCAGCTGCAAGACAACAATCGTGTCGTCCTGAACGGATCCACTCGATTGGTTACCCGCCATGATCTCACCCATCAACTGGAAGAAGGAGACATTTTTCTTCGCCGCCTTCTTGGGAGTGACCCAATTCAGATTTTCACCGATTTCTTCTCCGATCGTTTTCTGCATCGATCCGTAGGGCGCCAACTTATCAACAAGACCCCGTGCCAATGCTTCCTTTGCCAGCCACATTCTTCGAGCTTGCATTTGGCGGACATCCGCTGGCTTCAAACCGCGGCCTTTCGCAATACGATCTACCGCGGCATCATTAATCGTCGTGAGCATATCAAGATAGTGATGGCGAAGATGATCACTCATCTTTGCGTTGAGATACGGTTCCACCGCACCCTTGAAATCCCCTGCACGCACTACCGACGCTTTGACTCCAACCAAATCCATCGCATCTCGATAGAACATGGATTGCATGGAGACGGATGGGAGATCGACCTCACCAAAATCTGCCATGTAGACTCGATCGCACATCGATGCGACCTCGAGCGCTTCGCGGCTGGCGGATTCAAGCCATGCATGAGTTTCTTTTCCAGCATCGGCCACCTTCTTGAAGTGACGCGAAAGCTCATCGAGTTGAGCGGAATTCATTGAGAATCCAGAAGACAAATCAATCACCAAGTGATCAAAATCGTCGTCCTTTGCGAAACGATCTAAAAAGCTCGTCAGTTTAAAGAAAGAGCGTTGCGCACCCGGGCTACCGCCAAGCAAAGAAAGTGGATCCAGCCCGACGGGTTGCACTAGGTCAACGTAGTCGCCGCTAATTTTAATCTGCCTCACCCCGATCTTCACTTCAGGTTCCGGCTTCTTGGCCGCATCAGCCTGCTTGCCATCCGTTCGCTTGTCGGCATGCTTGTCTGCAGCTGAACG
>JAAXIK010000100.1 GCA_012270385.1 Rubripirellula sp. | reverse complement strand
TTCGTCGGCCAGCAACACAACAGGAAATCACCGACCTGGGATCTCTTTACCAACGAATGAGACAGTCGGGTCATAGCCCGTATCATTCAATCCGAGAAGTCATTGAGGTGATTCTCATCTCGCCACACTTTCTTTTTCGCAATGAGACAGTCAAAGGAAGGAAAAAGGTTACGCAGTTCGAAATGGCTAATCGGCTATCCTATTTTTTGTGGTCATCTATGCCTGACACAGAGCTTTTTGCCGCAGCGCAACGGGGTGACTTACTGGATCAAGGAAAACTGATTACCCAAGTCGATCGGATGCTTGATGACCCAAAAGCGATCACACTGGGAACCGTATTTGCCTCACAATGGCTAGGCACCGATCAATTGGACCGCGTTCGACCAGATCCGATTGACAATCCGTGGGCTACCGATGGATTGGTCTCGGCGATGACTCAGGAAACCGCTTTTTTATTCCACAGTCTCGTTCGTGATAATCTTCCGGTCGATAGACTCGTGGATTCAAACTATACCTTCATGAATCAGGAACTTGCTGCTCATTATGGAATCGAGGGAGTCCTCGGAGATGAAATGAGGAAAGGCCCTCTTCGCACCACGCAGCGAAGTGGGCTACACGCGCACGGAAGTGTTCTCGCGGTCACCTCTTTTCCTGGACGTGTGAGCCCGGTGATGAGAGGAAACTGGATTCTCACGGAGCTATTGGGCACGCCACCCCCACCTCCTCCACCCAATGTCAGTGAATTTGACGAGAGCATCGCGGAACGAGGACGGCTGAGCCAGCGGCAAAAACTAGAGCTCCACCGTAACAACCCAAACTGTTACTCGTGCCACAGCCAAATTGATCCACTCGGATTTACCCTTTCTCGCTTCGATTGGTTTGGACGCTATCGATCCGGTCGATCGATGGGGGAAGAAACCAAAGGTCGTTTACCCGATGGTCGCGAAATAGACGGTTTGGAGGGATTGATCCAAGCCATACTTGAGGATCGCGTGACTGATCTGAGTCGGCAAACCATCAAAAAACTATTTTCATTTGCTCTGGGGCGACAACTGGAATATTACGATGAAGCAACATTAAGAGAGTTAATGATTGACTTTGAACAAGATGAAAGACGCTTGCGGAAGCTAGTGCACCACATTGTTCAAACCGATACGTTTCAGATGAACGAGACAAAAGAAATGGGGAGCCGAAGCCATGAGCCGTAATGTGAGAATGAGCCGCAGGACCATGCTTCGTGGTGTGGGAGCAGCAGTTTCGCTCCCTACACTCAACGCCATGGAAGGTTTTGCGAGGGAATCCCATGGACGGAACCCCACATCGCCTGGAATAGTGGCATACCTCTACATTCCAAACGGCGTTGCAGAAGGAGCATGGCAACCTCAGTCAAGTGACGCAGATGGCAAAATCATAAGTTTGAATCCCTGGATGCAACCCCTTGCGGCATACCAAAAAGACCTCACCATCTTCCGTAATATATGGACACCCAGAGGTAACGGCCACCAAGCAGGTACGGCAACCTGGCTCACTGGCGGTGGATTCGACGCGGAAAAATTAGACGTTGGCGGTGCATCCGTTGATCAGATTGCTGCTAAACATCTCTCCGGACAGACACTCTTACCCTCCTTAGAACTTTCTGTGCGTGGCGAAGGCCACTTTACCACTAACCTCGCGCGGAATTCGATTTCATGGTCGGACGCCCGCACTCCGATCCCGAGAGACATCGAACCAAGGGTCGTTTTTGACCGAATGTTTCGTGAATCCAAATCTGGCTTGGGTGATCCAGCCGTTGTGGACCTCGTTCTAGAGCATTCAAAGAGTTTGAAACGCCGTGTTGGACAAGACGACGAAGCGAGGATTGATGAATACCTTGAATCTCTGCATGAATTAGAACGACGCATCCAATTCTCGGAAACACAGAGCCAACGCGCAGCACAGTCGCCCGATCTCCAAAACGCTATCCGGCGCCCAGAAGCCGGTATCCCGTCCGACCACGGAACCTACATTCGCAACCTAATAGACGTGATGGTTCTTGCGTTTTGGAGTGATGCGACGAGAGTCTGCACCTTCATGATGGATCATGGCCAAAGTAATCGTTACTTCAATTTTATCGATGAGGTTCAAGGTACTTGGCATGCACTCTCACACTGGAAGGACATCAGCGGGAGGACTGAAGACGATGATGGCATCACTTCGTGGAATTCTCGGGAAGAAAAACGGCGCATGTATAACCTCGTGACTCAGTGGCACACCGAGCAGGTAGCCTACTTTATCAAACGTTTGTCAGAAATCCGCGAACCCGAAGGCCGACTACTGGATCATTCGATGATCATCTATGGCTCAAGCCTTGCTGACGGCCACGAGCATCAGGAGAGAAATCTTCCCATGCTTCTTGCAGGTGGTACCAAGCTAGGTATCCAACAGGGCCGTTACCGAGGTAGCTCCCGAGACTCCTCAATGTCCGCACTGCATCTCTCAGTGCTCCAACGCCTTGGAGTAGCCAAGGAAAGCTTCAGTGAAACGCGTGAAGCATTCACGCTGAGCTAGGTAGAGGGCGATCGATTCTTGCTACCAAACGAAATGACCGCCTCGGTGGATCGCATCGGTTGACCCCAAAAGCCTCAATTTGGTATGGGTCCGTTTCAAGGTCAGGATCATCCCAAGTACGAATCGAGGAGGGCCGCTGTGATATCCATCGAGAAACGCTGCGGTCAACGAACCATCGCGCAACGTTCTCGCTTGTTACCCGCGACAATATTCCTCTGCACCCTCGCCTTGGGCTGCTCGACTCTCGATCGAGAAAAGCGATCTCGAATCATTTACGATTCAGCAAAGCATCGCCAATCTTATCAGCTGCAATCGGATCAACCAGAAAAGTCCATTCGGGCGTCAAACCACGAACAACCGACTCGTTCCAAGCGATTAACGGATGGACTTGGTGCACTGAGTCAACAATCAAGAGGAATGGCTCTAGCCGCCGGCAAGGGATTGATCAAAGGCATTGGATGGATTGGGATGGGCCTGATGAAGGCCATCATCGAGGATATTCTTTTCGATACCAATCGGGACAAGAATGGTTTCGATCCGAACCCACTGTGGCATCAAGGATATGGATTCAACAATCCAAACCACGAACGGATTAAGCAAGGACTTCCCGTTTTGAATTTTGACGGCAGTGTTGCAGAATAAAGCGACTCACCGCAGCGTATCCGAACTTGCAGCGCATCGAAACTCCATGCACGGTGCAAAGGAATCGCTTGCTTTAGCCGAGTCTTCTTCTTGGACTGTTCGAGGGCTAAACGAAATGTTTTTTGGTGAACACCAAAAAACACCGAAAACGTGGAGAATAAAAATCCGCCCGCATATACCTCCAAATGCTCCACATGGCGGACAATGAAGCCATCGGATATCTAAGCTATACTTCTTCTCGTTGATTTCATGTGGAAGAGGTTGGAAAATGAGAAAACATCACCGTTTACATCTCGTTGTAGTTTTACTTTGGCTTGCAGAACTGCTGTCGTTGGAAGTCAATGCGCAGAAGCCAACCCGTACCTCCCTCCCTGCCAAGTCGGAGAGGGATCCAAGTCAACATTCCTCGACCGCTCAGAGTCCCGATGTACATGTAGACAGATCGGATTTGGGAATGGTGGTTAGTGATTCTGCTGCAGCGAGTCGCGTGGGATCAGAGGTACTCAGACGAGGCGGCAATGCGGTTGATGCCGCTATCGCAACCGCCTTTGCTCTAGCTGTCACCTGGCCAGATGCTGGAAATATTGGTGGTGGTGGGTTCATGATGATTCGACCTGCTGATGGAAAAGATCCACGCTGCATTGATTATCGCGAAGTAGCTCCTCAAACCATGCAGGCTAACTCATTTACGAAAACGGACACCACATTTGCTCACAAGGCAGTGGGTGTCCCGGGAACAGTACGGGGCCTTGAGCTTGCCCATCAACAATATGGTCAGATGCCCTGGCGCGAACTTGTCCTACCCGCCGTAAAACTCGCACGCGACGGGGTTCAAGTCGATGCTCCACTCGCGAAAACTCTCAATCAAGTTCTCTCAGAAGAGAGAATCAAGAGTGGAGGTGTATTTGCGGAATTTAAACGCGTATTTGGTCATCCCGATCAAAGATACTGGGAAGCGGGTGATCGATTGATTCAGAAAGATTTAGCGAAAACGTTGGAGCTGATCGCGAACGAGGGGGCCAAGGCTTTTTACAGCGGCTCCATTGCGGACCTGATCACAGAGGAAATGAAACGAGGTAATGGAGAAATCACTCTTCAAGACCTCAAGAATTATCAAGCCATATCACGCGATGTCATACGCGGGAAATATCGAGAATACACCATCCTTGCGGCCCCGCCACCGTCATCAGGAGGCACTTGCATCGTCGAAGCATTAAACATCTTGGAATCTTTTAATCTTCGGGAACTCGATCGCTATGACCCAAAGACCATACATTTGATTGCGGAAGCAATGCGAAGAGCATTTGCTGATCGGGCAATGCACTTAGGTGATCCAGACTTTACTGACATACCGAAGCATTTGACTGAAAAAGCATACGCGGCAGGACTTGCGAAGGAGATCGATATAAATCATGCGACGTCAAGTCACCTCGTTGGACCGCCAATCACAGAAGGATATGAGAGCCCTGACACCACTCATTTTTCTGTCGTTGATCCTCAAGGGATGGCGGTCAGCAATACCTACACCCTCGAAGCGACGTGGGGATCCCGGATTGTTGTCCAGGGTGCAGGTTTTATTCTCAATAATGAAATGGGTGATTTCAATTGGTTTCCCGGTGAGACGAACACCCTTGGTCGAATTGGAACTGAACCCAATCAGCTGCAAGGTGGGAAGCGGATGCTCAGCTCACAGTGCCCTGTTATTCTCGAACGTGATGGGAAGTTGGTGATGGTGACGGGAAGCCCTGGTGGGCGAACCATCATCAACACCGTTTTGTGCATCTTGCTCAACTACATCGATTTTCAATACCCGCCAGCTCGTGCGGTATCCTCGATGAGGATGCACCACCAGTGGTTTCCAGATCGAATACTGTTGGAAGCAATCGATCGATTGCCCCATTCGAGAATCGCAAATCGATTAGCCAAGATGGGCCACGAAGTTGCCAATCGACCGGCTCAGGGGGCGGCGCACACCATTGTGATAGAGGATAACGCTCAGATTAGAATCGGGATCTCTGACTACAGACGCTCTGGTCGTCCCGCATCGCTGCGTTCCGCAAATATTACGACGTGGCACTTTTCGGAACCTCCAGGTACTTCATTGGATTTGACACAATCCAATGGCCATCAGCCTCTGCAATGGAGTGGCAGACTCACTGGCGCGACCACCAATGGACATGATCAACTCCGCCTTAGCGGAAGAAGCAAAAAAGCGTCCGGAGTCCCACCTTCAGTCTCCAACTCTACAGGTTCAAAAAAGCGTCAAATCGGGGTGAATAAAGCAATCGCCCAAATCCCTTCTACTACTGGGCTCCTAGAAAAGATTGGTAACTATGCGATTGAAATCAAGTTGAATGATTCCCATTTCACCGACCGAGCCAGCGATGAAATAATCACTTTTTCCCTAGGTGTGGGGTCGCCTCAAAACCGAGAACACCGATTAAGACTGAATATAGGACTCAGCGAAAAGAAACAACTCTGCGTTTGGATGGAATGCGATCAAAAACAAACGGAGCAAATGCAAATCGCTCCTCAATCTCAGTTGATGAATCCCACACTTTTGCGAATGCAACTTGATACGATTTCCAATCAAGCTGTAGTCAAGACACGACCAGCATCTGTGGGTAATTGGAAAGACGAAATCACTTTGAAGCTCAGCAAGAGAATTGATCCCGATCATGTGGAGATCACCTACAACTCGGACGTATTAACCAGCGATGACTGGTTGGAAATCGACCGCATTGAGATTCTCGGTTGGTAAAGGAACGGCATCCCCCTAGAGCTGCTGTAAAATCGAGAGTGCTTTCGCTTCAAAAAGCGGATACCAAGTTGGATCTAAAATACAATCGCTATCCTCCTGTGCCCCACCAGCATTCTCCAGCTGCTCGGTGGTCGGTGCATAGTAGATATAGCCATTCGTGTAACCTGCAACCATCGCCATGCTTTCCTTGGATAACTCCTTGATACGCAAGCCGATTTGAACGGTCAGTTCACCGGGGAAGGTTACGACCTTTGCATCACCAATTCGAATTCCCATCACCTCCACTTCAATCGTTCGCTGACCTGATTCAATCAGGGATGCATGGTGCTTCTTGAGTAATCGGAGATTTGTTTGCAACCGAGTCAACTCCTCCATCACATGAATATTTTCGATATAGGATTGAATGAGCAGTCGATTCTTCGCGTCCAGCTTAAGATAGCTTTCATCACCGGTTTTCTCGTCGCGGAGATATCCGTAGGAATGATAGGAAGGAAAACGATCATCCAGTTGGTATTTAACAACCAGCGGCAAGAAGGACTTGAGATTCAAACTCGTGCCTCGTAGTTCGTCCAGTAATTTTTGCTGCCGCTTCTCCAATTCAAAAATGCGTTGACTTTGATCACCTCTTGGCAGAACCAAGCTCTGGTTCAATATCCGCAGCTCACCTTCGGTCTGGCAATCTATTTTCCTAACCGCCCGTAAGACACTGAGTCCCAATTGGTTTCCCAAAGGCTCCGCATCACGAGGGCTATTTACTTCTTTGTAGTTGCGAGGATTAATATCACCGCCGCATCCCTGAACAAACAGAGCTGTGCAATCGGGACCAAGATTCTCTTCAATCACACGCGAAGCAAATCCGGTAATATCTGCCGTATTCCCACCGCTGGGAACTCCCTGAATCGGATGGCAGGCAAAGTTATAAATCACAGAATGGGTGGATCCGTCGAGACGATTGATCCGAATCACGCCAATCGATGGATCAACGGGACCCGCGCCAATCACTTCCTCCTCGGGTGGTAGAGCGTAGGCATGTCTCACATCAACGGTGCGCCCGCTCTTCAGATTCAAGCGACGGTTTTCCATGATCGATTTCTCTATCCCCCACCCGGATCCAATACGGACTGGTTCACGAGAATCAAAAGCTTCTTGAACAGCCTGCAGCGTTAATTTGGCAACATCACTTCGCACCACTCCATGGCAATGACTTGCATTGGCCATCACATTCATAGGCTTGATACCGAATCGCTTGGCAATCTCTGAGCGGACCTCAGGTAAATAATCATTCTTAATACGTCCAATTTCACCGATGGCTACCGCATCCAACGTAATCAGAGCAAACGATTGATCCGATGAGGAGATGATCAGGGCTTTCACATACAATGGATCATTGACTGGACCAGCTGCTCTGTCAGTGATGTCAACAGTTGCGACTCCCGCTAGTAATTGCTCCGCTGATAAATCAGCGCAGAACACCGATGGCAATAGAGCCAATAGACAGATCAAAATAACGCGATTCATTCAACAAAACCTTGGAGAGTTCAATTTCCTACAAGCAATCACACTGGGCGGGGTTCACGCAGGAGATTCATGATTGAGAAATACATGCTTTTCACGGACCCGATTCTTTGGAATTTGTTGGCTCCGCGTGCATTGCTCTATTAACTCAACCCCAGGTCCTCGATGTGCATACAGAGCCTCGCCCGGGCTCACCCAATGATTCCAATGCTTCTGGAAGATCTGGACGAGATCTTTATGCTTTGCCAGCTCACTGGGCACAGCATGCAACATCACCATTTCACGTCGAAGCTTGCGGAAGTATTTCCCCACAACCTCGGGCAAAAAACGAGATAGCAGTGTATCCTCCTGATAGTCCACACTTCGCGGAATCACATACCTTGGATGATTCAGTGGACCGATCGCTTCTTTCAGTGATCGACTGAACATGGCAGCATCCTCTTCTGCAGAGTTCGCCAAAAAGATCCTTAAATACCCTCCATCGCGCTGTGTCATTCGCACCTGCTTTTGAGCGACGATCAATCCGGCATCCCGCAATGCACCCAGTACAGCTTCTCCGATAGCCATCGTCAAGGATCCACTTGACCAGGGCTCAACAGCACCTGGCAACGCTGGAAAACCACCCTCTCCAGCCGCACCTTTCAGTTCTAACGTTCGGACCGGCTCAGGATGATAAGGATGTCCAATTTTCCATTGCTCGCGAGACAAATCCCTTAGAGCAACTCGGGATAACATTTCAGTATTGATGGTTGCTAAAGACTCTTCGATGCCTTCCGGTTGAATATCAGTGAAAGACGCGTGAACGTGACCCACACCTTTCTCGATTGCACCGTCGTCCGTAACACCAAAGATCGTTTGATGCTTTTTACAAAACCGCAAATAGTCATCCAGTCCTTTATTGAACTCAGCCGCAACACAAACGACATCCCAATTATTAGCTACTTTCTGCGGCTGTAGAGGATCCAATCGAATGGAACGCCCGCGTAATTGATTCACCGTCATCGAAGTGGTTACCGAAGTAAGATCGATGAGAACATTGATGCGGTTTGCATCCCAACCCTCACCCAATAAGCCACGTGTGCCGACTAAACATTTTGTCAGGCCTTTCTGGAAAAGCTCCGTGATCAATTGCACATAAACTCTCGGTGACCATCCCCCGCCTGATCCTTTCAGAAGCCAAAAACCATCATATTGGGTTGTTTTGAGTTCAACCTCTTCACCACTCTGCCGTAACCAAACCTCAGCTGCTTCGATGATTTTGGGAGCTACGTCATCATCCAACAAAATACTGGATCCCGTAACAAGAATCGGGTCCAACACATCGGTGGACTCCGACTTGAGCAAGGCTTTAAACGCCGCCACGGCCCCGCCGGCCTCTTCATCCATCAGGTGGCCAATCTCTGAGGAGACCGCTGATGATTTTTCAAAGTCAGCCACCACTACTGCACGAATATCCTCTCGCAAAAAAGCATGCTCGGCACTTAGAATCTCCCGAAGTGCTTCACATTTGCTCAGGGAATAGGCCATCACCCTGGAAACGGGAGACGCACAAGGCTGCGACCCGGTTTCCGTGATTTGTATCCCCAGTAACCTTAAATCAGCAATGGCCTCATCTGCCAGCTTTCGATCTCGGGAATCCTCGCTCCTGCGAAGGTAATGGCGCACATAGCGGTCCATCAGTGTTCCAACAATTTCCAATTCAGAAAGCTCAAAAGCGGCACTATCGGGAGGGAGCGGCGGAATATCGTTCATCGACAATGGATTATCTCGCGCGAGGAAAACACACGCTGCATCAGCAAAACGTTCATCCCTGCGAATAAAATCCTGCCAGTCTTTGGCGTTGTGAATTCCTAGAGATCGATCACGGAGACGGCGGGACACCCACGCGGGCAGAGATTCACTCAATTCGGAACTACACAACCGCTCAAAAAGTTCACGCAACTTCCGATCCACATTGGCGATGTAATGAAGCTCTTGTGATGTCGGGTGAACAAAATAGGCGAGATCCTGATAGGGTGCCAAAAATCCATCTTTGACAATCGCTGGAACTGGTACCTCATAATCAATCGGACCAAAAAATCGCTTATACCTCTCCATATCTGAGCGATCTTTACCGGATTCCTCGGGTGGTGTGGCGGTTAGCCCTAGCACGACCGGTCGATCGAGGAACTCAAATGCATTCGCTAATACTCGTCCCCAATGCCCTACAAGATGGTGACACTCATCTAAGATGATCAGCCCGATGCCCCTCTCTTTGATACGTTGCAAGGTCGCTCGAGAAGATGCATGTAACATCTCCAAAGCCTCCCCCTTCATTCCTGCGAGGTCTCGAACCTCTTTCCGGAAAGCTGAAAACCTTTCCTTAAAATATTCTGGATTCTTTTCAGACAGGTCCTCTATCCAAGTCAGCGATTCCGCTTCATTTAGTGCTTGACCTTTTTCAAGAAGCCGCTCGACCCAAAGTGACTTTGCAGCCTGATCTAACCCCTCTCCGCCGCGTTTTGGCATAGTCACGGCCTGATAGGTGAGCGATGTCAAATAACTTGGTCGAGCAGAATCCGTACTGACAAAATCCTTCACATCTTGATGATGATCCCCACCATGAAAAAGATCGGTTCGAGCAGCCCACTGCATTTGAATTGCGGAATTTGGCGAAAGGACTAACGCAGGCTCTTTAATGCACTCCGCCCAAAGATAGAGCCCCAACACCGTCTTACCGGTGCCGGGTGGAGCAACCACATGTAGCTTTCTCTCACCCGAAGCCAATTGTTCTCTTGCAATTTGAACAATGGACTCCTGCGAGGGCCTCAATTGCCCTTTAAAAAACAGATTCGGAAAAGGCTCTGTCACTTCATTGCTCCAGTATTACGGATTGCACTCCGCGCGATGCCGGCATCGTTTTATCTTACCAAAAGCCGACAGCACGAAAAAATTGAACAAAAAAAGTGGAGCAAATGCAAACCCGTAGTGCGGCAGAATTCGTGGACGCACCACCACTTCAATATAATCGGTGACCGATACTTCACTCTATTCCTGACCCCTCTCCGCCCTGACCTGATTTGATCATGCATCAAGTGAATCGATTCATCTCGCGATACTTTTGGATCTGCTCCACTTTCGTACTGAGTGCCACGGCCACGGCACAAGCCGGTAAGGATTTCCGTCAGGTGCACCCTCAATGGAAAGACCTCTTTGTATGGACTGATGTCGCTAATGTTTATGTCCTTCGTTCAGGGAATTCGTGCATCCTTTTTAACTTAGGCGATGGTAGTGTTGTTGACTCTCTCCAAGACATCGGAGTTGAACAGATTGACAGTATTCTTCTCACTGACCACCACCGAGAAAATTGCCAGGGCTTCAAAGAACTTGAATTACGTGATACGAAAATTCTAGCATCAGACGTCTAACCAGAAATCCTCGAGAACCCCTCAGCTTTCCGTAAATGGCATCCAAAATTAGGTGACAAATATTCGGTCTATGGCGCGAGCTATGTTCGGCCACCCTGCAGTCCTATCCCAGTCTCTCGTTCACTTAGCAATGGTGAGATTATTGAATGGTCAGGTCATCAAATTCAATGCCTTGCCACTCCCGGCACAGCTCCAGGATCAATGACTTTCCTGCTCAGAAACAAAGAGATCCACTGCGGCATTAGCGGTAGTCTCATCCACGAGGGAGCCAAAATCACCAACTGGTTTGATACCGAGTGGGACTATGGATTTGGCAAAGGCTTGGATGCGATGATCCAATCCATCCATGAGCTAAAAAACGAGAATCTGCACCTACTACTTCCCTCTCACGGATCGACCATTCCTTCAGCAACCAAAACTCTCCAGCAGTATGAAGATAAGCTGATTGAATTTCGGAAGTTGTATATAAGAGGCTACCCTGTCTATGACAAATCGATTGCCCTGCGTGACCCCGTCTCTCAATCCACTCCTATTCCACATATCAATCAAGTCACTCCGCATCTCTTTAAGCTAAGTCACCTCCATCAAGGGCGTAACTTTTGCATTTTGATTTCAGATCGCGGACACGGCCTCATTTTAGATTGCGGACTATTTCCCGCTGAGATACTCGAGGAGATCATCCTTGGACTTCGGGAACATTTTGGGTTAAAGAAAATCGATGCTTTCTGGATCTCCCACATGCACGGGGATCATTTCCTGTTAGGCCCCACACTGAAAGAACGTTACGGTGCCAAAGCGTGGACACTGGATAGGATCGTGGACCGATGCGAGCACCCGCGGCGATATGATTACGCCGCTTTGGTTTCTGCCTACGGTGACGGGTTTGATGGCATGTTGATTGACAAAGCTTTTCGAGATGGCGAGACCATTCAATGGGAAGATTACACCATTCAAGTGGATTGGATGCCGGGCCAAACTGAGTTTGGCTGCTGTCTGTGGCTTGATATTGATGGGAAAAGGGTAGCTTTTACTGGGGACAATTTATTTGGTAGTCCCTCCGATCCGTCGCAGACAGGTCACGAGGCAGTGGTCTGTCGAAATAGTTGCATCTTGGAGGAGGGCTATATCCTGGGAAGTGATTACCTACGCAAGCTGAAGCCAGACATTGTGATGGGCAGCCATTCCTACGTCATGCCAAATCCGGAAGCCTTTCTGGAAAGGTACCATCAATGGTCCCTGGAAATGGCGTCCAGCTTCCGTAGCATGCTCCCCGGGGAGCATTATGAATACCACTTTGATCCCTACTGGGTATCTGCTTACCCCTATCGAGTTGACCTTTCCAAAGAATCATGCAGTGAAGTTACCATTTCAGTCCGAAACTTTCTTGAGACAACTCAAAAACATCACATCGACTTCCTGCTTCCTGACGGCGTTACCGCAACCCCTTCATCCGTCACTGGTGAAGTGGCAGCGAACAGCCGACGAGAATACAGAGTCGTCTTGCGGCGAACTGAAACCATCAAAAAAAATGGTGTTCAAATTATCCCGATGGACATCACTCTGGACCAACAAAAAAAAGGACAACTTTTTGACTTCCTGATCCGACTTCCTGAAACTCAATAAGGAAGCCAAGTGATTTGGAACGCGATCCTTCAACCTATTTTCTGAATGGATCCAGAAAATAATAGGGAGTTAGCTGCAATTATTGCAGTGACCTCGCAAGAGTATTTCAGTAACTCGTCCGAAATGAAGACTGAGAGATTGGCTTCGCTTGGTCAACTCTACCCTTTCCATACAAGAAACAGACCCGCAATCCACACAGACGAAATGGGGATGAGCGCTGTGCTCTTGATCTGAATCCTGAATCAACTCGAATCTCCACACATGATCACCGAGTTCGGAACGCCGCAGGATATTTGCAGAAACCAGATCGTTGAGATTTCTAAAGACGGTCGCTTTATCGATATTCATATCACTCAGCGCCTCGGAAACCTCTCCGTGTGTCATAGGTGAATCGGAGTGCTGGAGAACATCAAGCGTGGCGACACGCGCCGGAGTAACCCTCAGGCCAGCGGAGCGAATCGTCTCCTTAGCCCAGTCATTCGGTCTTTGTTTTCTGTTCATCGATTTCCAATTGAACGAGTCAAGAATAGAAGAATGATATTCAAAAACGCCTCGGACCGCATGGGCCTAAGCCTATCCACTAGGCAATTACCCTTGAATGCCGCAACTCCTAGCCTTGGACGCTCCTAATTGTACCGGTAAATGCTTCGACTTCCACGCAGAAACGATTCTGCTCGACAAGGCTCGTAGCGAATTAAAAATGCTCATGAAGCCCGCACTTATTGCAATTGAATTGCATTTGCACTACTATTGCGATCAGGCTAGGTTTTTCAACTCCTACGCTTAGATTAGTGCATCCTCACGCTTCCGATCATCGCTTCTGCACGCGGAAATCAACAACATGTTTCAGTTCAATCAATCGAATACGGGCCCACGACTACCGGTCACCGTTCTGAGTGGATTCCTGGGTGCTGGAAAAACCACGTTACTGAACCATATCCTTGCGAATCGCGAAGGCTTACGTGTAGCGGTCATTGTCAATGACATGAGCGAAGTCAATATCGATGCCGCATTAGTTAAAGGTGGAGAAGCCAATCTCTCACGCACCGAAGAGCAACTGATTGAAATGTCCAATGGCTGCATTTGCTGCACGCTCAGGGAAGACTTGTTGGTTGAGGTGTCACGACTGGCGAACGCTGGAAAATTTGACTACCTACTGATTGAATCCACCGGAATCAGTGAACCCATGCCGGTTGCGGAGACCTTCACCTTTGAGGACGAAGAGGGCTACAGCCTATCGAATAGCGCGGCTCTCGACTCGATGGTGACGGTTGTGGATGCCGGTAATTTCATGAAGGACTTTGGATCATGGGATGATCTAACCGATCGCCAGATGGGCTTGAGTGATGAGGATGATCGGAACATTGTCGATCTGCTTGTCGATCAAGTTGAATTTGCCAATGTGATCATCATCAACAAGACGGATCTTGTCAGTCCCTATGAGCTTGAGCAACTTGAGCAGATCATTCGCCGCCTCAACAGTAACGCAAAGATCCTTCACAGCACGGAAAGTCGTGTTCCCCTTTCCGAAGTTCTTGGTACAGGGCGGTTTCAAATGTCCGAAGCCGAAGCAATGCCACAATGGCTTACCGTCCCAAGAGGTGAAGAAGAAACAGAAACTGAAGAATACGGAATTTCAAGTTTCGTTTACCGACGTTCCAGGCCTTTTCACGCACAAAGATTTAGCGACATGCTCGACGAGGACATGGATGGTGGCCTGCTCTCCGGTGTCTTGAGAAGCAAGGGTCTACTCTGGATCGCATCTCGCAATGACTGGGCTTATGACTGGTCGCAAGCAGGCTGTTCGATACGAATGAATCCAGCAGGGTTTTGGTGGGCGGCTGCCCCAGATGACGAGTGGCCAGACGAAGAAGAAGCGAAGGAGGAGATCCGCCAAAAACTTGTCGGTGAACATGGAGATCGTCACCAAGAACTGGTTTTCATCGGCCAAGGTATCGACCAGCACAAAATCGAAATGCTGTTGGATGACTGCCTTTTGACTGACGAGGAGTATGACTCCGGGCCTGCGAGCTGGGTCGATTTCGAAGACCCGCTGCCTCCTATCGAACTTGAAGTCGACGAAGAGGATACAAAAGATCTACGACAAAGAACA
>JAAXIK010000249.1:13687-14629 GCA_012270385.1 Rubripirellula sp. | reverse complement strand
ATAACAGCGTCGCATATCTCAGTCGGATTATGGGGAGGAATACTGGTTGCCATTACAACGGCAATACCTCCGGAACCATTGACCAGCAAATTCGGGAACTTACTCGGTAAAACGGTAGGCTCTGTCCTCGCCTCGTCATACGTTGGGATGTAATCCACTGTATCCAACTTGATATCATCAAGCATCGACGCGGCGACGGCGCTGAGGCGAGCTTCGGTATATCGCATTGCAGCGGGAGGCAGACCCGCGATACTACCGAAGTTACCTTGCTTATCAATCAGCATCCTTCGCATATTCCACTCTTGGGCCATGCGAACGAGCGTCGGATAGATCACACTCTCTCCGTGGGGATGGTAATTACCGGAGGTGTCACCGGAGATCTTTGCGCATTTGACTCGCTTGCTGGAAGGCCCAAGACTCAGGTCATTCATCGCGACAAGGATTCGCCTTTGACTGGGCTTCAACCCATCGCGCACATCGGGGAGCGCTCGACTTACAATCACGCTCATCGCGTAGGTCAAATAGCTATCCCGCAGCTCATCCTCGATCGGCATATCGAGCATGCGAAACGCTCCTGGACCCGAGCCAGAATTAGCATCCTCGGGATTCGGAGATACATCCTCCGGCGTTCCATTTTGGTCAGTACCGTCGTCGTCAGCCAATGCGAAAGTCCTAAGATGAGAGAGTCAGAAGCCGCTGCGAAAAGCCGGTCTTCTCGGCACCAAAATTGTAGCCGATTTACCTTTTTCCCACAACGACCCAAGCACTCTAAGTCCACAACGCAACTCGTTACCGGACATCAACTTGCGACCGCGCAAACATCGCGGAATCGGTATCCCAAAAACAGGGATTCAGGAGCACCACAATCATCGACTCCGATCAAGCTTCGGTATGCACCAACGCGGATTCCGCTGCCCCCACTGAACGCCTGATAACGTGGGA
>JAAXIK010000249.1:9867-13677 GCA_012270385.1 Rubripirellula sp. | reverse complement strand
AACGTGGGAACCGTTGCTAGCACTCCTGACATCCCTACCAGCGCACCTTGATTGCTATCGCGTCCAAAGGGCAGACCTGCTAGCGTTGACCTCTGCCATTACCTTTCCAAATACTCCAAACCTGATCCTCATCCGCAGGCTGGCCATAGTCGGTGTACATGGTTGCTGCCAGAGCACCGGTCGCCCACCCAAATTGAGTACTCTTTTCGGCATCCCATTGCTTTAAAACACCGTACAACAAGCCCCCAACAAATCCGTCGCCACCCCCGATGCGATCCAACACACCAATTTCGCGTGGTTTCACAATGTGCCAATCCTCTCCGCTGGAAACGATCGCTCCCCACATGTGGCTATTTGCACTTTCAACTTCTCGAAGTGTAGTTGCGAACAAACTCGCGTTGCCATACTCCTGCTTCACTCGCTGAATCATCTCTTTGAAACCATCGATCTTGGCGCCGATGTCTTCACCACCTGCCTCAGGTCCTTCGATATCCAAGCACAGTTGAAAATCTTCTTCGTTACCGATGAGTATATCGGAGAGACTTGCAATCTCCTTGAAGGCAGCTGACAGTTCGGCTTCACGACCTCGCCAAAAAGATGCCCGATGGTTGAGGTCAAAAGAAATCCTCGCTCCGTGCTTCTTGGCTGCTCGGGCTATCTCAAGACAAAATTCGCTCGCATCTTCAGACAGTGCGGCAATGAGACCCGACATGTGAACGATCTTCGCACCCTCCTGCGCAAATATCCGATCGAGATCAAAATACTTGACGTTCAATTGACGCCCGACTTCACCCGCGCGATCATTCTGTACTCGAGGACCTCGCGTTCCCCATCCACTATCCGCCATATTGATCTGATGACGTACACCCCAAGGCGTATCCTGCTCAAATTCAGGACCTTCATAATCCATGTGACGTCTTGCAAGATCGTCTTTGATTAAACGTGCAACGGGACTGTCCTTGACGAAAGCAGTCAAAATCTTCACAGGCAACCCTAAAAAGGAAGAGACACTCCCAACATTCGACTCAGCGCTTGTCGCCTGCATTTTGAACGTGTCACTGCAGTGGAAGGGTTGATGATCCACTGGTGTTAAGCGTGTCCCCATACTGGTCGGGATCACCAAGGAGTACTTTGCATCTTCGCGTAATTCAATCATAGATAGGCCTTTTGAACGGCAAGGGTTTTTTGAATGTTATTTCTAAGCTTGATCCGCAGTAAGACGACTAACTCAAGACATCCGAATTAGCTTCGTGATCAAACTTCATGATTAGCGGTGATTGACAGAAAAAGGGTTACGATTCCTGCCCTATTCTTTGAATATAAGTTGAAAAAGAGACTCTTTCATCGAGGGTTTAAGTCGACCTATTCAAACCATTTTAGATAGTTACCGAGGCAAAGCCACCGTCGACGGCTATGTTCTGCCCCGTTACAAACGATGAAGCTTGACGACTCGCAAGCCAGATCGCGACACCCGCCAATTCTTCTGGCTTACCGAACCTTGCCATGGGCGTGTGACCGATGATCTGTCCACCTCGCTCGGTATAACTTCCATCTTCATTGAAAAGCAGTTTTCGGTTCTGTTCAGCGGGGAAAAAGCCCGGACTAATTGCATTCACCCTGACTCCTGTGGTCGCCCACTCTCGAGCCAACCATAGGGTGAAGTTGATCACAGCAGCCTTGGCGGCGGAGTAGGCCACTACGCGTGAAAGTGGAATCATGCCGGACATGGAGGCAATATTGATTACGCTCCCGACGCCCGCAGCGAGCATATCAGGACCAAAAACTTGAGAGGGTAACAAAGCTCCCCCAACCAGATTGAGGTCGAAGACCTCTCTCCAAGCTTCAAGAGGCAACTTGCAGATCTCACCTCCCGGTGGAATTGTTGCGTCGGGTCGATTCCCTCCAGCCGCATTGACCAAAACCGTAGCACAAGAACCTGACCACGTATTAATTGCTTGTCGTGCTTCGTTTAACGAGTCAGCATCAAGACCATCTGCAGCAAAGAACTTCGCTACCCCACCGGCTGCTTCAATCTTTGACGCTCGTGCTTCGCCGCGTTCAGCGTTTCTACCGACCACTGCAACCTTCGCACCTGCAGCGGCCAAGGATTCAGCCATCATTCCACCGAGTTCCCCCGTACCGCCGATCACTACCGCTACATCGTTATTCAGTTCGAATAGATTGGTCATCAAATCAGTCACTTGATTTCGTTGTGATACAAACAATCGCTCTGAAAAATCTCTGAGCGACTGCAAGAAAAGCCGAGCATCGTCTCACTCAATCCCCGGGTCACCGAAAAGAGGCACACCGTCCATGTTTCTATGAGACGGCAAAGCGACTCGGGCATCGGGGGGCTAGGATCCAACCCGTAGCGAAGCTCACGCCCGCCGGCAATAACTTAATTGTTGAACAGAAGAATTAACAGGTCACAGACGTAGGCAAATGCCTCGAGAAGCGTTTTGACTACGGTCGATTCTGAAATCGGCAGAATCCCGCCCAATCCGGATCTGGTGGGTCGGTGAAGTTGAATCCTGAGGCATGCCGAGGCTACATTACTTACTTGGGGAAGTTCAGGCTTACTTAGTCCGCGATACCCATCTTCACGAAAGCCAGGGGTCGCAAGAGCAAAGGAGAAGCTCTTTGATGAGCAATTCAAAAGAAGATACTCCCTCACCCGATGCTGGGACAGGTATCCGACGGGGTCCTTATCCCGAATTCACTTGGACCGCGATCTTCGTCGGGTGGGCGATCGGGGCACTGATCGCTGTTTCCATTGGCTATGCAGCTCTCATTTTAGGATTTGCGATTGAGGGATCCGAACTCGCCGCGATTCTTGGGTGGGGTGTCTTGCGAGGCGTCCTCCGCCGAACCAGCATCGTCGAAAACAATATCAATCAAACGATTGCATCGGCTGTCAACGGCGCCTCCTCCGGCATCATGTTCTCGGTACCAGCTTTATTCATTCTCAGCCGCACTTCGGGAATGGAGAGTGTAGCGGATTTCAATATTCCGCTGATGATTCTTGCCTGCATTACAGGTTGTGTATTAGGTCTAGCCTTTGTCATCCCGCTCCGGAAACAGATGATTGATTTCGACCGACTCGCCTACCCAGGTGGAATTGCGGTGGCAACGATTCTGAAATCGCCTGGTGCTGGGGTGCGTAAAGCGGGTTTGCTATTAGCAGGGGCGGTTATCTCCGGAGTCAGCCATCTCTTAGTGATTCTCTTGCTACCAGAAAGTCACGATTGGGATATGGGGTCCCAACTGGGTCTACCCTCCATGCTGAATATTACCTTTTACCTCTCCGTGATGACCATCGGTGTTGGTTTTCTATCCGGCAAAGGTGGATTCTGGTTTGGTGCCGGTGGCTTTCTCTGTTACTTCCTCCTATCACCGATGCTATCTCAGTTTGGTAGTGATGGGGTATCTGAATTAGTGAACGAACCCAACACCATGCGATTGGAACTTTATCGCCCCTTGGGAATTGGCATGTTGGTCGGCGCTGCGGTTGGAGGCATCGCGGCGTCGTTTCCATTGATCGCCACTGCGTTAAGGTCGATGAATGCAGCTGCGAAGCAAAACAAACTCACTGGACGTAGTAGCGATGAGATGCCCATTCGATTGCTTTACACTGCCATCGGAGTTGGAGCATTGGTGATGGTTGGGATCGCGTACTTCTCAGTGGAAGAAATATCACTCGGAAGGGCGTTTGCAATGGCTATCCTCGGGACAGCCTGGGTGTGGGTCGCGGGAGTGGTTGTCGCGGAATTTCTTGGGAGATCGTACTGGTGCCCTGTGTCGGGCCTGACG
>JAAXIK010000249.1:0-9857 GCA_012270385.1 Rubripirellula sp. | reverse complement strand
ATCGCAGTCACCATTTTGATTGTCATTGGTAATGGTGGCCTTTCGAATGCAGAAACGGTTGTGAGTGCGATGCTGGTTGGAGCCGCGATCTGCCTCGCAATTTCTCAAGCCAGCGACATGATGCTAGACCTCAAATCGGGTTATCTGGTCGGTGCGGTACCGAGACGTCAGCAGTTCGCGCAATTCGTTGGTGCCTGGCTAGGTCCCATCATTGTGATTTTCCTGATGATCTTGCTCAACGAACAATACGAGATTGGTTCAGACAAACTACCTGCCCCTCAAGCTCAAGCTCTTGCATCCGTGACCGAGGGGATTCTTAGTGGAGATGTACCGACGTATCGCTACACCGCTGGAGCTGGACTTGGCTTACTCCTTGCCCTCAGTGGCCTAGGGGGTGTTGGTGTTTTGATTGCTCTTGGCTTCTACATGCCTTTTCAAATTGCAATGACCTATACGGTTGGCAACATCCTACGTCTCTTGGCGGACAAGAAACTAGGTGAAAAATGGAGCACCGAAACGGGGATACCGATTGCAGCCGGCTTGATTGTGGGTGAAGCATTGATCGGTGTGGGTGATGCTCTCGTCAAAATCGTAGCGGGAAGTAACGCAAGCGAAGAGACGGCGATGCAATCCATTATGGATTCACTGAACTTCGTCCTCGCACACTCATTTGTGTTTTGAAATTAGCATCACAGCCTAGAGAACTCTCTCAGAACATTTTTTGAAGACATCATTATGAATGCATCTGAATTAAAATCTGATCAACAAAGACTTCCTCTTAGTCGTCTGACAGGGAGATTCTTCCTCGGAATTGGATTCCTCATCGCCGCCTTCGTTTCAGTAATCAATCTCGAACAGGCGAATAAATGGCAAACGATCCCCTGGACCGTTTATATCCCTGCTCTTGCCGTCGGCTTTGCTGGAATCGCAATCAGCAAAAAAACACCCGCAGGCGATGGTACAACAGGTGATGGCAATAGTTCCTTGGCTTATGAAATGGTGTCCAATCAAGTAGTTGAACTACTCAAACTTTTGGGGGAGGCAAAAAAAGAACGACATCGTCTACCTCAAGATACCCTTCAATGGATAGAAGGAAATTGCACGGAACGTTTTGCTGCTTTTGCAAATTCTCGCCAAGCGATCATGCAACGTTTTGACTTAAAAACCTACGCAGACGTGATGACCGAATTCGCATCGGCCGAACGCAGTATCAATCGAGCCTGGTCTGCTGCGGCTGACGGATACATTGACGAGATCAATCTTTGCATTGACCGATCCTACGACCACCTCGGACAAGTCAGAGACTTTTTGGAACAAGCTGAAAAAGCCGAGTCATGAGTAAGCTGAAAAGCATGCAGCAGTTATTTCGACAAGCTTATGGCGGGATTCTCATACCAAATCACACCCAAGTTCTTTACTTCCTCGCAAGTCAGAATATCGAGGTCACCATCTCCATCTAAATCGATTGGCACGACGATGTCATGCTTGACGCCATCTACACCACTGATTGACTGCAGAGACCATTCGACTTCAGGATTGGAGGAAGCAACAAATAGACCGATACCCATTTTGGGTTCGCTTGCGTTTTCTGTGGAGAAAACAAGATCACTCTTCCCATCCAGGTTAAAGTCTGCAACAGCGGTCGCTTTGGGTGTTCCATAATTTGTAGGTGTCAACAACTCCATTCGCTTCCATCGACGAGCCTTATCCTGCTCAGGATCAAAAATGAGAAGTCGGTTTGGACGCACTGCCACTACAATCTCTGTCTCCGGATCATCGTCCAGGTTCCCTTGACTGAAAAACATGACCTCTTCACCTAATCCTCCCACCTGATGTTGAGTCCATGCTTCAAGAATATTTGCGCGTATGGGACCGGGGTTCTCAAGCCAGAACAGACCACTCTCTCCGCCTTTCCGGTCGGTAAATAATAAATCGAGATAACCATCTTCATTCATGTCAGCCACTTCGAGTGACATTAACCAACCCATATTCCTCAGAGGATACCATCGCCACTTCGAAGTATCCCTCGCCTCTTCAGGGATCTTCCACCAACCTAACTTCGACTTGGCTCCCTTGCCTCCAGCAACAAGATCCATACGACCATCACCATCTACATCCATTGGCGTTGCAAACATCCAACGGAACATCCCTTGAGATGCTGGCACTTCGGTAGTGATCCAAGAGTTGGAATCCAACGAGCTTCCGCCATTACTCCAATGCACCACGATGGATTGCTTCGTGCCTTCGCAACAACTGACAACATCCTTAGCTCCATCCGCGTCAAGATCAATGATCACCGCATCCTCAACATCTTGAGCCAACCCCACCGTTACGGAAGGCCACTGCATTCTTGCATTTTCATAACCAGGGTGTATGCAGACCCGGGAAACACCACCCTGCTCCCAACCCGTCGCAATATCTGGCAGACCATCACCATTGATATCAGCCAGACGAGTTCCATCTGCCCCACGTGATGAATCATCTATCACATGACGTTTCCAGTTTTTCAAAGAGGGAGCCTTTGGCGATTGACTCAGAGCCGAAAATGTCATGCAGAGCAATAAGGACAACCCAAAGTAGATTCTCATCAGCTATCCCCGAAGGATCCAGTGAAATTGGAATGATACATGGCGTAAACAGTTCTCCCAATTTACGGTTTATCCATCATACGAGACAATGCACCCATTCTGCATGAACCGCGTGATTCACATGGCGGTACTCGCTATGATCAAGTTGGAAAGAATTCCTTACCCTTATTCGAATGGGATTCCATAGCAGAACTTAGCAACTCTGACCGTGCATTCAAAATGTTCATTCCGCCCGTTCGACGAATAAACCGCCGCGATTCCATCATGCATCAACGTCGCAAACTTATATCATTTCTTCTTTCAGCACCCATTCTGTGGTGGCTTTTCTTAAGCGTGAAAACCGAAGCGGCAGATATCAGCAATCGCTTCCATCTTGCTCAAGATCTTGTGATCTACCAGATTGCTTCAGATACCGAGGTTCCCGACTGCACGTGCATCACCGTGGATAGCCAAGACCGAATCTTCGCGGGAGGCCCCAAATACATTCGAATGTTGACACTGGACTTGAAAAACAATCAATACGAGACGATCACCAATGTGACACAAGATTTAAAACAAGCTCCGCAAGGCTTACACGTTGAAAATCAATCTCTATACGTTGTAGCTGACGCGGGAATTTGGGAGCTTCAATTCAAATCCAATGAAATGTACGCCGCTACCCGAAAGCTTAAACATCTCCAGCTTCCCACCGGAGGTGAGCATCAGGCCCACGCATTAAGAAGAGGCAAGGACAATCACTGGTATTTGATTGTTGGGAATGATTGTGATTCCATGATGGAACTTCAGAATTCAGAGGACCCTCTGATTAGCAAGCCTAGAGCAGGAATGATCTGGAGGTTTTCTTCGAACTGGAAGCAACGCGAGGTTGTTGCCCATGGACTCAGAAATGCATATGACTTTGACTTTCTGGATAATGGAGATTTCGTCACTTATGACAGCGATGGGGAAAGGGATGTGTCTTTACCTTGGTACCTCCCCACCCGTGTATTTCAAATTTCCCCAAGTGATGATGCTGGTTGGGTTACACGAAGCTGGAAAAGACCCAATCACGACCCTGAAATGCCAAGGGTGATCGCTGAACTGGGAAGAGGTTCCCCGACGGGTGTCAAACGATCGCGTGGAAACCGTTTGCCTGCGCGATTCAACGGTGGAACCTTCGTCTGTGACTGGACATTCGGCCGTCTCCTTCATCTGTCGGATTCGGGAGAAGTGGAATTGGTTGCCCAGCCGAATGATTACTCGGGTTTCGCACTGACAGATATCGAGACCCTTAGCGATGGCCGTATCATCGTCAGCGTCGGTGGTCGTGGGACTCGAGGAGGCATCTACATGATCGATTCCAAAACGCCTCAACAAGTAAACTCTCTCTTAGACAAAACTCCTACCCAGAAATCTAAAAAAAACCAGCCACCTCCCAAGAGCACGAATACTCATCCAAGCCAAGTCAAGAACTCCGAAATAAAACAACGGCTCATTCAATTACGACGTCAAAAAACACCACAACTCGACAATACGTCCTCAAATCTTGCGATCCTCGAAATAGAACGTTGCGTTGAATCCGGCACCCACTGGCTCGAACCCCTCGCTCTGCTGATAGAGAGTGTTGGGGGCCTTGGAAAAGGAGACCCCAAAGATGCACGGGGAAAAACCCAAGTTACGCCCGTTTTTGATGGATACCGAGGCCGGATTCGTCCACAGATCAACCCTCAGCAGATCAACCGAGTGACTGACATTTTGCTCGACAATCTAGAGCATTATCGAAAAAACAGTGCAGTGCATGCAGAAATGATTCGCACGCTCGCCGTCTTGGAACCCGAACGCAATGATGTGATCGAGCGACTCGTAGACGAACTCCAAGTTGCAGAATCGCCCATATTGAAACTCCATTGCTTAATTGCAATTGCGCGAATTCCATCGAAAAGAACAGATACACAGACGGAGGAAATTGCTGATGAAATGCTCAGGACGGTACGTGGTATCGATAAGTTGAACTTGAAAACGGATCGACATTGGCCACTGAGAATCTCAGAGCTATTTGAAGCATTAAGGTACCGAGATTCATTACTTCCAAGTCGTCTTGTGGCTCACGTCGATTTTGGGAACGCCTCCGATTTAGTTTGGATGGAGCGAATGGATCCAGAAAACCTCGAGAGGGCACGAAATCGCATGTTACGCAATGAATCATTGCGTAACCAACCTCAGATTGCTGGCTTCATCGCTCGCGGCAACGACGTTGTCCCAAGGCCATACATGCGTCAATGGCTTGCAGCGCCTGAAACTTTTGAAGCGGGTATGATTGCATTGGCCAATGACGCAAGGCTCAGTGACGTCGATGTCTTGAAGGCGGAAGCATGGTCGAGCAACCAAGAAATCCGAAAACGTGTAAGAGATGGCTTGAAGCGTCTGGAAGTTGAAATTCCCCCACGGCCTCAGCAATCGCCTTCAGTACTTTCATGGAATAATCGCGCCGACCTCATTCTGAAATCAGAAGGTGATATCAACCGAGGGTCCGAAATCTATGAAACGCAACAATGCAAGAAATGTCATGAGGGTAGTCGAGCATTGGGACCACGACTTGAGGGTATTGCAAAACGCTTTGGCCCGTCAGATTTACTGCGTTCTATTTACGACCCGAGCCATACTATTCCGGATCGATATCAATCGCGCATCATCATCACCAACGACGGTGAACGCGTGGAGGGAATTCCGATCTACGAAAGTGTTGATGGAATTACAATCAGCACTGCTGAGGGTAGAACCATGCGGATTGAGCATGAACTTATTAAAGAAATGAAGATATCCAATGTCTCATCGATGCCTGAGGGCTTGCTCGATAGACTATCCGATGGTGAAGTGATGTCCCTACTTCAATTCCTTCAAGACCGGTAATCACTCAAAAGCCACCAACACTCCTAATCATCATCCAAATCATCTGCCAAAACATGAACAACATCTGCTGGAACCTTGTATTCATCACCACACTCTTACTGGCGTCCGCATTTAGCGCAAATACGAACGCACAAAACGAAGTTCCAAATTTCGTCGTCATTCTGTGTGATGACCTTGGCTACGGTGACCTTGAGTGCTACGGACACCCAGCGATTCAGACGCCGCACCTGAACCAACTAGCCGCTAATGGAATTCGTTTCACTGACTGCTACTCAGCAGCACCGGTCTGTTCCCCATCTCGAGTCGGATTACTCACGGGTAGAAGCCCAAATCGAGCGGGTGTCTATGATTGGATCCCCAGCGCGGGTAAGCCGGTCCCAAACAAGCGTCACCTCGTTCACATGCGGAACAGTGAAAAAACAATTGCTCAACACCTTAAACCTGCGGGTTACGAAACCTGCCAAGTGGGAAAGTGGCACTGCAATTCTGCGTTTAACCAACCCCAGCAACCTCAACCGGGCGATTTTGGTTTTGATCATTGGTTTGCTACTCAAAACAACGCCTCACCTACTCATAAGAATCCAGACAACTTCGTTCGAAATGGCCGAGCAACAGGACTCATTGAGGGCTTTAGCTGTCAGATCATCGTCGACGAGGCAATTGATTGGCTGACGAGAAAAAAGAGTGATTCTCCATTCTTTCTGTTTGTCGCCTTCCATGAACCTCACGAGCCCATTGCGTCGCCGAGTGCTATCGTGAATACCTATCAGAGCGTTGCCAGATCGAATGATGAAGCCGAATACTTCGCAAATGTTGAAAACATGGACTTGGCGGTGGGAAAACTGACAGCAGCAATGGAGGAATTGAATTTTCTGGACAACACAATCATTGTATTCACATCTGATAATGGGCCGGAAACCCTGAACCGATACCGATCTGCCAATCGCTCTTATGGACAACCAGGACCGCTTCGAGGGATGAAGCTACACACAACCGAAGCAGGTTTTCGTGTACCCGGGATCATGAGTTGGAAAGGTCATCTGCCCGAAGATATGATTGGATCAACGAATAACACGCCAATCTCGTCGCTTGATCTGCTTCCAACTTTTTGTGAACTCGCACAACTTACAATTCCAAAAGAACCAGAGCTTGATGGCATTTCTATCAAGAGCCTGTTACTCGGTAAAAATGTTTCTCGAAAGAAACCCTTAGTTTGGGCGTACTACAACGCTATTAATGACGCCAGAGTTGCGATGCGATATGGACAATGGAAAGTTCTGGCAAAACTCAATGAAGGCTCTGTCAAAAAACTGACGAACCTGACCGCGGAATCACTACCGTTGGTCCGGGATGCAAAGCTCACGAATATTGAAATCTACGACCTCAGCGTTGATGTATCTGAGCAGAACAATCTAAGTGGAAAAAATAAAAAGCTCACTCGTGAGCTAGCCAGCCTCTTGCAGCAGGAATACCAAAAACTCGTTGAGGATTCACACGTTTGGTAGATCAGGCAAGCCTGCAAAGATTGACTAGTCAAAACCGAGTAAGAAATCAGGGCGAAATTTTATTTTTAAGATCTTTCTTGGCTTGATGCAAAAACTGCATCGCTTCCATTGGCGTCATCGAATCGACTTCAAGATTTTGAATCTGCTCCAAGAGTGGATGATCGGCAATGCCAAAAAGCGTCAATTGGTATTGGCTAGAAGCCTCGGCGATACCAGGTGTTTTGATAGTAGGCCGGTCGAGTGCGTCACGGTGATCTGCTTCCAACTGAGCTAGAACATCTTTCGCCCGCTCATTGACCTCTCGCGGTATGCCCGCGAGCCTCGCAACATGAATACCATAACTCTTGTCTGCCCCGCCGCGCACTATTCGATGCAGGAACACCACTTCGTCGTCCCATTCTTTTACTGCAACATTCCAATTGGCAACCCGGGGTAATGATTCTTCCAACTGAGTCAACTCGTGATAGTGCGTTGCAAAAAGGGTTCGTGCTCCAATCTGTTCGTGGAGATGCTCAGTAATGGCCCAAGCTAATGACAATCCGTCATAGGTACTGGTACCCCGTCCAATTTCATCCAAAATTACAAGACTTCGCGAAGATGCCGTGTTAAGAATCCGGGCGGTCTCCACCATTTCCACCATAAAAGTGCTCTGTCCACGACTAAGCTCATCGCTGGCGCCGACTCTCGCAAAAATACGATCTGCAATCCCTACTTGGGCGGAATCCGCAGGAACATAAGAACCTGCTTGAGCTAGCAGGGTAATCAACGCGACTTGACGAATGTATGTACTTTTACCAGCCATATTAGGACCAGTAATAAGTAGTATCATTCCCGACTCTGGAGATTGGAAACAATCATTCGGAACAAATTCACCTTGTGGCAAAGTGACGTCGAGTACCGGGTGACGCCCTCCTTCGATTTTCAGAATCGAATCTTCACTTAACTCGGGTCGCACCCATAAACGCTGAGCAGCAAGTTCGGATAACGAACCGTAAACATCTAACTCTGCGATAGCCGCGGCAACCTCTTGCAGAATGGGTAGGTTCCGATGGGTCAAATCACGCAACTCCTGAAAAATCGATTGTTCGCGCGCCATCGCTTTCTCATCCGCTGCCAAAACGGTCTCTTCATACTCCTTTAATTCGGGAGTAATGAATCTCTCGCAGTTCTTCAGCGTCTGTTTTCTGATAAAGCTATCCGGGACCTTATCCCTGTGAGCGTTGGTAACTTCAAGGTAATACCCAAAAACCTTGTTGTATCCTACCTTCAGATTTTGAATTCCTGTCTCATCCATTTGCTGCCGCTGGTAGGAGGCAATCCACTCCTTTCCGCCTTTAGCCAATTCTCGTAGCTGATCAAGTTCTGGATCAAAACCGGTTCGAATGAAATTGCCATCCGATGCAAAGACCGGACAGTCATCTGACAGAGCTTGCTCCAAGCGATCTCTCAAATCAGGACACAAATGCAAATTGGATTCAATCGAATTCAGGCGACTGCTGCTACGGTCTTTTAGATACTGCTTCAATTCAGGCAGACTTGTAAGAGTGGAAGCTACCTGCTGGAGGTCACGTGGCCCGGTGCGTGCGGTGGCGATTCTGGCAAGCAATCGAGTGAGATCATAAGTCTTCTTCAACTCATTTCGCACTTCCGAACGCGCGTTTACATCCCCAATCAATTCTTCAACTGCATCCTGTCTCAAAGCGATCGCAGTACGGTCAATCAACGGAGCAGCAATCCAATCAGCTAAAAGCCGAGATCCCATTGATGTGTTGGTGCGATCCATCACGCCTAGAAGAGAGCCCTCTCTTGAACCGCTTCGAAGTGTTCGACTCACCTCCAAACTTCGTCGAGTCGCTGCATCGATCTGCAAAAAACCGCTTCTCTGATGAGCGGTGAGAGATCGAAAATGATCCAAGCCGGCACGCTGAGTCTCCTGAAGATAGGACAGAGCTGCTCCAGCCGCACGAATCGCAATCATATCGGTTGGCTCAAAGCCAAACCCCTCAAGATTATGAACCTCAAATTGCTTTTGAAGGATTTCTACTGATGCATCCTCAGCAAATGACCACGAGGGTCTTGCCGTCCAAGACCAGGTGGCTGTGGTGTCGGGAGAGAAGCTCGTATCATCCTCTCGGAATAGTACCTCGGCAGGTCCAATACGCTCCAATTCATCCTCAACGCGTGACGCAGGAAAAACCCCTGCTTCGAAACGTCCACTCGAAAGCTCAGCCCAAGCAATTCCGACCTGCGACTGATCTTCTCCGCGTCCAGTGGGCCTTGTGAAACAGATTGCAGCGACGTAATTGGTTTCGCGAGGATCAAGCAAGCCATCATCGGTCAACGTGCCTGCACTAACAACTCGAGTGATTTCCCTCTTTACAAGACCTTTTGCCAGCTTGGGATCTTCAACCTGCTCACAGACTGCGGCTCGGTATCCAGCTCGAATTAACTTTTGTAAGTAGGCATCTAGCTGATGGTGGGGAAAGCCGGCCATCGCGGTAGGATTTTCGCTATCTTTATCTCGACTCGTGAGCGTCAATCCAAGAATCTTTGCTCCAATTTTGGCATCATCAAAAAATAACTCATAGAAATCACCCATGCGAAAAAACAGCAGTGCGTCTCCGCACGCTGACTTCGCCTCGTGGTACTGTCGCATCATTGGTGTCATAGATCGAATCTTACTCCTTTCGAAGTCCAACGCCCAGATACCAAAGGAGCACAATCGATAGGAGGAGACAAACGAGCCCTCCTATTCCCCCAAAGGCTTCACCCGCCGCAACGGACCCCAACGATCATCGTGCCGAACCCAAAGCCATTCACACCCACCTGCTGCACTCAAGTGAATTCTCGCAGGAGTGCCAAGCACTCACATCTG
>JAAXIK010000010.1 GCA_012270385.1 Rubripirellula sp. | reverse complement strand
ATTCAATCGATGGTAAACCTGTGGATTCGGAAAGTGAGCTATTCAATGGAGAGAAGCTAGAGGGAATCGAAGGACTCAAACGCTTCCTGTTGATGAATCGACAGGATCAGTTGGCTCAAGCAGTCGTCGAAAAAATCTTAGCTTATTCCCTCGGGAGAGCTCTGACGTTTGCAGATCAAAGTGGGGTGGAGCAAATCGTTGCTGAAGTTCGATCTCAGGGCGATGGCCTCCAGGAAGTGATCCTCGCGATTGTCGAAAGTGATCTCTTTCTACAATGGTGATCCGCTTTTGTGTGATTTAATATTGAATAAACCTAGCCTGCATTATTTTTGCATGAAGAGGATGTGATCATGATTCGTGAATTCCACAGATTGAATCGAAGAAGGTTTCTACGTGGTGCGGGTTATGCGTTGGCACTGCCCGGTTTCGCGTCCTTAAATCACTCGGTGAAGGCTTCAGAGGAAGCGCAGAGTCCAAAGCGATTAGCCTGCTTCTATTTTCCGGATGGCGTACCGATGCCTTTGCCGGAGGATCCAGCATTTCAAGATTGGGCATGGTTTCCGCACGGTGCAGGTGATGACTTCAAGTTCACGAAGTGTATGGAGCCCTTGGAGGCTCTTCGAAATGAACTCACTGTTTTGTCAGGCTTTTCTCATCCAAAATCACGCAGTGTCCACGGACACAATAACGCGGATCAATTCCTGACTGCTGCACTCACCGGTGGTGGAGACCGAGAGTACCAGAACTCCATTTCATTGGATCAGGTTTATGCTAATCACATAGGCGATGAGACGCGGTTTTCATCATTAGTCATGTCAACAGACGGTGGGACGGGAACGGCGCGTGGTACACACACACTTTCCTTTGATCAGCATGGGCGGCCAATTCCAGCCGAGCACCGACCGAAACAGATTTTTGATCGTCTGTTTGTAACCAGTGATGCGGATTCCGCAAAACGACTTTCTTTCAATCAAAGCGCCATGGATGAGCTTCTTGCGGATGCTCAACAGCTGAGACGATCACTCTCTAGCGAGGATCGTCAATCGCTGGACGAGTATCTGGATTCAGTAAGACAAGCTGAGGTGAAAGCAGAGAAGGCAAAGCGTTGGTTGAGTACGCCGTTACCGCAGGTGGATGGTGAGGATCTGAATCTGGAGCTGACTACGGACGAGCCCAGAGAATATCTGCGCACGATGTTTGAGTTGATCTATCTCGCATTCCGAACGGATTCGACCCGGGTGGCAACCTATCAGATCGGCCGTGAAAATGGAGTCGGGCGTAGTGATCATCTAGCCCGCGCTGTTGGCTTCAATCTTGCCCATCAACTGTCACATGAAACGAAAGAAACCGGTGGATGGGAAAGATTTGCCATCTACTGTGGTTTCCTCAATGAAGAATATGGCCGATTCCTGCAGCGACTGCGTGAAACCCCTGAACCCAATGGTGAGGGAGCCATGTTGGATAACACACTCACGTTTTTCGGTTCAGCTTCTAGCGCTTTCCATTTGTCACGAAATTATCCGTTGATTTTAGCCGGTGGTAAGAATCTTGGTTTTAAACACGGTCAGTACATCAATCATGCGGGAATGAATTTCCAAGGTGGTCCTTGGCTCGGAAAACGAGAACCTTGGCAAGATGAAGCAAAAGGTGAGGATTTACCTCTGTCAAATCTCTACCTGACAATGCTCAAGCGACTGGGTATGCCCGTGAAATCCTTTGCTGACAGCACCGGGGTGATTGATCAGGTTTGAGTAAGCTCGGCTAAACGACCTTGATTACCGGAGTGAATGGGCTGCCGTTTTGCTGCAAGTGAGTTGTCAATGGAAAACCAGTCGGTTGCATCACCCATCTTCGCCTTGCGAATGCTTTAGCTCCAGTTACCGCTCTTGATATTTATCGGCTAAACTTTTCTTCTGATATGCAATTATCGTGATTCACCCTCATAGAGAAAAAGTATGCGATTCATCCTTCAAGTGTTAGTGTTTGTCTCTTGTCTCCTTGGGCAATCCTCACTTTCCCAGCAAGCTCGATCAGCGGAGATAAGCCATCGCTTCCTCGCCTGCGGCTCGCAGACCTACATCATGGAAGCCGATGGAACGAAGAGCTGGACCTATCCTTCAGCAACCCGAGATGGATATGTCACCGAAGACGGCTCGATTATTCTTACCCTGAATCGATCCAGTAAATACCCAGGTGGCGCAGTGGTGAAAGTCACCAAGGAGGGTGAAGAGTTTTTAATCTGGAAGGGTACTCAGAGCGAAATCAACAGCGCCCAACCGCTTGCTGATGGTGGATACGTATTGACTGAGGCGGGCGCGAAACCACAGCTCATCGACTTGGGCCCTGATGGTGAGACCCGCGTGATGTTTGAGCTCTCTTGCCAGAAAGAGAACCATCACATGCAGACCCGTATGGCACGCAAGCTAAGTGACGGTACTTACCTAGTGCCACACTTGCTCAATTTTGCTGTCATGCATTACGACGCTCAGGGGACAATTCTTGCGAAAATGGATACCACTTTACCCGGTGATGAAGAGCATCGCATTCATACTTGGCCATTTACTGCAATTCGACACCAGTCCAGTCAGACTCTAGTTTGCTGCACCAATGGGAACCGTGTGATGAACTTTAACGCAGCAGGAGATGTCATCTGGACATTGACGAATGAGGATCTCCCCGGTGCTTGGCTACAAGATCCGTGTGGAGCCCAAATCTTACCGAATGGCAATTACGTGATTACGAGTTATGCCGCCGGCAGGAAAGATCCAGCTGCTCCCAAACTCATAGAAGTTACGCCCGAGTAAAAAGTGGTCTGGACTTACCTTGAAGGCCAGAACGCAGGGATTCTTCACTGAAAGATTCTTGATGCCAGAGGCTAGCGGCGT
>JAAXIK010000494.1 GCA_012270385.1 Rubripirellula sp. | reverse complement strand
ACTTTATATTCTGCCACGCCAGATCAACCCTGACTTTACGATGAAGCCTCAACGCACCGACCAAGATTACCCTCAAACACCTAACGGTGAATCCAAGAGTGCGATGAGCAAGAAACCAACGACCGAAGAACCGAAACGTAATGGAGCAGATGAAGTTAGATCCTCCAACCGCCTGATTGGCGCAGGGATGGAATTGGCGGGATTTGCGATCATTCCCGCTATCCTCGGGTTGGGCATAGACCGTTGGACACAAACCAATATGCCGTACTTTACTGCAGCGGGTACCTTGATGGGATTTGTCGGCGGTATGGTACAGTTCGTTCGCCAAATACAGGCCAATCAGTAAGTCTCTTATTCAATACGGAAGGTTGGAGGATTCCAGCAGATGGACTTGCGGAGCACCAGCTTTCAGCGACTAAGTCGTGGCACAACACCGAGGATTCTGAGACGAATTAGCCTTGGCTGGCTGGCGGTGTTTCTCTGCATCTACTTAGCGGGAGCCTGGTTCCTTCCTAAAGAGGTCCTAGAAAGCATCAGAGATAGAGACTATTTTCTGTTGTCGATTGGAAGCTTATTGGTGAGTTACCTGAACGTCCTTCCCCTGGCTCTGGCAGATAGGGTGCAAGACGACGATCGGTTACATTCCAACGAGCTGACGGCCGCAGCGGAACCGATCAATGGAACTTTGTTAACCGGAATCATAATTCGGTTTGCTGGTACCATTGCACTGTTTGTGTTGGGTCGTTATCAAATGGCGTCTGCGGATCAAAGTGTGGCTTTTGTAGTAATTCTCTGGTACGTCGTTTTATCAGTCATTACCACTCATGCTGTTGCCGCAGAAGTAAAAAAGGTTAGACAATGATCCATCAAAGGGTCTCCCGGCGACGATCCGTCTGACCACCAATGAAATCACTGAATTTTTATCCAATAAGAGTCAGCGTTTAACGGAATGAAACTTCCACTTGCTGCTGCCGATCCACTGAGCCATGCGGTCCCTCATCGACTGCATTCCGAGCCTCTGTTCGAGGTTGCCGTGGGCGAAGGAGATATTCCAGCTCTGAATGTTGTCGATGGAGTTTATGGTTTCTATATAACGAACCATCTCTCGATGACGCTATTCACGGCAGTAGTTGTGATTTTCACTTTCTGGCATGTCGCAAAGCGAGTGAAGCCCTCAGGAAGCGGCCTCGATGCATACCGGACTCGCGGTCGAGTCGCACAATTGTTTGAAACCATGTGCACATTCGTTCGCGATGAGATTGCACGGCCAAACTTGCATGGCTTAACCGACAAGTACATCTTCTACATTTGGACGGTTTTTTTCTTTGTACTTTTTGCCAACTTACTTGGCTTGATTCCAATCGGATACTTTCTCCAATTGGCCTCCGGGGATAGCCACCTTTCACATTGGGGCGGTAGTGCCACGGGCAATCTGTCGCTCAATGCAATGCTCGCCATGATGAGCTTCATCGCGATTTTATACATTGGTATCAAAGAAACCGGGCTCAAGGCGTTTTTGGCTCATTTCAATCCGTTGGGCTGGGGTGATCCGAAAATGTTGCTCATCGGAATTCCGCTCTACGTTCTGGAGTGGATGGGATTGCTGATTAAATGCGTCGTTTTGGCGATGCGGCTTTTCGGTACCATGATGAGTGGGCACCTGGTCATTGCAGCTTTTGTTGGACTGGTCTTTGTCGCCCGAGAAGCATCCCATTCTTTAGCGTATGGGGTAGGGTTGTCTGTCATCATCGGCGGAATCGTACTCACGCTTCTTGAAGTGTTCATCTGCTGCCTTCAAGCCTTTATCTTTACATTCCTCACTGTGCTTTTCATCTCCATGGTTGCTACTCATCACGGAGATGACCACGGACACGACGAACATGATCCTTACAGTGACGAAGACAACATGGATTTGGATAAGGTCATGGATCCAAGTCGGATCACTCCCATGAGTACACCTTCCTAGTCCTCAACAAGCAAAACAGCGTCCAAGGAAGTCATACACTTCACTGGACAACCCGATAGTTTATTGAATTAACCCTTTCCACTTTTGGTCAGTCACGAAGTTATCGTTCTGGCCGACACATGAGAATTACCTCAGGAGCGAAGCAAAGATGTTAGATTTTGCGATGATTTTGGCCCAAGCAGCAGAAGGCGCTGGTATCGGGATCTTCGGTAAAGGCATCGGCATGGGATTGGTGATCCTTGGCGCAGGCCTCGGTATTGGACGTATTGGTAGCGCTGCCGTTGATGCGATTTCGCGTCAGCCAGAAGCTAGCGGAACCATTTCGACTCAGATGCTGATCTCCGCAGCTCTCGTCGAAGGTGTTTCCGTGATCGCACTGATCCTGATGCTCATCCTCTCGTAGTATCGCTGAGCTTTTATCTCACTATTCAATCGGTTCGAACTGAAGAGCCGTTGATCAGTGGTGATCAGATCGCGTTACCTCAACCCATCCGTTTGGACCGATTTCAACGAATACCCTAAAGGGCGATTCCATGTTGATTCATGCTGGACGCTTTTGCCTAACGGCAGCCATGGCTCTGCTTTTGATACCGCTATTTGTTTCTTCTGTTTCAGCAGATGAGCAGACAACTGCGGATGCGCCGACCGCGCACGCCGCGGATGATCATTCGCACGCAGGAGATGGGCATGGAGAGGAAGAACTTCCTCCCCTGCTGCAGATTGATGTTGGCTCCGCGGTCATCAATCTCCTTATTTTTGCGGGTGTTTTCAGCATCCTAGCCAAGTTTGTCTGGCCAGCCATCCTCGGCGGTCTTCAGGCGAGAGAGGAAAAGATTCAAGACGATTTGGAGTCGGCGGAAAAGGCCAACGCAGATGCCAAGGCTTTACTTTCAGACTACCAAGCCAAATTGGATGAAGCAGCGAATCAAGTCCAAGAAATGTTGACTTCAGCTCGAAAGGATGCTGAGTCCGCAGGACAGCGAATCGTAGAGGACGCGAAAGCTGAGGCCGACCGTCAGAGAGAGCGTGCCGTGAACGAAATCGATACGGCCAAGAAGGTGGCGATTTCTGAACTGGCAGGTCAGACATCTGACATGGCGATTCAGGTTGCCAAGCAGGTGGTCGGACGCGAGCTTAAGGCTGACGACCACGCTGACCTGATCCGCAAGTCGCTGGAAAGACTCCCTAGCAACAATTAGTCCATCCGAAAAGCAACAGAAGCAAATCATTCGATGAGTGAAGCCGAGAAACACGAGACGGTGCTCGACACCGGCGCTGAGGAACTGGGTAAAACCTATGCCGCGGCGTTGATCGGTGCTGCGAGTAATGCGGGCGTTGCCGACAAGGTAATCGACCAGCTCAATTCGCTTGTGGACGAATATCTTGCGAGCAATTCCGTGCTCCAAGCGGCGTTTGCTTCGCCGAGGGTAGATGAGTCGGAAAAGGTTCGTGTCATCGATCGGCTTTTTGGTGAACAGTTTGACCCGATTCTGATCAAGTTTCTGAAAGTCATGGCCTCCCGGGGCCGCTTGGGATACATCGCAGCTGTCCGCGTTGCAGCCGAGTCGATACATGATGAAATGATGGGTCGCGTGGTTGCTTCCGTGAAGACAGCAGTTCCTCTAACCGAGGAACTACGCAACCAGATTTCATCAAGCCTCAGCGATTTGATCAACAAACAAGTCAAATTGAATGAGACCGTGGACACCGAGCTGATTGGCGGCATGATCGTCCGGATTGGTGACCGTGTGTTTGATAGTAGCGTTGCCAACCAGCTTGATAAGCTGGGGCGAAAAGCAAAAATTGGATTCTCAAGTCAACTAAGCTCAAAACTGAGTACGTTTAGCAGCGAATCCTAAAGAGCCAAATGAGTTTCTGGCTTCGAATAAGAGACTCACTAACGAAAAACATTCATCACCGCCGGTAAACCGGCGTTCACGTATCATCCATCGAACAGACCCATGAAATTCAGTAGTGACGAAATCGCTTCGGTCTTGCAGCAAGAGATCGAGCAGTTCGACAGTAAGATCGACGTCCGCGAAGTCGGGACAGTGCTTGAGGTTGGCGACGGAATCGCCCGTGTTTACGGCCTCTCCGGTGTCATGGCCGGGGAAATGGTCGAGTTTCCCAACGGCGCCATCGGACTAGCCTTCAACCTAGAAGAAACTTCCGTTGGTGTCATTATTTTGGGTGACTACCTCAGCATCGAAGAAGGTGATGAAGTCAAGGCACTCGGAACACTCCTATCTGTTCCATCTGGTGATGCAGTGATTGGCCGAGTCCTCGACCCACTTGGCAACCCGCTGGACGGAAAGGGGCCGGTGCAAACCGATATCACTCGACCTGTTGAATTGATTGCGACCGGGGTCGCAGAACGTCAACCGGTGACCGAGCCAATGCAGACGGGTATCAAAGCAATCGATGCAATGACACCGATCGGACGTGGGCAACGCGAGTTAATCATTGGGGACCGTAAAACGGGCAAGACCGCCATCGCCATCGATGCGATCCTTAACCAGAAGGGAAAAGGAGTTAAATGCTTCTATGTTGCGGTCGGCCAAAAGGACTCCGCAGTAGCGAGTGTCGTTGACGTTTTGGAAAAGAATGGAGCGATGGATTACACCACTGTAATCGTGGCTGGAGCATCAGCACCTGCACCGTTGCAGTACGTCGCACCTTATGCGGGAACTTCGATGGCCGAACATTTCATGTTCAACGGTGGACATGCTTTGGTGGTCTACGACGATCTATCCAAACAAGCTACCGCCTACCGGCAGATGAGCCTGCTTATGCGTCGTCCACCTGGACGTGAGGCCTACCCGGGAGACGTTTTTTACTGTCACAGCCGTCTTCTGGAACGGTCAGCAAAACTTTCCGAT
This sequence comes from Rubripirellula sp., assembly GCA_012270385.1. Lineage (GTDB taxonomy): Bacteria > Planctomycetota > Planctomycetia > Pirellulales > Pirellulaceae > Rubripirellula. The sequence continues at coordinate 9,829 of JAAXIK010000494.1, read as the reverse complement.
GCTCTGGGTGGTGGATCTATCACTAGCCTCCCGATCATCGAGACCCTGGAAGGAGAGGTATCGGCCTACATTCCAACGAATGTGATTTCCATCACCGATGGCCAGATCTACGTACAACCCGACCTGTTCTTCGCTGGTATTCGTCCAGCGATGAACGCGGGTATTTCGGTCTCGCGGGTAGGTGGAGCAGCTCAGGTGAAAGCCATGAAAAAGGTTGCTGGCGGTCTGCGTCTCGACCTCGCCGCTTTCCGCGCCCTTGAAGCTTTTGCACAGCTTGGAACTGACCTTGATGCGGCCACTCAGGCACAACTTGACCGCGGTTATCGGATGGTAGAATTACTGAAGCAACCTCAGTACAAACCAATGAGTGTAACCGAACAAGTGCTAAGTCTGTTTGCTGGAACTCGAGGACATCTCGATGATGTTCCGGTCAAAGCTGTTCCACAGTGGGAGATTGATTTCCTTCAATTCGCCAACGACAAGCACAGTGACTTGATCAAGTTACTCGATGAAGCTCAAGATTTAACGGATGAGGTAGTTGAGAAACTGGAAGCCTGCATCAATGATTTCAAGAGCGGTTACAAACCAGTAGAGGCTGAGTAGATCACTGGATCGCGTGTTTATTTATTCCTTCACCCCAAGCTGAAGCGTTCACTGACAGATGGCCAACGCCCGCGCTCTCGATAAACGACGCAAGTCGATCCGTAACATCCGCAAAATCACGCGGACAATGGAACTGATCGCTACTGCGAGATATAAGAAAGCGATGGATCGCGCGCACGCTGTGACTGCGTACACCGATCGTCTCTCGCAGATAGTCAGCAGTCTTTCGGCCGCCGGTACGGAAGTCGATCACCCATTATTACAGCCTCGAGAAAACCCAAAAGCAGTTCGAGTCTTGGTACTTTCGAGCAACCGAGGACTTTGCGGCGGCTACAATGCGGGGATATTGCGAGCGGCTGTTCCTCGAATTCACGATCTTAAGGAGACGATTGGTAATGTCTCAGTGGATGTGAGCGGCAAACGAGGTATTAACGGGCTTAAGTTCCGTGGGATCGAAACCGCCGCCAACTACACTCAGTTTGAGGATCAACCCGCATACGACGAGGTCGACAAAATTGCTTCAGGCTTTCTTGAGCAATACATCACGGGCCAATTTGACAGGCTTGATGTGGTTTACACGAAATTCATTAGCACGAGCCGTCAAGAAGCGACCATAGAAACCTTACTTCCTTTTGGATCACTGGACGAAGGCGGTGATTCGGGAGTCAGCGAGTCAGGGGATTCCAGCAACACAAGCCAGTACGAGTTTCTTCCCACCGCAGAGAGCATTTTGGAAGAAGTCGTGCCGACAAGTTTTAAAGCTAAGTTATTCAAGTGCTTCCTCGACGCTGCTGTCAGCGAACAGGTAGCTCGAATGATCGCGATGAAAGGTGCAACGGAAAGTGCCGGTGATATGATCAACCAGCTTTCGATGACCTACAACCGCGCTCGACAAAGTCAAATTACCGGCGAAATCATGGAGATCATTGGTGGTGTTGAAGCTCTGAAGAGCTAAACCTATCCAACGTTGAACCACTTATTTCGTCATCCAACATCATAAAGACCACCGTTAACTCTTTCAGTCACGATCATGTCCACCGCAACCGAAAAGAACACTGGCCGCGTCACGCAAGTCATTGGATCGACCTTCGACATTGAGTTCCCCGAAGGCCACATGCCAGCGATTTATAACGCCGTAGAAATCAAATCAAGCCACAAGGGTGTGGAAATTGATTTGGTTGGAGAGGTGCAGCAACACCTGGGAGGCGGCCGGGTACGCGCGATTGCACTCGGTAGTACCGATGGCATGATGCGAGGAATGGAGGTTGTCGATACCGGTAATCCCGTTAGTGTTCCTGTTGGTACGGCAACCTTGGGCCGCGTTTTCAACGTTTTGGGAAATGCGATTGATGAGCGTGGACCGGTTGAAGCCGATGCTCACATGCCCATTCACCGAGAAGCTCCCGCAGTTAATGAGCTCTCAACGAACACTGAGGTTTTTGAAACAGGTATCAAGGTCGTCGACCTCCTCACTCCCTTTGTTCGTGGTGGTAAAGCGGGTCTGTTCGGGGGTGCTGGACTCGGAAAGACGGTTATCTTGACGGAATTGATCGCTCGTATCGCCAGCAGCCATGGTGGTTATTCCGTGTTTGCGGGAGTAGGGGAAAGAACCCGTGAGGGGACTGACCTCTGGCTCGAAATGCAAGACACTGAAATCGGTGACACCGGCCGTAAGGTTATTGAACAAACTTGCATGGTGTTCGGGCAAATGAACGAGCCGCCAGGATCTCGTCTTCGCGTTGCACTTTCCGCTCTGACCATGGCGGAATACTTCCGTGACTCCACCGGTGCCGACACACTACTGTTTGTGGACAACATTTTCCGGTTCTCTCAAGCTGGATCCGAAGTATCTGCTCTGTTGGGTCGTATGCCATCCGCCGTGGGATATCAGCCAACTCTCGCAACCGAAATGGGTGCTCTTCAGGAACGAATTACCTCGACCAAAAAAGGTGCGATTACCTCCGTGCAAGCGGTTTATGTTCCAGCGGATGACCCGACTGACCCCGCGCCGGCCACCGCGTTTGGTCAATTGGATGCGTTCATTTATCTCGAACGTTCCATTTCGGAAAAAGGTATTTATCCAGCGATCGATCCACTGGCTTCGAACTCGCGTATTCTTGACCCTCAATACGTTGGAGATCGACACTACACGATTGCACGACGCGTACAAACGATCCTTCAGAGGTATCGAGAACTGCAAGATATTATTGCGATTCTTGGTGTCGACGAACTAAGCGAAGATGATAAGCTCGTCGTTCACCGAGCTCGTCGTATTGAGCGTTTCATGAGTCAACCCTTCCTTGTGGCTCAGGTGTTTACCGGTAAACCGGGTGAGATCACTCCTCTTGCCGATACCATTCGCAGTTTCGAAGAAATTTGCGACGGGAAATGGGATCATCTTCCAGAACAAGCTTTCATGTATGTTGGATCCATCGAACAAGCTGAAGCTCAAGCCAAGAAAATGGAAGAGAAGTAGTCATCATGCCATTGAGATGTGTTGTCGTAACCCCTGAACGCACCCAGCTCGACCGAGAGGCCGAGTATGTATCGCTTCCTATGTTCGATGGTGAATTAGGGGTAATGCAAGGGCGTGCACCGATGATTGGCCGTCTAGGATATGGGACCATGAAGCTGCAAACCGCTGCAGGCCCTGAAAAGTACTACATCGACGGTGGGTTTGCACATGTTGAGGGTGACGTGGTTAACGTGCTGACTGGCAAGGCGATTCCCGCAGATCTACTAGACTCTGAAGAATCGAGACAGTCCTTGGAACAGGCGTTAGAGCTTCCTGCGAAATCTCCAGAAGAGGCACAGTTGAAAGCGACAGCAGTGATGAGAGCACGAGGTCAAGTCCGAGCCTCTCGCTAGATCTTCACCTTCTTACTGAGAAGCGTCAGCCGGGGTCATTGCAACTCCGGCTTTTTCATTGGCAATCAGCTCAGCATTCTTTTTGGCGAGCTCGAATTGGATCATTTAAGTCCAAGCCCAGAGGGCCGATTGTTCAACGCGCCCTTGACCCCTAGCTGCCTGGGATCCCTTGCGATCTTATCTGTAAAGATTCGAACATCATCCAATATCGGGCGCATCCGAGCAGAGGCTTGTTCGATATTCTCGACAGTCCGCCGGATCTCCCAATACAAATCTTCATCCTCCAGAAACCGTCGAACTGTACTATTTTGGTTGTTGAGTGCACTCATAAATTGTGTCACCTGGCCCATCGAAGCATCCAACTGACGCATGGTCTGTAGGACCTGTTGCATCATGACATCGCTATTTTCGGCGAATGGACTGGTGATTTGTTCAATATTCTGAACGGCCTGTTGTGCCGTATCCACTGTGGCTACCGCCGCTTCTCCCACTAACTCAAATTGCACACCGACTTTCTCGAAGCGATCAAATGTTTGCTGTGCACTTCCCAAAGTCTCATGCACATCGTCAAGAACAATCGGTAAAGTTTCAAAAGTGCTTTGCAGATTCGCCTTTAGTTGTGGGTTACCGATTATCGATCGAATTTCCTGCATGGTCGCCTGAAACTCCTGCATCGCCAGGAGAGCTTTATCTGACATCTGATCAAATTTCGAATCGGATCCACCCACAGTCTGCTGTATCCCTGCGGCGAGTTGATTGACACTGTCGGCGGCCGTAGCAATGGTAGTCCCTGCATTGCGAATAGCTTCAAAGGTTGTCTCTAAATCACTCTGCATTTCGAATAGACTTCGAGCCTTGGTTCCATAGTCCAAGAATTCTCCATCTCCATAGGGAGCTGTGATCATCGATTGATCTGAAACAAAGATCCGATCGATTGTTGCTTGAGATGCTCGCACAAATTCAAGTTGTGCATCACCGGTTACAAAATTGCCTGTTCCAACTTGAGGGACATATCGATGCGTCATGGGTCTTGAGGCGTCCATGGATAGAGTCACCAACACTCCACCTTCATCGCGAAGCTCGATGGTCGAGACCCTGCCAATGCGCACGCCATCTCGAACAACAGGTGTGCTCACACCAATCCCCTCAGCGGAAGGAAACACGACATTCAACGTGTACTCACTCTGCAAAACACTCGGAAAAGCGCCAAACAAGAAAGTGAGCACTACACCTATGCCAATGGCCGAAAGGACTAGCACGCCGACACCGAAACGTAGTTTATTTTCATCCATGATTCACAAACTCAATGAGATGAGTAAGTCTTATTCATTTATCGCCTGTAATAGCTCATTCATGCGTTCACCCGCTTCGCCATGAACAAACTGCCGCACACGACGATCCTCAGCATGCTCCAGCTCACTCGGTGGCCCATCATAAATGACTTGATTATCCTCAGGAGTCAAACGGCTCCTTGGGTAAAACATTAACACTCGGTCAGCAACCTTCCTCGCTGTCCTCATATCGTGAGTAACGATGATACTAGTTACCGGGTAACGCCTTCTTGTGTCTAACATCAATTCGTTAATCACATCACTCATGATGGGATCCAAACCCGTGGTGGGTTCGTCATAAACCACCACCTCAGGCCGCAAGATCAGTGCTCGAGCAAGACCGACTCTTTTTCGCATACCACCTGATAGCTGAGCCGGTTGGCGATGGGCAACCTCCATCGGTAGCCCCACTTCCGCAAGATGCTGCAGCACTCGTTCGCGGATTTCCTCGGTGGAAACTATCGCTTGCTGCACGAGTGGAAAAGCGATGTTATCGAAAACGGACATACTGTCAAAAAGTGCGGCATTTTGAAAAACAAAACCAAAGCGTCGCCGTGTCTCAGTCAGCTCGCCGAACTGTATGTCCTGCAAGGAACGGCCATCAAATAGCACGTCACCTGTTGTGGGTTTGATAAGTCCAACAAGTGATTTCATGAACACGGTTTTACCGCAACCACTCTCACCTATGACTGCGACGGTCTGACCGCGTTTGATCGAGACACTCACATCCTTCAAAACATCTTGATGATGGAATGCGACGGTAAGTTCTCTTGTTTGTATCAGTGGTTGATCCGGAATCCTTGAAGAAAGTGATTCCGCACCTGAATCAAGTTCTTGGGTCATAGGAAACTGGAATCATTAGGAAAAAAACTGTAGTAGACAGAATTCAAAACAATCGTGAGAAATAAATCGACGGCCAAGATCAAGACAAAGGAATAGACAAAGGCGGAGGTAGCTGCCTTACCAACTCCCTCGGCCCCCGGTTCACAATTAAATCCTTGATAGCAGCTCACTACTGCAATAATGGCACCAAAGAAAATACTTTTGAAGACACCCGAGAAAAGGTCAAAGACAGCAACTCCATCCCTTGAGTGCAAAAGGTATGCGGCATGATCGATTCCCAGAATGATGACACTGTAGCAATAGCCGCCAATAATACCCATGAAATCTGCCATGACTGTCAACGCAGGAATCAAGAGGATGCAGGCGAGAAAGCGTGGAACTACCAGGTAATGGATCGGGTCCGAACCCATCGCCGTTAATGCGTCAATCTGCTCCGTTACACGCATGGTTCCCAGCACTGCTGCCATAGCACCCCCGACGCGTCCGGCTAACATAGTCGCCGCTAAAACAGGCCCCAACTCTTTCACCAGGGTGCTATTGATTACAACACCTAGATGGCTATCAAGACCAATTGCATGAAACTGCACATAGCTCTGAACTGCCAGAACCATTCCAATAAAGGTTCCGGTGAGTGCAATCACGGGTAAGCTCAGTGCGCCCACCTGATAGAATGTACTCAGCATGGTTCCCCTGCAGGGGAAGCGGGTAAACATCCAACGCAACATTTGCCAAGCAAATAGCGAAAGATCGCCAACAATGGTCACGCCCGCGACGACCCGCGCACCCCATTGCGAAACCCACTGTATCCATATGGGTTCATGTACAGATTGAGATGGCGATACGTTCGCAGTGCTTTGGGACACCTTCACATCCTTGTCAGCGCGCAGAGAGCTCCTTTTCTTTCTGTTTGTATCGGTCCTAACGAATAGTAGGATTAGACAATCTGTAGCGATATTTCAATGAAACTTAGCGAGTTTCACACAGAAGTTGTTGTGACTAGGGCGTCATTACGCAGTCAGATTTCCTCGAAAGGTATTTCGGTTCATTCATGGGCCAGAAGGATCTGATCGCGCTCTACGCAAACTGAAGTCGAGGGTCATCCAAACCCAATCTCTTCATCTTCTTGTAGAGTGTCGTCCGATTGATATCGAGATAATCTGCTGTAGCAGCACGATTCCATGAGTGTTCCTTCAGAGCCTGCAAAATAATCTGGCGTTCTGGACCCTCGAGTGCCTCACGAAGTGTTTTCCCTTTCAGAGCGACGGAAGGCGATAAAGCCGCCGTCTGCTGATTCTCAGATTGCGGCCATCCCCCAGCTTCCTGAGCACCTGTCAGTTCAGGAGGGAGATCTTCAATTGTCAAACTCGAACCTCGGGCGAGGAGTACCGCACGCTCAACGATATTCTCGAGTTGCCTCACATTACCCGGCCAATGGTAAGCCTGCAGAAGGTCAATCGCATCTCGATCAAACGATACCACCTCCCGGCCGCAAGCCTCAGCTACCTCAGAAAGAAAGTGATTGACCAACAAAGGAATGTCACCAACGCGTTCTCTTAAAGCAGGAAGCTCAAGATTCACAACGTTGATTCGATAATACAGATCCTGTCTAAAACGACCTTCTGCAACCGCGGACGAGAGATTCTCATTGGAAGCGAGAATCACTCGTGTGTCCACTGAATGAGTCTTACTTCCACCTAGTTGTTCAAATTGAAACTCCTGCAGAACGCGTAGGAGTTTGACCTGCATTGCCGGGCTTGCTGTACCTATTTCATCTAGGAATAGTGTTCCACCATCAGCCTGTTTGAATTTACCAACTCGATCATGACTCGCGCCCGTGAATGCACCAGCGACATGTCCGAACAATTCGCTCTCGAGTAAAGTGTCAGGAAGAGCGCCGCAAGCAACTTCAACGAATGGTCCACGACTTCGAGAACTTCGAGCATGTATAGCTCGCGCCACCATACTTTTTCCCGTGCCATTCTCTCCAGTGATTAAAACCGAGGCTCGAGCATCTGCTACGCTGTCGACCATGTCGAAAAGCTTGAGCATTCGGTAATCATGGCTGAGAATGTTCTCGAGCCCCGAATGCCTATCCACTTTTTGTTTCAGTCGTTGATTTTCCTGATGTATTTCTCGAAGCTCAATGGCTCGTTGGATGGACAGCAGCAATTCGTCATCGATAATCGGTTTGGTCAATAGGTCAAAAGCTCCGGCTTGCACAGCTTCGACCGCAGTTCCAGGTGTAGCGTACCCTGTCATGACCAGCACAGCGGTATCCTTGTACCTTTGTCGGAGGTGCCTGATCAGATCAAAACCGTCTTCATTACCGAGTCTTAAATCGGTGATTACGAGATCAAAATCTGATTCGACGAGCTGTTCCTTGGCGTCCATCAAACTGGATGCTGTTGAAACCTGATGCATAGACTGGCGTAGCCAATCCGCCATTGATTCAACGAGATGGCAATCATCATCGACTAAGAGAATGGAGATCGCGGCTGACATGGGAACTCCGTAATCATCAAAAACGGACGTATGGTTAGTTTGATTCAGATCAACACGTCAGGGCTCACCTAAACCAGACTTCCTTACCAAGCGGGAAACCTTGACATAGGAAATAGGTAGGTCACAAAAGCAACGCCGTCAAAGAAGTGCGATGATTAAAATTATCATCGCGTCACAATCCCTACGATCAGCAGGATCCACCTGGCCTCATCAGCACGGGGCAAGGCAGCTCGACAATCCGGAATGTGGGAGAGGGCAGGGCAGGATGATCGCTCAGAGCAACGATCAACCTGCAGCGGGATTGTTCGGGTAATGGATGTGTAAAGACTAACCGATCACTTCGCTACCGACCCACGGCTGGAGCACCTTGGGTACTGCAATCGTCCCATCGGCACGCTGATGATTTTCGAGAAGAGCAATCATCGCTCTTCCCGTTGCAACGGCGGTACCATTGAGAGTGTGAACAAATTCTGTCCCCTTCTGACCTTGTCGTTTGCAACGGACATTCAAACGTCTTGCCTGATAATCGGTGCAATTACTGGTGCTGGTGACCTCGCCCCAAGAACCTTGCTCACCACGACCTGGCATCCAAGCTTCCAAGTCAAACTTCCGATAGGCTGGTCCTCCCAGATCACCACTTGCTGTATCAATCACGCGATAGGGTACTTCGAGTGAATCAAAAAACTCGCACTCCAGATCCTTTAGCTTAAGATGAATTTCATCACTTTGCTCAGGCAGAGCGAAGGCGAACATTTCAACCTTGGTAAACTGGTGGACTCGATACATTCCTTTCGCTGCCCGACCACCGGCACCGGCTTCCGTGCGAAAACAATGACTCAATCCGCAATAAAGTAGAGGTAAATCCTCGGCGGGAAGAACTTGGCCCGCATTCATACCTCCCAGAGTAATCTCTGCAGTGCCCACTAAATTAAGTTCGGTATTTTCAATGCTATAGATCTGCGTCTCGGGACCGCGAGGTGTGAAGCCGATTCCTTCCAATATCGACGTGAGAGCAAGATCAGGGGTGGTGACCGGAGTGAACCCACGATCACAGAGAAAGCGAATCGCATACTGCTGAAGTGCAAGATCAAGATGCACGGCTTCATTTCTTAAATAATAGAAACCTGAACCTGTTACCCTACCTCCGGCATCAAAATCGAAAAGGTCGTGCTTCGCTCCCAACTCAACATGGTCTAAAGGCTGGAAATCAAATGCGGGAACTGCCTGTTTCCCAAAAGCGATTTCCACTGCGTCCTCCTCTCCACCGGCGGGGACATCTGGATGAGTCATATTGGGAATTACAGAGATTAATTCATTTATCTCTTGGTCCAACTGATCTTGCTCTTGTTGAGCTGCATCCTTTTGCTGACGTAACTCGCGACCTTTTTCAATCAATACCTGACGCGATTCCTGATCAGCAGCTTTTGGAATCTGTTTGCTCGTCTCATTAGCTTGGCGATTCAAATCCTCTGCAAGTTGCAACGCCGCTAGCCGTTGGCCATCGAGCTCAATGATCCGATTGATATCGACATCAACCCCTCGTTTCTCGCAATTGGAGCGGACATCATCTGCATTTTGAAGAATGAATTTACGATCAAGCATCTTTCATCTATTGATTAAGAATTCAACTTGCCAATTTTATCACAAATCACAGCCGAGGCCAGAATCCCATCATGGTAGTC
>JAAXIK010000219.1 GCA_012270385.1 Rubripirellula sp. | reverse complement strand
TCACGCTCGAAGGGGAGAGTGTTTTTCGTGACCTCCAGTATGAATCAGGTGGCCATCGTGTGCAGCGGGTACCGGAAACAGAAACACAGGGGAGGGTACACACCTCTGCCGCAACCGTGGCGGTTATGCCAGAGCCCGAAGACGTGGAAGTAGAATTAAAGTCCGACGACTACCGCGTTGATAAGTTTGGTGCTTCGGGACCCGGCGGCCAACACGTGAATAAGACAGAATCCGCTATTCGATTAACCCACCATGAGACAGGTATCGTGGTGCAGTGACAAGATGAGAAAAGCGAGCACAAAAATCTCGCATAAGCGCTTCGTGTGTTAAAAGCAAGTATCTACGATTAGAAACGGGACGAGGAAGCGGCGAAACAAGCGCAAGCCAGAAAAGGTTTGATTGGTTCTGGTGATCGATCGCAGCGAATTAGAACCTATAACTTCCAGCAGAACCGGCTCACGGATCATCGAATCAATTTGACTATTTATAAGCTTGATCAAATCATGACAGGCGATATGGATCCGGTCACCGATGCTCTGATTGAGTATGACCGCGATCAACTCCGAGGTGACATGATTGATTGAGCGAGATAGATCAAGCTCGTCTGGTTACTAAAGTTTCTAGGCGGTAAGTCAAAATTGAGGATTTCCTCTTCCTCGATTTCCTCAGTAAGTATTCTTTTTGAGTTGGAATCTTTGAGTTGAGTCAAGGTAAAAACGAGAACACTCAGACGAACGAATCGCCATGGACAGTGCTTAGGTTGCTGCAGTGGACGACCGATTTTTTCCGATCCAAAGAAAGCGATTCACCCCGCCTCGACGCCGAAATACTGCTTGCTCACGCGATGTCATGCACACGAGTAGAGCTCTATACTTCGTATGCGAAGGAGCCTTCTGATGAAGAGAGAGTGGCTTTTCGGGAGATGGTTCGACGACGCGGAAATGGCATGCCTGTTGCCCAGATTGTGGGATACCGCGAATTCTATTCGCTATCTTTCCGAGTGAGTGAGGCAACTCTGATCCCCAGACCCGAGACAGAGCACTTAATTGTTGAAGCACTTGATTGTGCTGCAAATCTACCCGACAACACAGAGTGTTGGATCGCAGATATCGGCACGGGAAGTGGTGTTATTGCCGTCACCCTTGCCAAGCAGCTCCCTAAGAGCCGAATTGTGGCGACAGACATTAGTGAGACCGCAATTGAAATTGCGGCTTGGAACGCAGAGCAACATGAAGTTGACCAGCAGATTCGATTTGTTAAGAGTGATTTGTTTGATCAAGTTGAGGAGCCCGCGCGGTTCTCAATGATTTGTAGCAATCCGCCCTATATAAGCGAGAGCGAGTATTTAGATCTCAGTCCCACGGTGAGGGAGTTCGAGCCTAAATCGGCATTAGTGGCTGGTGAGCAAGGTACTGAAATCATCAGTCGGATCGTACAGTTATGTGAATCCCGCTTGCTAACCGGTGGGCACTGTATCGTTGAATTGAGTCCGATGATTGCTGAGGCTTGTATGGAGTTAGCAGACAAATCCAAATTGTTTGAGAAGATCCACTTTATCAAGGATCTCGCAGGACATCGACGGATCTTGTCGATGTGTCGTCGATAAGCAGAGTAAGCGGTCTGGGATGAGTTCAATTTGCCCAGACCCTTAGCAAGCTGTTTTATGCCTCTGAGCCTAAATCGATGGGAAGTGAAGATGCATCACTCCATGACGGTGGTTGGCACAAGTGTCCGGTCTTCAAATCGATCGTTCTGACAAAGGTTAGTCATGCAGCAATCAATCTTTTACGAGATATCGATCGCTTTGTCGCTGATATCTTTTCGACACCATCCACCAAGCCAACGAATTTCTTTTACTGCTTTGTAAGCTTGTAGTTTCGCTTTGCTGATCGAATCTCCAAGTGCAGTCACTCCAAGCACACGCCCGCCATCATTGAGAATCTGATCGTTTTCGAGTTTCGTCCCTGCGTGAAACACCTTGACATTCTCTAGGGCATCGGCGGACTCGATGCCGGTGATGACTCTTCCTTTCTCGTAATCGCCAGGATAGCCCTCACTTGCCATCACCACACATGTACTCGGACGCTCGTCCCACTCCAGTGGCTCGAGTTCCGAAAGCTTTCCGTCGGCGGTGGCTTCAAGGAGATCGACGATATCGGTTTTTAGTCGCATCAGAAGAGGCTGACATTCGGGATCGCCAAATCTCACATTAAATTCCAGTACTTTGGGTCCTGAGGAGGTGAGCATGAGTCCAGCATAAAGAACCCCTTTAAAGGGTCTTCTAGCTCGCTTCATTGCATGAACGACGGGGACTAGTACGTCTGCTTCAATTCTCTCCATCATTGCTTCGTTGACGATCGGCGTCGGGCAGTACGCACCCATGCCCCCAGTCATCGGACCTAAATCGCCATCGGATGCAGGTTTATGATCTTGAGCTGCGGGAAGTGTGATGATGGTTTCGCCATCCGTAATTGCAAGCACACTCGCTTCCATCCCCACTAATTTTTCCTCGATAATCAGCTCGTTACCTGCAGCTCCAAATTCTTTCCTCTCTGCGATTCGATCAATCGCCTCCAAGGCTTCCGTTCGACTGTCGCAAACAATCACTCCTTTACCTGCGGCCAGTCCATCAGCTTTTACAACTACGGCAGCGGCATCATCCGGCTCAGGATAGCGTTCTTTTACATATCGGGTTGCCTCCTCCGCTGTCCGAAAGCTCTGATAGGTTGCTGTCGGAATATTAGCTGTATGGAGAAGGTTCTTACAGAAAACCTTACTTCCCTCGAGCTCAGCCGCTGCTTTAGAGGGACCAAATACTTTGAGTCCATGTTGCTCAAATTGATCAACTAGACCATCGACGAGGGGAGCTTCCGGTCCTACGACAGTAAGATCAATGGAGTTAGCTTTGGCAAATTCGAGAAGACCTTCTTGGTCCGTGACAGGAATCGGTACGTTGGTCGCATCTATGGCGGTACCCGCGTTACCAGGGGCAACATAGACTTCAGTGACACGAGGGCTCTGAGAAATCTTCCAAGCCAACGCGTGTTCCCGGCCACCGTTTCCAATTACCAATACCTTCATGAGTCCAACCTAGGGGTAATGTGATTTAACGTGCGATTTGGCAGCTTACGGAGATTCCATCGCACCCAGTCCGATGAAGCATATGCTTCGTACAAGGAATGTAAACATTGGAGTCTTTCTTCGACACCGGCCAAGTTGGAGGTGTCCTCCATGATTTCAAAAAAGCCCTAAAAGAATCGCTTCGTTTAAAAATCAAGGCGTCCGAATGAGTCCGTACTCATCCGTGGTCTACCCAAGGATCTGGCAGAATCAACCTGCACTTGGAGGCGGCTGACTTCTCACACTGTCACAGAGAATCGTGTGAATGACCCCATGGATGACCAGATGCATCTGCAGAGGGGTTCTGTTTTGGTCTTTCGTTGCTGCGAAGGAGCCATCGCTAATCGCTAAAACTCTAGCGATTTCAAGGGTTAGGGTAAACTAACGAATAGGAAAGCGTGGTCTATTTCACACGTGACCGGTCCAAAAATCAATCTCCGTGGTTAAACTTAGAGGTAGCGGACTGGATTCCTGTTCATCCCGCTAGCCATGGCGAGCTTTGTAGGTTTCGCTGAGGCCTGCCCGAATTTGAATCATGACGATTCGCGGCGGGCTATTACGTAGACAAATTTGGCGCAGTGTTGGCGGCCTGAGGCCGTGGTAAATACTTTGCCAATTCGGTGAGTTGGCACGATTATCACTCACCGTTGAGACAAGTTAACGCTTTTTGGAGTCGATCCGTTGAGAATGACGATTCAAAATTTCTTCGCATACGCTTTCGTTTTGATTGCACCATTAGTGAGTGTTGCCGCAGAGACCGGGGATTTGAAAATCCGATTTGAGTATGGTGGTGATGCTCCGAAACTCGGTGACGTTAAAGTAACTGCCGATGTTGCATTTTGCGGTAAGCAAGGGCTCATTGATGAATCTTTGATCGTTGATGGCGAAACCAAGGGAATCAAGAATGTCGTGGTGCAACTGTACACCGGAAGGGGAGGATCAAAGATTGATCCTGTTCCCGCTGCCAAACGAGAAATCACTCTCGACAACGATGCTTGCCGGTTTGAACCGCATGTGGTGATCACACAGGTTGGCGATACTCTCAAAGTGGTGAATTCAGACTCGGTGGGACACAATGCAAACCTGCAATTTTTTAACAACGCAGCAAAAAATCCTATGATTCCACCGAATCAGGATGTCAAAGTGGAACTCACCGATAGTGAACCAGGAATTGTTGAGGTGCGATGTAATATTCACCCTTGGATGAAAGCCTTGTTGTTAGTGCTTGATCATCCTTTCGCATCGGTTAGCAATGAGAAGGGGGAGATCGTGATCAAAGACATTCCCGTTGGTGAACACACCTTCCGAGTAAATCACGAGTCGGCTCGCATCAGTGAGGTGATGATGGAGGGCAAATCGGAAAAATGGAGTCGAAGCCGATTTGAATTTGAAATCAAACCGGGAATGAATGACATGGGTACTATTGTTATTCCAGCAGACTCATTCTCAGTAAACTGAGGTGAGAGTCGGCGAGTCAATCGCTTGATTCTCTGTAGTCAATGAACGGTAACGGCCAGTGGAAAACTGGCCGTTGCTGATTTACCTCGACATAGGACTTTCTGTCTGTTTCATTGGGTTAGTGGTCGCAACGAAACACGGTAAATAACGTAGATGTATTTGTTGATTCACCGCCCTAAAAAATCGAGTAAATCTGTGTGCCGGCGCAGCAATATTGCTCTAATCTTCGTATCAGTTGTAACACTTGTAGGATGCGATTCTCGAATCGAGAAATTCGACCCAAATGAGGTGTTCTCGCTTACGCTGGCCAAATCTGAATCGGTTGACATGGGTCAAGCTCAAGAGGATGTGACCAAAGTTATTGAGACACTTTTCGGAACTCCGGAAAGTCCGACTTGGCCCCAAGACCTTATTTCGGAGGAGACTTTAGTTCAAACAGAGCGACTCCGAAGGGCTGCTGGGGGTGTGAGCAGCGAGCAGGATGGAACGCACTTGGGGCTCTTCCAGGAGCATTGCGTTGTCTGCCATGGTGTCTCGGGTAACGGTCGCGGGCCTGCAAGCCAGTTCCAGAATCCTTACCCACGTGATTTTCGTCCGGGTATTTTTAAATGGAAATTAACAGATCGAGCCGAGAAGCCATCGAGGGAAGATCTTCGAAGGGTGTTAGAAAATGGCATTGCTGGCACGGGGATGCCTTCTTTTTCACTTCTCGCTCAGGATGACGTTGAAGCACTCATTGATTACGTCATTTATCTCTCTGTTCGTGGTGAATTAGAAAGGCGATTACTCCGGATTTCGGTTTCGTCGCTGGGCTACGGTGAAGAGGCATTGAGTGATGGGGAGCGGCTTCAATTTCCCGGAGATGAACAGTCAAAGCAGGTGATTGTCAGCAATCTTGAGCGAATTGTGGGGCAATGGGTCGCGGCAAAAGATCCGGATGAGGAGCAGAGATTAATCTCCTTCAACATCCTGGAGGACGACGCTGGGATTTCTCGCGGTAGGGAGTTATTTCACGGCAAAATTGCGAACTGTGTTGGATGTCACGGGGTAGACGGCAGCGGTGGGGTAGCAACGCTTGATTATGACGACTGGACTAAGGAATACACTACGCGGCTGGGGATTTCCCCAAACGACAAAGATGCTTTGCAAACGTTTCGAGAGGTTGGCGCACACCGGCCGAGACCGATTTATCCCCGGAAACTGAAGAATGGAGTTCTTCGCGGT
This sequence comes from Rubripirellula sp., assembly GCA_012270385.1. Lineage (GTDB taxonomy): Bacteria > Planctomycetota > Planctomycetia > Pirellulales > Pirellulaceae > Rubripirellula. The sequence continues at coordinate 50,274 of JAAXIK010000219.1, read as the reverse complement.
GGAGACGATCCTGTTCGCTTGTTTCAACTAATCCGACAAGGTATCGCGGGAACACCGATGCCGGGAGTCACGTTGGTGAATGAGGAAAACGGAAAGGGTTTAACAGAAGCACAGATTTGGGACTTGGTGAGCTATTTACATTCCCTGCAGGACAAGTGATTTGGCTTGGAGCGTTACCAACGAAGATCCATGAGGCTGTCAGAGAAGCATTTCCGTTCCGCGGGGGCTTGCCTAGGGCTACTGCTCTGCTACTACACGACCAGGGCTCTGGAGCGTGATGGACTGGTGGAGTTGGCTTGTTTTTGGTCTGTGGGCTGTGTAACAGGTGCGATTGTAGGACAGCTTTTATTCCGGTGGATGCGTCCTTAGACGAATAGGTTTTTGAATGACGGCTCGCGATTCCACGGAATCCTATACAACTCCACCGGCCAAATCTGTACACCGACTGGCCGTACTCGCTGTCTGTATGGTCTGGCCGTTAATTTGGGTCGGAGGTCTAGTAACGACCTACGATGCTGGAATGGCTGTCCCGGATTGGCCAGGTACTTACGGCTACAACTTATTTCTTTACCCCCTCGATACGTGGTTGCTTGGGCCTTTTGATCTGTTCATTGAACATGGCCATCGATTACTTGGAGCGTTCGTCGGATTTGTCGCGATCTTGATTCTGTTTTTCGCTCATCGTCACGAACCGCGAAGATGGGTAAGGATTCTGTCCATCGCACTGCTCGGGATGGTGATTACGCAGGGTTTGTTAGGGGGTATGCGTGTTGTCCTGAGCGATCGAACATTGGCTATGGTCCATGGTTGCGTCGGTCCGGCTTTCTTTTCCTTATGCGTCGCTACAGCCGTAGTCACTAGCCAAACTTGGCGGCGAGCTAGGGGGGATTTGAACGACCCGCAACATGGAAAATGGAATATCGCTTTGGCCGCCTCGGTACTCATTTTGAGTTACACCCAGGGGATGCTCGGGGCAAGAGTGCGACACATTCTGCCGGATGCGTTGCCAGGAGAATTCACGACAACCGTTGCTCAGCATATCTCTGTTGCAGTGCTCTTATGGTTCCTCAGCGTGGCCGCTTTCCGAAGGTTTAGGGGGTGCGGCGATTTGACACTAGCCCGTCCGGTGTTGGTCCTGCTAATATCCATAACAGTACAAATCGCTCTCGGTGTGGGAACTTGGGTCGCTAATTATGGCTGGCCTGGCATCCTAGGTTCATCCATTATCCAGGCTATTCCCGGTGCTTCTCAGTATCTCATTCAGGCGAAAGGATTTTGGGATTCGATCGTGGTCACTGCCCATGTGGCTGTGGGATCTCTGATTCTGGCGGTTTCTACCATGTTAATCTTGCGACTTTTGCGTACTCGCTACCTCGCCTTCGCTGCGGAATCCGCGGATTCTGATTTCGAGAGGCAAAGTGAGTCATCCGTTTCTGTAGGTCAAGCGTTTTCCTGAGTGATGACTACTGATACATTGATTATCGATGCAGAGGTTAACTCTGATTCGCCTCAACCGACAGAATTGGCCGGGAGTAGTGATTCTCTAGGAGAAGTTGCGTCGACAGCAGATCCTGACGTTCTAGACAAGAAAGCTTCTTACGCGTCGTTGTTAGAGGACTCGAGTCCCTTAGTCTCGTTTCCGAGTGAGGGTATCGATCATTGCGATAATAAGAAGGTTTTCCAATTGAGTCAGCTTTGTAGAGATCTAATCGAGCTGACGAAGCCCCGAATAGTGATCATGATTCTGGTCACTACGATAGCGACCGCACTAATCGGAGCGGGGCAAGCTTTGGGGATGCCTGCTTTGATCTGGTTGTTGATGGGTACGGGCTTGATTGCCGCCAGCGCAGGCACAGCTAACCAAGTCTGGGAGCGTCAGATTGACAAGAGGATGACACGCACCGCAGACCGTCCCTTGGCCGCGGCAAGGCTTCCTTCGCGAGTAGGGTCAATTTTTGCCGGAGTGCTGGGTATTGCCGGATCTGTCATCCTTTTTTCAAAGTTCAGCGCCACCCCTGCGATGGTGGGTGCTGCCACTTGGCTCTTGTATGTTTTGGTTTATACGCCCATGAAGACGCGTACCGCATGGAATACTAGCGTGGGGGCGGTAGCAGGTGCATTACCGATGTTAATGGGTTATACGGCCGCCGGCGGCGAATTGACTGATGCGACTGGTTGGCTTTTGGTGGGAATCCTTGCTGCTTGGCAGTATCCTCATTTCATGGCGATCGCATGGATGTACCGTAAGCAATATGCTGAAGCTGGTTTTCAAATGTCAACCACTGTGGATCCAACGGGGAAGAGTGCAGGTATTCAAAGCGTGATGGGCTCGATTCTTCTGATTGGTTGTGCTTGTGCCCTTTGTTGGATGAGATCAACAATAACCGGCGCCGGAATCGCCTCCATTTGCACGCTGGTAGTGAGTTGGCCAATGCTTAACGCTTCCATTAAATTCTTGAGATCACCGGATGATCAAATTGCTCGACTTTTGCTGCGGAAGTCATTAGTGGTTTTGCCATTAGTTTTGGCTATCGTCACGGCTACCTTGCTTGGGTAGCTGAGTCGGTGTTCTTGGAACGAATCGTGTAAGTATTTTTGCTCGACAATTGATCAGGGCAGTTGCAACCGTGTATGAAAATACTCAACTGACCGAGCCTCGCACCGATGATGAGTTCCTGAATTAGGCAAATTAAGAACGCTTTGCATGAGCGTTTAGACGCGTTCACTCAGATACGTTCATCACCAGTCGGAATAGATCCCAAATGAAATCATTTATTCATATCAGCACAATCCTAGCCATCGGTGTTATCCTTGGATTGACAATCAGGTCCATTCGATCGGGTTCAAATCCGAACCAGCCTCCTGCTGATGAGATTGTCTACACAAATGATTCTGTCATCGATGGGCTTTCAGAGGATGAAATTGCGAGTATTGAAAACCCCGAAGTTTCACATCCTCCTGATGGCGCGGATTGGTTAAGCCAGTTCGAGCTCATCGAGCGTAGCGGCGATTTGATCTCTAGTGAGGATTTACTTGGGACGCCGTACGTCGTCAGTTTTTTCTTCAGTACTTGTCCCAGCATCTGTGTTCAGCAAAATCAAAAGATTAAAGAATTGCAGGAACAGTTCGCTGGCCAATCGGTTCGTTTCGTCGCAATCTCGGTTGATCCCGAGAAGGATACTCCAGAGCAATTAACAGAGTATGCTGCCAGATTTGACGCAGATCCAAACCAATGGTTATTTCTGACCGGGGACCTCACTTACATACGAAGAGTAGGGGCTGAGGTTTTCCGGCAACCCGTCAACAAGCAGTTTCATACCGAAAGGTTCGTGCTTGTTGACCCATCCGGGGAAATCGAAGGCTTTTATAATTGGCCTGAGCCAATCCAGTTTGAAAAACTGAAGGAAAAGATTGGTGAGTACCTGGATCCACAGAAAACTTAGGGGCATGTGTGTCCTTTGGATATGTTGGATACCGGATCGCCCCTTTTTCAGCACATTGCGTTGAACCGTTTGTGCTTCTCGGGAAACTGTTGTGAAACTTTACAGCGGTTGGATACTCCAGTCACTCACACTTGCGATTTCTAGCATTCACTTGGCTAACTAAATCCTCTAACCTGCGGGTTGTTGAGGTGGTCAATGGAGTGACTTGATCGAATGTGGTACCGACTTTATTTTCTGGTTTATCTGATTCTTGCCCAGGTTCTGGTTCAAGGCACCTGTGCTGTGCACGCACAGCAAAACGGCATCAGAACCAATCCAGCTCCAGAAATTGACGAGCAGCAAAGCGGAGTGAGTAGCATTCCGGTAGCGAGTCAAGATGCTCGCGTGCCAGATACGTCTGAGGATGAGCCACAATCTGAGAGTGAGATTTCGGGTTTTGACATTATCAAGCAAGGACCCAATAGTTGGGTCAGCCCAGATGGTTTGTCTGGAAGTGTGCAAACGCTGGTGATTCTAACCGTTCTCAGTATGGCACCTGCCATTCTCTTGATGACCACCTGCTATGTCCGCATTATCATCGTCCTCGGTATCTTAAAGCAAGCGATTGGTCTTCAGGCCCTTCCGCCCACTCAGGTCATGACGAGTATAGCTTTGTTCATGACATTGTTCGTCATGACACCTGTATGGCAAGCGGTGTACAAAGAGGCGATCGAGCCTTATTCAAAGCAAGATTCGCCCATGAGCTTGGAGGAAGCTTATGACGCCGGTGTGCGACCGGTACGGCAATTCATGTCTAATCAAATTGACATTACCGGTAATCATGACGACGTCCACCTGTTCTATGACTACATGGATAAAGGTGCTTCAAGTCCCTCCAGTTTTGAAGACGTGCCCCTTCGCGTTCTGTTACCAGCGTTTGTGCTCAGTGAATTGAAAACTGCTTTCTTGATGGGTTTTCAGATCTTCCTGCCATTTTTAGTGGTCGACCTTGTAGTGGCTAGCGTCACCATATCCATGGGGATGTTGATGCTTCCACCACAAGTTGTATCGCTGCCATTCAAACTGCTTCTGTTCGTTCTGGTCGATGGGTGGAGGTTAGTAGTGCAAATGTTGATGGACAGTTTTGGTGTTTTGTTTTGATTCGGTTAACCGTCTCGAGATGTATTCATGGATGAAAATTCAGTAATTGATCTCTGCCGATACGCAATTTTGTCTGCCTTGATCATCGCTGCGCCCATTCTGGTGATTGGCATGATCGTGGGTTTGGTGGTGGGTCTGATGCAAGCTTTGACTCAAGTCCAGGATCAAACACTTTCTTTTGTTCCAAAACTATTAGCAATGGCATTGGTTTTCGTGCTGTGTTTCCCGTGGTTAATCAATCGGATGGTTGAGTTCACTAGAGTCATCTTTTTATCCGCGGGGATCCCGTGATGGAAGCAATGGCTAATTGGTATCTCGGACAACTTGCGATTGGCTTATTGGTCTTTGTCCGTCTTATATCGTTGCTGATTGCAATCCCACTCATGACGCAATATCTGCGGATTCGCATGAAGTTCTTCCTGGCAGCCATGCTAACACTGGTCATCCTGCCATCGATTGCATCATTCGACCTAGCCGAGAGAGAGCTGTTTTGGAATCACCCGATCTTCTATGCGGTTGCAATGGCCAAGGAATTATTAGTGGGTTCGATTATTGGCTTATCGATCAATCTTATTCTAGTGGGGCTCCAAGTCGGAGGAGAGTTGATAAGTAATACGACAGGTTTGCAAATGGGCAGCATGGCATCGGGTCAAGACTCGGCCCCAGTTCCGTCAGTCGCCGCGTGAGTTGGAGTGTTGGTGGCCGCGCTGATGTTTCCGTCTTGCCAGGCGTCAAAGCCAATCTCTGCAATTCTCGACAGTTACCAAGCCATGCCAGTAGGTACGGTTGAGATCAATGATCAGATGCTGGACCTAGTTGTTGTGCAATTATCGAAAGGTTTTGTGGCAGGCGTGAAGTTAGCGGCACCCGTTGTTGCGATCTTAGTACTTGCCAACCTAATTACGGGGTTGATCGGTCGAACACTTCCACAGGCGAATCTCTTTGTCATGGGTTTGAATCTTAACGTCTTTGCTTTGTTCATTGCGCTTTTCTTATCAATTGGATCCGCCAGTTGGTTATTTAGAGTTGAGCTTATTGAAGCAGTTCAGAAATTGGGACAACTCTGATAGGAGTGAGTGATTCTAGGCGAGTCAGATATTCATGAGTGCTGAAAAAAAACATCCCGCGACTCCTCGAAAACGCCAGAAAGCAAAAGCGGAAGGAAGGTACGTGAAGAGTCACGACCTGACTACTTCTGGCTTAATGGTTGCAAGTTGTCTTGTCTTGTGGTTCGCTGGTGAAACACTTTTGCAGCAACTGGTTGTTTGGCTGGGAGCGTCGTTGACTTCTGTTTCGGCGACATCAATGGGGCAAGATCAATTAAGTAGGATGCTTGCCGAGGGTATTATGGGTTACGGTTGGATGGTCGGACCCCTGTTAGGAACCATGTTATGTGCCGTCATCGCGATGAATATGATTCAGACGGGATTTGTATTCAGCGCGAATCGCCTACGTCCGGATTTGAAAAAGATCAATCCTATCTCGACTCTGAAGACAATCTGGTCGGTTGACGGCATGATGAAATTTGCTTTCGGCTTACTCAAGATAACTGTTGTTGTTTTCGCTGCCGCGATCTCACTTTCTACTCGGATCGACCGATTGGCTCAGTTGCCGACTTTAGAGCTCGCAGAGATGTTTACCGTTATATTCCACTTCTTGTTGGGGATATGCATCACCATCTCTTTGTCTCTGCTGGGTCTTGCCATTTTGGATTACCTACTGCAGAGGTGGAAGTTCGAAAAGGATCTCATGATGACCGACGAGGAATTACGCGAGGAAATGAGGGAAGCCGAGGTCCATTCGGAGATGAGGATCAAAAGACAGAAGACTAAGGACGAATTTCCACGAAACCAAGAGTCGCTTACAGGGAGGGCAGAGCAGGAAATCGTGCTAACGAGCCAAGCCGATCTGGCTGTCTCGGTTGTGTTTGGTAACGGGGCGAGACGGACACCACGCTTGCTAAGGAAAGGTTTAGGAGAAATTGCACATGAGATCAGTGAACAAGCGAGGGCTCGTGGGGCATTGGTTATGGAGCATACAATGCTCGCAAATGCAATCCACTCTATCGTTGAGGAGGGGCAGTCTGTCCCGGTTCCGATGAGCAGAGATTTATCGAGCCTGCTTCCGAGAACGCCAGAAATAGTCGGAATGTAGGGAGTTTCAGCTTTCTAGAGTACGAGCTTTCCGAAAAAACAAACATAAACCGTTGACGATGCAAGTACGACATGCGTAGTATGATCACCATGATACATCGAGCTCCCCTAGACGAACTGCTCCTGACGCTCCTGAGCGTATTGCGATGAGGGTTCGTTGAGATCTCAGAGAACAGAGAATCAAAACACTTCGAGCCCGAGTCGCAATCAGCGACTCGGGTTTTTTTATGTTGGCGGCTGAATCAGAGACACCAAGAAGGTGATGAAGAGATGACTGTTTCCGGTGAAGTTAGTGACCATGTCGATGGCCCATCCCCCGAAAATGAAAAGAGTCGGGCGATCAAGATTTTCGACACTACCCTTCGTGACGGGGAGCAATCCCCGGGCGCGAGCATGAACTTGGTTGAAAAATTGGAAGTTGCTCAGTTACTAGCAGACATGGGTGTCGACATCATCGAAGCTGGGTTTCCAATTGCTTCGCCTGGAGATTTTGAATCTGTCAAGCAGATCGCGCAGACTGTCCGTGGATCCACCATCTGTGGCTTAGCTCGATGCAATGATAAAGATATTGATACCGCGTGGGAGGCAGTCAAGTATGCACCTCAAGCAAGGATACATGTGTTTTTAGCAACAAGTGCAATCCATCGTGAATTCAAGTTGCGGATGACTCCAGATGAAATTTTGGCACGCGCGGTTGCAGGTGTGAAACGTGCCGCGAGTTATTGCGACGACATAGAGTTTTCTCCAGAGGATGCATGTCGTACGGAACATGATTTTCTCTGTCGAGTGGTGGAGGCTGCGATTGATGCGGGTGCAACCACGGTTAACATTCCGGATACCGTTGGTTATGCGACGCCAGATGAAATTTATACCCGTTTCAAGATGCTTCGAGATCGTGTTCCAAATATCGATAAAGCGGTCTTGAGCACCCATTGCCATGATGACCTAGGTCTAGCTGTTGCAAACAGCCTCGCTGCCGTGGCAGCAGGCGCGGGCCAGATCGAGTGCACGATTAACGGTATCGGTGAACGAGCTGGCAATGCTGCGCTGGAAGAAGTGGTAATGGCCATGAAGACTCGCAGTGATTTTTACAGATGTCGCACACATATTGATTCGAAACGACTCGTTCCTGCCAGCCGCTTGGTATCCAAGACTACGGGTATACAAGTACAGCGAAATAAGGCCATTGTCGGACGAAATGCATTCGCTCATGAATCGGGAATACACCAGGACGGAATGTTAAAAGAACGCAGTACTTACGAAATTATGCGACCAGACGAGGTCGGATTTTCTAAAACAGATTTGGTGTTGGGCAAACACAGTGGTAGAGCTGCATTAGCCGATCGTGCCAAGAATCTTGGATTCACTCTCACTGGTGAACAGCTTCAAGAGGTCTTTGAACAATTCAAGATACTTGCTGACAAGAAGAAAGAGATCTATGACGGCGATATCATTGCATTGGTTCAGCATCAGATTACTGGATCTGTTGACGAACAGTGGGGCTTAGTTGATTACGTTGTTAGGAGTGGTAAGGACCATGAGCCAAGTGTTGAATTGACGCTCAAGCACGGTGATCAAGAGTATTCAGAGTCAGTGCAGCAGGGAGATGGGCCAATTGATGCAGCCTTTTGGGCCGTTGAAAAAATTGTTGGTATGGAACTCGTTTGCAAAGACTTTAGGGTTCGAAGTGCCTCGCTCGGAAGGGATGCAATCGGTGAGGTAAATCTCGAGGTTGAATACGAAGGCAGAAGTTATCGTGGTGTTGGTGTAAGCACTGATAGTGTGGAGAGTACAATCTTGGCGATGCTTAATGCTATTAATCGTATTATTGATGAAAAGACTTCAAGCCAACCGCCCAGTGTGTGAGGAGGTGATTTTCGATTCATCCAGCTCTTGAGTTGAGTACCCCCGCTAGAAATCATCATCTGGCATTATTGGTTGTCTGGCTCTTCGTTAGCAGACTCGTTTGTGGTTATTTTAGAGCTGCTGGGAAGGAGAATCAGTTCTCCTGTGTGAGGGTCTACCGACAATCGCTCAGGCGGGGAGATGCCTGAAAAAGCGTTGTCTGAAGATTCTTCGTTGAGCTTTGTGAGTTCACCAACCTTCAGCGGTGTGCTGTCTAAATCGTCCTCCGTGAATTCTAAATCGCGCGATCGACTGATTTCTACATCCTGTATCTCGAGCGTTGCTATTTCATCCGGCGTTGGAAGAGGGTCGTCAGGAAAGTTTGGGTTGATGCTTCGATTCATGTTTGAGAATCACTGATTCGCGGGAAAGATTTGCTCGATATTCTTCCTCAGAACCCGATGGCCTAGCTCCACAGCTCGTTCGATGTTCCAACCTGAGTTTCTAACGAACTGCTCGCTGAGTACATTGGCCAGCACACGCCGATACATATCAAACTTTGGAAAAACAAATTCGAGTTTATAGGCATCACTGTAGTAACCGATCTGTTTATTTTGAGGGACGGCTTCCAATCTTGCGGTAGCATCTTTTGCGATGAATGAGGGTGTATTGCTATACCACCAATGACCATTTGTGATCACATTCGGAAAGATCCAGGCATAGCTCACAAGTTCCTGATTTGTCACACTTGCGAGTACAGAGATTGGAAAGTTTACATTGGGAAAAGCATTAAACAGATCACGATACTGAATGAGAGATACACGGCTGTCGTAGAGGTCTTGTCCCTGAAAGACTCCATTCCCGTAAACGCCACGATTCACCCCGATCATTAAATCAAAGGGAAGTTGATATTGTTCACACAATTCTGCAAGTGTCCAGAAAACCCGGTTAGATAATGCAGTTTGATTGGCGGGGGAAGCATTTTCACCATGTTTTAAAATATCTGACAGTGCAGTTTCGGTTCTGCCATCACTTATCGACTCTGGTGTGAAAGATGGAGGCAACGAGATAGCACACGCTCTCGCGCCGTTCTTTTTGAAATGCTGGAATCGCTGTTCAATTGCATCACGTAGATTCGAAACTGAGCCATCTAGTGATACACCGGAACAATGTTGTAGCCGCTTTTGAATGGAATCTTTGGATAGATGAAAGACGAGGTCATCGGTCCTTAAGCATGGAATGTACGTACAGGTGTCAAAGCCTTCCAATGGATCATCAAAGTCATTGGTCAAGAAAACCGACTCAACGTTACTTTCTTTCAAAACTGTATCTGACCAATCTGCTGCCGTCATTTTTGATTCGGCGTTGTCATAAATGGACTCCCAATTGGATTCATCTAGTCGGTTGTCCTCTAGGCCAAAAAACTTTTGGCAGATATCAATGAGCCATCCATATTGAGCAGTATTTTCAATGGGACCAAGATTTGAGACCAATCGTTGCACTTTCTCCTTATCAGAAATTCCTTCCTCCTCAATGGACTCTTTTGGCATCCCTGCGGAATGAGCCAACTCTGTGTAATAGTGGTACCCCAATAGGTCTGCCAGTGTCTTCGACGCTGGAGCTAACGGGTCGATGTGTGTGTGCGGGTCAATTAAGCGAACTTTCGAAATCTCTTGATAAATTGTCTCGGCAGCTGATTCTGTCATGATCTAGATCGCTTTAAGGTCTAATGTTCTTGAATGTTTGGAGATAGATTGCCTGATCCCATGGATGAAACAGCAGTCTATCAATAGCAGAGAAGGGCAGTGCGGAAATTTTAGTTACCTGATGGTACCACCGGCACCAGATCGCAAAAGGATAAATTGCAGAGACGACCAACGTCAAATGCCCGGTGAATAGGTGGTTTTTGAGACTCTTGGACGAATAGGGACTCTTCAGCTCAATCCCTTACTCAAATTGGCGGCGGTTTTCACAAAGGTCTCAGAAAAATCTACCAGATTGTTTTCGCTTCCCTACAATGAATCAGACAAGAGGCGAGTGAATTTGCTGCCCAAACTGCTAGATGCTTGCACCGGAGAAGAGTCGCTAATGGACGATCAAACCAGCTTCTCAGAAGAGAGTTCGAACCAGCAAAGCGCAGATAGCGATGAGGCTCGGCTACCAACCGCCTTGGGCCGTGAGCCATCCAAAGGTTCAAGCCCTGTGCCATCCCAGACATTACCCGCTGATATTGAATCACAGAATAGGGTTAACTCGACTTCCGCTCCAATCGACAGCCTATCCAAAGCGCGTGACTCAAATAAAAGACGTCACACTGACTCATTGACTCAGACTCTGACGGTCTTGGCTACCGTTTCTCTTATGTTACTTTCGGCAAGGTACATCGTGCCGAGTATTGTCGAAGAGTTACGCTTCGCGTGGCATCGAGGGGAATTGCGAGCAGAGTACCAATCGGGAAGGGACGGACTGAAGAATGTTTCCCTGGATACTCTCAGCGATGCTTACCAAATGGTGACATCCGCAGTGGGGCCCAGTGTGGCACACATTGATGTAGAGCGAGATTTGTCAGATGAAGAGAGATCCTTTTCTCGGCAGCTGTTTGGTGGAGGCATGACACCAACAGACCAAGGTAGCGGAGTGGTTGTAGATCAGGATGGCTATGTGTTGACAAACCGACATGTAATTCTGGGAGGAGAAGTAATTACCGTGACTCTAAGTGATGGGCGTCAGTTACCGGCGAGTATCGTCGGTTCAGATGCTCTCACAGATCTTGCGCTTTTGAAGATCGAAGCGAGTGACCTGTTGCCTATCCCTTGGGGCGATAGTGATCTCTGTAAGGTAGGAGCACCAGTCTGGGCAGTTGGTAGTCCTTTCGGCTTGGACCGAACAATTACGTTTGGCATTTTGAGCGGAAAGCATCGTATGGTTCGCGCGAGTACGCAGTATCAGGATTTCATGCAGAGTGATGTAGCAGTTAATCCTGGAAATAGTGGTGGCCCTTTGGTGAATGCACGTGGGCGTCTTATTGGGATCAACACGGCGATTGTCGGTGATACCTATCGTGGAGTGAGTTTCTCGATTCCGAGTAATGTTGCAAAGCAAGTTTATCAACAGCTGCGAGCAAATGGGCGGGTGCAACGGGGCTGGTTGGGCGTAAAGCTTGATGATATCGAATACGACCCGAATGCCAATGAAGATCCACTTCTTCGCGGAGCATTGGTGGATTATCTGACTGACCCACAGTCGCCTGCTGCGATGGCCGGTATGAAGGCAGGTGATCGCATTAGGAAAGTAAATGGGAAACGGATACAGGATCGAGCGCATCTTATGCGAGAAATTGGGAGCACTTTAGTGGGGTCGGCGGTTCAGATTGTTGTGGAGAGATCCGGGACTGAATTGGAGCTTTCGGTGGTTCTCGGGGCGCGACCTAACGAATTGAATCAGCAGTAAGTCAAGTGTCCAACAGACCTTCCGTGTTTAACAATTGTAGAAGTTGCTGCGGTCAACATTTGACCTTTTTGGACTCTGCTCAAGAACACACTCCACAAATGAGCCGCCTCCTTCTAAAATAGATGTCGGACTGCGTTTTTTAAGAAGTTGGTAAACGCAGTCTCACTGGTTAAGACTCAGACCGGTTCTCCTCAGGCAATAGCAATGACTGTCTGATTTGACGGTCCCACCAATTACACACAGAGAGCTTGGCTCGGACAGATTCAATGAGATTATTCATTCCATTTACGATGGTTTTATTTTTACTCAGCTCATCCGTTGGATTTGCTGAAGAGAAAAAAGGTGCGGCTCCTGCAAGTCAAGTTGGTATTGCATCGAAAAAGCCTGAGGCCGGCCCAAGTGTCAAGGTTAAGGAGGGCTATATGGTTCCGTATACCCTCACTATTCCTGGGACAGATATCTCCTTGGAGATGATTCCTATTCCCGGTGGGGAATTTCTGATGGGTAGTCCTGCTGATGAGGAGGGTAGGTCAGATGATGAGGGTCCGCAGATCAAAGTGATTGCGGAGCCAATGTGGGTTGGCAAAAAAGAAATTACTTGGGCACAGTACAAGCCGTACATGTATCTCTACGGGATCTTTAAGGAATTTGAATCTCGCGGTGAACGACCCGTCACGGAAGAGAATCGAGTGGATTCCATTACAGCTCCCACCGAGCTTTATGATCCAACATTTACATTCGAGTATGGGGAAGAGGATGACCAGCCAGCCGTTACCATGACACAATATTCAGCTCAGCAGTACACGAAGTGGCTCAGCCGAGTGACAGGCCAGCAGTATCGTTTGCCCACTGAGGCGGAATGGGAGCACGCAGCGCGAGGAGGCACAACTTCCGCCTATAGTTTTGGTGCTAATGCGGAAGCTTTGGACGAGTATGCGTGGTCTTTTGATAACTCAGGCCTCGAAGCGCCTTTGGTAGGCGGGAAAAAGCCTAACCCCTTCGGCCTGTATGATATGCATGGCAATGTTGCGGAGCTCACGGTCAACGAGTACACCGAAGATGGCTATGCTCAATACGTCGACAAGCAGCCTGTGAAGGCCTCGGAGATGGTTGTTTGGCCTGAGTGGGCTTATCCGGTAGTCGCCAGAGGTGGTAGCTGGGAAATGGAGGCAGATCGTTTGAGGAGCGCTGCACGTTTAGCTTCTGACGATGAAATATGGAAAGAGGACGACCCTAATTTTCCCAAGAGTCCTTGGTGGTTCACTAATGACCCAGCTAGAGGAGTTGGTTTCCGCCTATTCCGATCTTATCAACCTCTGGATGCGGATAAGATCACAAATTTTTGGGAGAATACCGCAGAAGATGTCAAGGACGATGTTCAAGCAAGACTTGTCGGCGGTCGCGGAGGCCTTGGCCTTGTGGATGAGAATCTCTCCGATGCGATTAAGAAGATGAAAGAATAGAGAGTAGTCATTCGTCAGCGGTGATGGGATGGAGTATCTATCTCTACATCACTGGATAGAGTTTTTTTCAACTTTCATTCGGGATATGGTTGACAAGCAATGTTGCGAGTCGACTAGATCTTTTAGGATGCGAAGTTACCGGCTTCTTGTAGTAGTCCTCTGGTGCCGACTAGATGTCTACAGCCACTGGGACATTTCTTCAGTTTTAACCCCCACAAAATCGTGTACGAAAATATTGCTCTTGTAGGCGCAACGGGTGCCGTAGGACGAATTGTTTTAGAGCAGATAGTTCAAAGAAAGCTGCCCTATCAAACTCTCAAGCTTCTTGCATCGGAAAGATCTGTTGGCAAGGTGGTTAACGTTGGAGGAGCGACGGTACCCATCGAATTGTTAGAGCCCGGTGCGTTCGATGGCGTTGATTTGGTGATTGCCAGTACACCAGACGAAATCTCTAAAGAGTTCGCACCTTGGGCCGTGGATGCTGGAGCGGTAGTGGTCGATGAGAGTGGGTATTGGCGCATGGACCCTAGTGTTCCGCTCATTATTCCTGAGGTGAATCCGGAAGCGGTATCTAACCATCAAGGAATTGTTGCCAGTCCAAACTGTAGTACGACCCAAATGGTCGTAGCTTTGGCGCCCCTCCATCGAGCGGCGCGGGTGAAGCGGGTAGTGGTAAGCACCTATCAGGCAACCAGTGGGGCTGGCACGGCGGGGAACGAGGAACTGTTCAAAAGTGTAAAGGAAACGCTATCCGGTGAGACTGCCGAGCCGGCTACCTTTCAACATCCCATTGGTTTCAATCTGATTCCGCAGATTGGATCGAATAAGTTCGAGGGGTACACGAGCGAAGAAATGAAAATGGTGTACGAAACTCGCAAAATTATGGGTGATGAGAACATCGATGTTTGCCCTACATGCGTTCGGGTTCCAGTGACCATTGGTCACAGCGAGTCCATTCTCGTCGAAACAGAGCGGCCCCTATCTGTGTCAGAAGCTAGGGATTTATTTTCTGCAGCCGACGGAGTTACTGTCGTTGATGATCTGGAAAACTTGAAATATCCCATGCCCCGGGATTGCGAAGGTAAAGACGATGTCTTCGTGGGGAGAATTCGAAAAGATATCAGTAGTGAAAACGGCTTAGCTTTCTGGTGTGTCAGTGACAATCTTCGTAAAGGTGCGGCTACTAATGCCGTTCAGATTGCGGAGTTGTTGCAAAAAACATCTTGAACCTGTGAGCGTGCTTGCTGAATGATCAGGTGAACAACGAATCATCACTAAGAAGCTAGGAAGATGGTTGCGATGGAATCGGTGATGAAGACATATCAACTCACCGTTTCGTACGAAGGAACGCATTATTTTGGCTGGCAGATTCAACCCAATCGACCCACGATCCAAGGGCATCTTCAGGAAGCCATTAAGAAAGTTGTGAATCAACCTATCAATGTGGTGGGAAGCGGGAGGACTGATTCGGGTGTTCACGCAGTGGGTCAAGTTGTGAGTTGTCGACTTCCGTGGAGAAGCGCTGCCACTCAATTAGCTAAAGCTTTAAATACTAAGTTACCCTCTGACATCACCGTGCGAGACTCTCTGGAAGTTGTCTCTGGGTTTCACGCGATTAGGGACTCCCTGCGAAAGCGATATCGATATCAAATACAAATTGGCGAAGTCCCTTCCCCATTTGAAAGGCGCTTCCGCTGGCTTTTACGAAATTCACTGGATCTTTCAGCGATGCAAGAAGCCGCTCGGACACTTGAAGGTAGACAAGATTTTGCCAGCTTCCAGGCATCGGGTGCTGATCGAGGTTCAACAGTGCGATCAATTTTTGAATGCACGGTGAAGTGCCAGTCTGAAAATGATTTAGCGGAAGGCATGATGATCGCGATCGAGGTGGAGGCCGATGGCTTTCTTTACAACATGGTAAGAAATATCGTGGGAAGCTTGGTGCAAATTGGATCAGGCAAGGAACAAGTGCAGTGGATCAAGACCGTGTTGGCGGCCAGAGATAGAACCAAGGCTGGTCCAACGGCACCTCCGCATGGGCTATTCCTTATGAGTGTTGACTACCCAAAAGAGATTTATCTCATCGATGGATGAGAAATCTAGTCATTGGAGCTTCAGGCAATCCCCCACAACAGTTGCTTTGAGATTTGCTTGACTTGTTGAGCAGGGGAATTATTGCGGGAGATGTGAGAGTCGGTGAGCAGTTCGTGATCGTGAAATGCGTTGCTGAGCAGGATGCTGATCTATTTGAATAGGAGATAGTTCTGTTGGATTTGACAAGATGCGTTTTGCTAATCGACGGTTACAACGTGATCGCGCCTGTGGCTCCTCCCGGACGTGCAAGTGATCCTAGATGGCTCGAGCGTGAACGTAACCTGCTTCTCCATCGTTTGGGTTCATACTTACCAGAGAAAGTTAGACGTTTAACCTGTGTTGTTTTTGATGCTTCTAGGCCTCCTCTTGGTGTTAAAGACCACTTTCGTCAATACGATTTAACAGTTCTTTTTGCAGTGAATTACCCTGAAGCAGATGATCTGCTGGAGGAGATTATTGGATCGGTATCTTCCCCAAAAAGACTCTGCGTGGTCTCCAGCGATCATCGAATTCAAGCAGCGGCTACGCGACGCGCGGCAACCGTATTTGATTCAGAGCTTTGGATCGATGATCTGGTGGATGGTCGGGTACAACTTGCGCCAGGAATTCTCAGTAAGATGAGTGAGCCTACTCAGGAAAATCCCACTCCAGATAGGAAAAATATTTCTGAATGTCCTTCTCCAGAGGAGGTGAATCAGTGGCTGGATGAGTTTGATCTCTGACTCTCTCCGCTCACTGGCTAGTTCCGCCGCCGCTTGGCATCGCTGAAATCGACGAATTGCAGCAAATTGAGGTTTTGTCGCTGTCATCAATGCGATCCCACTAGGTGAGAGGAGATCGCGTGATCTGATTGCCAGTTCACCATTTCGCACTGTTATGAGTTTTCACCCCTGAGAATGTGAGTGATTCTTTAGGATTACCACGAGATGGGAACCTTCCGAACTTGAGGTGACATGCTTACAATCGCCTGTCCTCGTCGGTTCTAGATATGGGGTTAGAACCCTGGATTTTTTAAACACACTCCGATCAAGTATTTTGGGAAACTCGACACGATGAATGACAGCGCGGTTAAGCAGCGTCTTTTTAATTTTTCAGCTGGACCAGCAACCATTCCGCTCTCCGTGTTAGAAGAAGTAAGAGAGGAATTACTGTGTTATCCCGGTGCGGGTGCGTCGGTGATGGAAATCAGCCATCGAAGCAAGATTTTTACAGAAATTGCTGCGGACGCGGAAACCACTTTACGAACACTACTTGAAGTTCCAGAAGACTACTCGGTCCTCTTTCTCCAAGGTGGGTCAGCACTACAGTTTTCGATGGTGCCAGCGAATTTGCTCCGCGGAACAGGGAAGACTGCGCAGTATCTCGTAACGGGGTCGTGGAGCAAGAAAGCCATCGTTGAAGCAAAGAAGGAGGGGGAGGTTTTGGCGGCCTTTGATGGTGGCGAAAGTAATTTTTGTGGTTTACCAGCGTCTGATTCGATCAGCGTTCCTGATGAATCTGCTTACCTCTACTATTGCAGCAACGAAACGATTCAGGGTGTGCAATTTGAAGTTGAGCCAGTGTGTCCAAGTTCAGTGCCTTTAGTATGTGATGCTTCCAGTGATTTTCTATCAAGGCGATTAGACATTTCCAAATATGGTCTTCTTTACGCCTGTGCTCAGAAAAATGCAGGACCAGCCGGGGTCACCGTGGTCATCATGCGGAAAGACCTACTTCAGCGCGGAGAAGATTCGCTGCCAGGTTACTTGAACTACAGGAATCATGATCAAGCTGACTCCATGTGGAATACACCACCGACCTTTGCTGTGTATATGTTGGGAAAGATTGCACATTGGCTGCAAGATGACGTTGGGGGCTTAGAAGCCATTGAGAAAGTCAATGAAAGCAAAGCATCGCTTCTTTATCAGGCCATTGATTCGAGTGATGGATTTTATCGAGGTCATGCTAACCCTAACTGTCGATCTAAAATGAATGTGACGTTCAATCTTCCCTCGGATGAGCTGCAAGCTAAGTTTGTAAGTGAAGCAAGCGCAAATCGACTCGATAGCTTGAAAGGGCATCGCAGCGTGGGGGGGATTCGTGCGAGCATCTACAACGCAATGCCTTATGAGGGAGCACAAGCACTCGCAAGCTTCATGGAAAATTTTGCAGCGGATAATGCTTGATACCTACTCGTCGATTGACAGGGTGTTAAAAAGTGATCAGCGATATGGAGCTGAACGCGAGCTTATTGAATATTACACAATGTTGATCGAAGTATTTCTGGTTTGGCTTTGACTCCAGAAAATCATCCTTACAACTTATCACCACAAAGAATTCAGCTTGAACTCATGTACAAAATCCTGACTCTCAATAATATTTCAGTACAAGGTCTGCAGCGATTGCCGCGAGAGGGCTACGAGGTTGCGTCGGAAATGAGCCATCCTGATGCCATTATGGTTCGTTCGTTCAAGATGCATGATATGGAGATACCCGAAACGGTTTCCGCGATTGGCCGTGCAGGGGCGGGAGTCAATAATATCCCAGTATCTGCAATGACTGAGCGTGGAGTTCCGGTGTTCAACGCCCCCGGTGCTAACGCTAATGCGGTGAAGGAGTTGGTGTTAACCGGGCTGCTCATGGCATCGCGTAATGTTCCTGCAGCGATGCAGTTCGCTTCAGATTTAACGGGCTCGGATAGCGAGATTTCCGTTGCTGTGGAGGCAGGTAAAAAGAATTTTGTTGGTTCAGAGCTGCCATCAAAAACACTTGGTGTTATCGGTCTTGGGGCGATCGGGCTAAGAGTGGCGAATGCGGCTTTATCCCTAGGTATGAAGGTGGTTGGGTACGATCCCTCTATATCGGTGCAGAGTGCGTGGCAGCTTTCCAGTGGCGTCGAGCAAGCTGTGAGTATTGATCATTTATTTTCGCAATGCGATTGTGTTTCCGTCCATGTACCTCTTCTTGATGCCACTCGAGGACTTGTGAGTGCGGAGAGAATCAGCATGATGCCTCGAGGAGGTGTTTTGGTGAACCTGGCTCGTGGTGGTATTTGCGACGAGGATGCTGTGGTAGCTGCTTTGGATTCGGATCAGCTGCATTCCTATGTTTGTGACTTTCCAACCGGCGCGATGCTGCAGCATGCAAAAGTATTGGCATTTCCCCACCTCGGCGCAAGCACCAATGAAGCGGAAGAGAATTGTGCCGTGATGGTAGCGGACAGTTTGCGTGATTATTTAGAGGATGGAACCGTTAGAAATTCCGTTAATTTCCCGGAGGCAATGATGCCTCGGAATGGTGGCAGCCGAATTACCATCGCTAATGCGAATGTTCCAAATATGGTTGGTCAAATCTCTACTATATTAGCCAATGCGGGTTTGAACATTGCTGATCTTCTCAACAAGTCCCGTGGGCAAATTGCGTACACAATCATTGATTTGGATGGCGGGATTGATGAATCAACACTTGACGCGATCCGTGCCACGGAAGGCGTTCTTGCTTTGAGGCATCTGCCTGCAAAAGAGTAGAGCAATATTTCAGACTCCGACAGAGTCTCGTTTAGGTTAGATGCTCTCCGATAGGATCTGCGTATTCCATTTCGTGAACTTTGACTCGCTTCAGGTAATGGTGAACGATGAAGCTATACCTACAAATCACTCTCGTGCTTCTTTGCTGGACTACGTTTTTATCTTCGATAGAGGCACAGACTAATCCACCCAAGAAAATTGTGTTTCTTTGCGCGGAAAGGGAATATGACACCGAGAGAACATTACCGGAGTTTGCCCGAGAGCATTTAAAACAGTATGAAAATCAGTTCATCTTCGCGAGTTCGACCGATCGTAATATTCTAGATGCATATTTACCTATCATCTCCGCTGATCTTTTAGTGGTTAGCGTCAGACGCCGCGCTTTGCCCTCGGAGCAATTGGATGCGATTCGGAAGCATATTGCTCAGGGAAAGCCTGTCATTGGAATACGAACAGCAAACCATGCATTCGCATTGCGAAAAGAAGAGGCACCCCTGGGGCATTCCCAATGGCCTACCTTTGATCAGGAAGTGTTTGGTGGCAACTACACTAACCATCATCCGAATCATTTAAGGGTTACCGTTTCGCTTCCCCGCACAGGACCCACTGAGAATTCAGACCTGCTCGACGGAGTACTTGAGAATGGATCAGTTGTATCACTTGGATCGCTTTATAAAGTATCTCCACTGCAGGGGACCGCTACCGTCCTGCTGACCGGAACAGTGGTTGAACAGCGCAGTGAGCCCGTCGCTTGGACGTACGTTAGAGCTGACGGAGGGAAGTCGTTTTACACGTCGCTTGGGCACCCCGAAGATTTTGATTCTGGACTTATAGAACAATTACTGGTGAACGCTACAAAATGGTGTCTAAAGTGAAATTTGAAAAGTGGGCAGTGAGGGTTGAGGCTGTGCATGCAGCAGCCATCCGTTCGATGTTGCCTTTGGTTGTGCTCCTAATAGGTCCAGGCTTAGTGCTGGGTAATGAAAATCCACCCAACGTGTTGTTGATTGTCACGGACGAGCACAATTTTCGGACTCTTGGTTGTTATCGAGATTTGCTTTCCCCTGAGCAAGCAGAGATGTGGGGGCCAAACTCAATAGTCGAAACACCAAACTTGGATCGGATTGCTCATGATGGTGTAATCTGCACCCGAGCTTATGCCACATCACCAGTCTGCTCACCGTGCCGAGCTGCGATGATCACGGGGCTCTATCCCCATCAAGCTGGTGTATCTACTAACAATCAGCCTTTGAAAGCAGGTGTGCAAACTCTTGCGGGGTTGCTACGAAAAGATGGTTATCGCACCAGTTTTGTCGGAAAATGGCATCTAGCTGGTGACGGCAAGCCAGAATGGTCCCCTGCGGTAAATGGTGATTTTGAAAATACCAAATACATGTTCAATCGGGGACATTGGAAAAAGTTCGAAGAGGTTGGTGCAAAGCCAAAAATTGCTGCTAGGGATAAGCGCGGGCAACCAAGTTACGATGTAGATGATGCGGGTCCAAAAAGCTATGCAACAGACTTCTTGACAGATCGTGCTTTAGAAATAATCCACGAGGAAAATCCATCACCTTTTTTGCTCGTGGTTAGCTTCCCAGATCCACATGGCCCGAATACTGTTCGTGCACCCTATGATCAAATGTATTCACATCTGAGATTTTTGCCCCCTCGGACTTATGCGGTAGAGGATATGTCATCTCCGAAATGGCTCGGTGGAGACAAAAAACATGCGATCTTTCGCGGCGATCAGATGAGCCGTTATTTCGGCATGGTCAAATGTTTGGATGACAACATTGGTCGGCTTTTACAAGCTCTAGAAGATATTGGAAAAACAGAATCCACAGTTGTGATGGTGACGTCCGATCATGGTGACCTTTGTTATGAACACGATCGACTTAACAAAGGTAATCCTTACGAAGGATCAGCCCGTGTGCCTTTATTGATTCGATATCCAGAAACACTGAAAGCTAGCGTATACAACGAGCCCGTTGGGACAGTGGATATAACTCCAACGCTACTTGGGTTGATCGGTAGCAGGCCTCAGATTGAGTTTTCTGGGCGTGATTTGTCTAACCACTTCCAACATTCACCGCAGGGGAAAAAGGAGGAGATGGTATTTCTTAGGAATTCTGGAACGCAAGCAGTCTGGGTAGCTGCAGTCGATTCAAGGTACAAGTTAGTGCTTTCGGTTTCTGATCGCCCGTGGCTATTCGATCAGAAAGAGGATCCTGACGAACTTTTAAATTTTTATCAGCGACCCAACACTCAGGCCGTTACAAAAAAATTGGCGTTGGGCTTAGTGGAGTACGCAGAAAAAACTGGTGATCCATTTCTCGAAAATCCCAAAATCCTTGATTCGCTTAGGCAATGTATCAATTGATGAGGCGGCTGGGATGAACCGATGCTGGGTTTGACCCAGCAAATGAGTGTCAGTTGAATCTAGAGAAGGGCAGGGTAGTGGTCGTCCTAGATTTTGTGATCCAAACCAACGAGTGGTTCATGGCAATGTCTCTGTGATGACTTGCTAGCATTTCCTCTTGATAGCGAGAACTTGGGAAGTGCTTTGGCTTTGCTGAACCGGGTAGGAGGTGATGCTGATCATGCTTTTCTGTGAAACTCTCGCATGAAACAGCATATTTTGATGGTCACGCAATTTTAAAGAAACAGTTTCTTGTCTGGACCGGTGATCAGGTAATTCTGTACTGTCTGCCTAGCTGTTGGTTGATAGAACCAGCTAGAGAGATCAGAGGAAACCAGTACATGAAATCACTGATTCGCTACCGAGATTTAGTGCTACCTATCTCTATGATTGGTTGCTTGGTAGTGATTCTAGTACCGTTACCCACGGCTGTATTAGATCTGCTTATTGCAGGTAACATCACAATCGCCGTCGTCATGTTCTTGACGACAATGTATGTGGCTAAACCGCTTGATTTTAGTGTTTTCCCAACCCTTCTGTTGGCTACCACGTTAGCGAGATTAGTTCTTAATGTTGCCACTACGCGGCTGATACTTACTGGGGCAGAACGAAATGGCAGCGGTGCAGCAGGCCAAATGATTGAGAGTTTTGGCACGTTTGTCGCCGGCGACCAAGTTGAAGTAGGCTTGGTCATTTTTGTAATACTCATCGTGATCCAATTTGTCGTCATTACAAAGGGAGCGACGAGGATTAGTGAAGTTGCAGCACGGTTTGCATTGGATGGTATGCCGGGTCGGCAGATGGCGGTCGATTCGGATTTTAATGCCGGTGTGATTAATGAGGAAACTGCACGGCGACGAAGGGAAGAGATTTCTGAACAGGCCGATTTCTACGGAACCATGGATGGGGCAAGTAAATTTGTCCGTGGTGACGCAATTGCGGCAGTAATCATTACCGTGGTCAACATCATTGGCGGGCTCTATGTAGGTATGGTTCACCTTGGGATGTCACTGACTTCCGCGGCATCCATGTTTACAAAACTTACAATTGGTGATGGTTTAGTAAGTCAGATACCCGCTCTCTTGATTTCACTCTCTGCTGGTTTTTTGGTGACCCGAAGTACCAAACCAACCAATCTCCCGGACCAGCTTTTGCAACAACTCCTCGGCAATTCCCGTGCTTTATTCATTGCCGGTGGTTTTCTCCTGATACTGGTGATTACAAACCTGCCTGCCGTTCCAGTAGCAAGCCTTGGTATAGGGTGTATTGGCATTGCATTAGTGCTAGGGAGACAACAAAAGATTCTTTCAGAAGAGGAAAATGCACGAATTTTGGCGATTGAAGCTGAAAAAAACGCAGTAACTAAATCGCGAGTAGAGGATTTTTTAACTGTCGATCCAATGGAGATTGCGATTGGGACTGGCCTACTCGATCTCGCTGACCCAATTCGCGGCGGAGATTTGATGGAACGGATTACCAAGTTGCGGAACATCATTGCTTCTGACTTGGGAATTATTCTTCCAAAAGTTCGAGTGCGTGACGATCGAAATCTCATTGAATCCGAATACGTGATTCGCGTGCATGGAAATGTAGTTTCGAGAAAAAGCTTGAGAACCGATTCTCTACTGGCTTCTGAGACAGACGATGTGACCGGTCATATTGAGGGTGAACTCGATACGGAGTTAGTCCAAGGCATTCGATCGTTTTGGATTGATGCCAGTCAGGCAGAGCAAGCTGCCATTTTCGGATACACCGTCCAGCACTCGGTGGAGGTGTTGATCGGGGATCTAAGAAAGGTGGTAACTCGTCATGCGGATGAATTATTGTCGAGAGATGCGACCAAACATTTGCTGGATGAATTGAGAACTCTGTCCCCAATGGTCGTGGATGAGCTAGTACCGAATGTCATGAAAATCAGTGAGGTGCAGCACGTATTACAGCTACTGCTTCAGGAGGATGTCCCAATTAGGCAGATGGGTTTAATCCTTGAGACCCTGGGGGATGTGGCCGCTTACAGCAAAGAACCGGAGAAGCTGGTTGAACTGGTACGTTCGCGTCTTGCTCGGACGATCAGTTCTCGGTACCGAGATGAGAACGGTGTTCTTCATGTTTTGACCCTTGATCCAGTGATTGAAGCTCGCCTGTGTGATGGTTTGGAGCAGACTGATTACGGGACGGTTGTCCAATGGAGCCCGTTAAAAGTTGAGAGTTTGTGTACAGCAATTCGCCAGACCCTCGAGAAAGCAGGCAAAGTTGAAGAGCAGCCTCTGCTGTTGGTAAGTCCAAAGATAAGATCTGGATTGCGGCGGTTGATTGCTCCGCTCCTGCCGGAGTTAAGAGTGCTGTCCTTTGGGGAGATTTCGAGCCAGACAAAGGTGGAGTCCCATGGTTTGGTTAGCGAACAGGGATTACAGGCAGCAGCATGAGCTTTCGTATTGCATGTGAGGAAGTTTGATTACTGACATGAGTATCAGAACGTTTCGAGCCGAAAATTTGCAAGCAGCTCTGAAGCAAATTCGTGATGAACTTGGTGCTGACGCGACCATTTTGGAAACGAGACAGGTCAGAGAAGGCTTTTGGGGATGCTTTGGTAGGCTGAGTGTGGAAGTCACTGCATCCGTATGCGAGAGGCCAGATTACTTTTTCATTTCTGAACCTAGAGCCTCAAAGTCAAGTACTGCGCGAGAGACAGGAAGGGAGCAAAACCCCAGTCTGAAATCCTTGAACTTGAATCATCCTTTACAGCGTTGTAAGCAACACCTGCTGGCAAGTGGAGTAGCACTCGATCAGGTTGAGCAATGGATTGAGCGTGTCGCAATAAGCAAAGATATCAGTCACGTAGACGTCGTGAGAGAATATGACTCAGTAAGCCGTCTGCGCGAGGTCGTTGCCGATTCACTTAGGCTTGATGGAGGAATTGCCCTACCAACCAAGAATCGGTACGTGGTCGCCTTGGTGGGGCCAACGGGAGTGGGTAAGACCACAACGACCGCCAAGATAGCCGCATCGTTCCGGCTACAAGGTAAATGTGACGTAGGTCTTTTGACCACTGATACCTTTCGCGTTGGAGGCGTCAATCAGCTATCCCGATATTCCGCTCTTATGGGAATTCCCATGGAGATTGCTGAGACACCTGAAGACATGCTTTTGGCTCTGGAACGCTTGAATCATGTCGATTTGGTATTGATTGATACATGTGGTAGGAGTCCGAGGTCGCAGGCTAGTCTAAATGATCTGAATCTACTTCTTCGAGCCGCGAGTCCTAATGAGACACACTTAGTACTGTCCAGCACTGCGTCGATGTCATCTCTGAGGCTAGCGTACGATGGTTTTGCCTCTCTTGATCTGACACACCTATTACTGACTAAAGTAGACGAGGCTTGCCATGCAGGTGGAGTAATCGCAAGCCTGACCGGCCCCAAATCATGGACTGATCTACCCCTAGGCTATTTAACGGATGGTCAGTGTGTTCCTGATGATATCGTTTCGGCCACTCCCCAATCCGTTGGAGCATTCATCTTGCCAGAGTCTGAATCTAAAAAATTGAGTGCTACTGGATAAAGAAATGAGAAAATTACTAATGTACTGATGAGATAATTGTCGATATGTGAAGAGGACAATACTGTTTTCTGCGAACGACACTTGAATGTTATTTTAGAAAATTGGATTGTCCGAACTAGGAAACATATTTTTTAGATTTTCGTATTGTGGCCTTGCTCACAGAAAAGCTATTGAAGTTTCTTAGAGTAGTGTCCCTGCTGGGATTCAGCGGGGGGCTGAAGTGTTTCTCACCGGAGAAGCATTAATCGCATTGGTTTCGGATTCTCACCTTGATGTTTCCGAAGCTGATAGAAAGAGATGGTAAGAAAATGTCGATTCTTTTTATCTACTGGTTAGTGATGAAAGTAATCGGCTGGAAGTGGCGAGTTGGCAAGGGCAGCATGGATGCTGGTTGATGCCGATTGGCGTTGAATGAGTTCGTTGCGGGTCAACCCAACGAGCGACGGGTGGTATGAAGCACCTGTTTTAAAACTATCACGGAGGATTGGATGGCAGCGACAGCCACGGCCGACAACGAGATCCTGCAGGTCTGGGTCGAGTTTAAGGAACTCAATAAGGAATCACCGAATTACGAGAGTCTTCGGAATCGGTTAGTTGAGAGGTACATGCCACTCGTCCGCTACAACGGTGAGAGGATTTGGCAACGACTTCCTGATGGTGTTGATCTTGACGACCTCATCAGCGCAGGGATCTTCGGCCTGATGGACGCAATCGACGCTTTTGACATGGACCGTGGTGTTAAGTTTGAGACATATTGCGTTCCTAGAATACGGGGCGCGATGCTTGATGAACTACGGACCATGGACTGGGTTCCTCGATTGGTTAGGAGTAAAGCCAGCAAGCTAGCCGTTGCTCGGAAAGCTCTAGAGACCAAGCACGGTAGACCGCCTACTGTGCAGGAACTCGCCGATCAGATGGAGATGCCTGTCAAAGAGGTAGAAAAGATGCAATCTGATGCCAACGCTGTTGGCGTCGTCTCTTTGAATAAGAAATGGTACGAGACAGATAGTTACAAAGATGTTCGAGAGATCGACATTCTAGAGGACAAGAAGGGCGAAGATCCTACCAGACGGGTTCAGAAGAATGATCTGATGCGTCTGGTAACCAAAGGTTTAAATCGCAATGAACGCTTGATTATCATTCTCTACTACTACGAAGAGCTCACGATGAAAGAGATAGGTGCGACTTTGGATCTATCCGAGTCGCGAGTCAGTCAGATGCATACCTCAATCGTGAATCGGTTGCAGTCTCAATTGGGCTATCGCCGCGTGGAGTTTGGTACTTGATATGGGTGGATGATCAATCTTGTATAAACAAAAGCGTTCTGTCGTTTCGGCAGGACGCTTTTTTAATTCAATCGATTGCCCTGTGTGACTTTTCTGTCCCAAATTGATGATTTCCAGTTTCGACTAAAATCTCTGGTGAGTAGATCTTCGGGATATTGAATAATCACTGCGCGAGGACACGAAACCGTATTCTGTTTTGTAAGGACGTTTTGATGCGTGTTGCCCATGTAATTACCCGAATGATTGTGGGCGGCGCGCAGGAAAATACTCTCTTCAATTGTCTCGATCTGCAGGATGATTTCGGAGATGAAGTTCTCCTGATTACGGGTCCATCGCTGGGGCCTGAAGGCGATCTCATTACTAACCTCTCCAGTGAGACCCGCTTGGCGGTGGCACCTGTCGATTGTTTACGACGTGAGATCCATCCACGCAGAGATTGGCAGGCATACAGGAAAGTCCGAAAGATCCTTGCCGAATTTAAGCCCGAGGTGGTGCACACCCATAGCGCGAAGGCAGGTGTTATTGGTCGTGCCGCAGCTTGGAGTCTCGGTGTTCCCGCAATTGTTCATACAGTGCATGGCGCACCCTTCCATAGATTTCAGTCGAGTGCGTCTAGGGCTCTGTTTCGATTTGCTGAACGCTGGGCTGCCAAGCGATGTCATCATCTCATTTCTGTAGCAGACGCCATGACTGATCTCTTGGTGGAATCAGGAGTCGCACCGGCAAACAAGTTCACGACAGTTTACAGTGGGATGGATGTTGAACCCTTTTTAGAATCCTCTCAATTTCGAATGGGAGTCCGAAAGAAATATGGCTTTTCTGATGAGCATATTGTGATTGGAAAGATTGCTCGGCTTTTTCACCTCAAAGGTCATGATGATGTAGTAGATGCAGCGGTACAAGTTATCCAAGATCATCCCAACGTCCGATTTTTGCTTGTTGGCGATGGCATTCTTAAAGATCAGCTTGAGAAAAAAATTGCATCTCTTCGGTTGCAGGAATATTTCGTTTTTACCGGACTGGTAAAACCTCCCGAAGTGCCTCAACTAATTTCAGCGATGGATATGTTGGTGCATGCATCTTACCGGGAAGGACTGGCTCGCGCTCTACCCCAAGCATTGATCTCGGGGGTTCCCGCAATTAGCTACGATATTGATGGAGCCAAGGAGGTCGTGCTGGAGGGTGAAACTGGCTATCTTGTCGCACCGGGGAATATTTCTGAGCTTGCCCTGGCAATAGAAAAATTGGTGGTGAATTCCCAGAGTCGAATCGAATTTGGGTCTCACGGAAGAGAGCGATTTACACAGCAATTCAAGCACGAGGAGATGACAAAGCGTATCCGAACGATATATCAGGGGCTCCTCGAATAGGCCACTTGCTCATTCTTTGCTGAACTAGGTCACACTGAGGGTAGGGAAGGGGAGTGTAGCGAAACCCAAGTTCGGGGAATAATGGACAACTGCCGCCAACTGTGGGGATTTTCCAGTTTCGACTGCTGCTACCCTCCATGAAGGACTTCCGAGACACACCAAGCTTTAACTATGATAGAAGCGGGGGAGACGTCGGTACTAGAGAGCGATCATGGAAACTTTTTTGACCTTCAACCAATGAGTTTGAGATGACGAAGACCCGGGATTTTTTGGGGCCTTATCGCCTGACTCGCTTAATTAGGGTTGGCAGTACGGCCGAGGTGTGGGAAGCCTTGAATGAGAGCAGTAAAGAACGTTTCGCTCTAAAGGTCTTGAAGCAATCCCTTGCGGGGAATAAAGCTGAGATCACGCTACTCAAACATGAATACAATGTTGCGAAAGATCTCATTAGCCCTCGAGTCGTCAAAATTCATGAGTACCGAGAGGAATCATCTCGGCAGATGCTTGTATTAGAGCTCTTCAGCGAACTCAATATGAAACAGGCCTTAAGAAGAGGGCCCGAGTCTTTGGCTTTTATGTTGGATAAAATCGTTGAACAATCAGCGGAAGCACTTAATTATATGCACACCAAGAAATGGATTCATCTTGATGTGAAACCAGACAATTTTTTGGTCAGTAGTGAAGGCACTGTAAAACTAATTGATTTCACCATTGCACAGAAAAAAAAGACAGGCCTATCTAAGCTCTTTCATAGCGTCAAAGTTGCCAAAGGAACACGTAGCTATATGGCGCCTGAACAAATTCGTAGAAAGGTTTGTGATGAGCGCACCGATGTGTACGCCTTCGGCTGCGTTCTTTATGAACTTTGTACTGGGAAGCCACCTTACACGGGCGATAATCCCAACGATCTTTTGAACAAGCATTTATCCGCTTCAATTCCAAGCCCAATTGTGCACAACGATAATGTGACGAGGGATTTCGCCGATCTTGTGAAAAGCATGATGGCAAAGAAGCCAGATAATCGTCCGCCTTCGATGTGGGAGTTTTTAAAAGCTTATCGAGGCATCGAGATTTTCAAGAAGCGGCCTCGAAAACCCGAAATCAGTGTATTCGAGAATATGCCGGGGATTAAAGGTGCTGATGACATGATTAAAAAGGGTGGCAAAGCAGCGGATCTGAATGAGGAATAAGAACGCTTGCTCACGGCAATAGTAAGAATAAAGACCGCCAAGAGAAACAATTTAGAGAGTGATACATGAGTAACGGACCAGGCCTAGATTTTGAAATTGAAATTGCGGAGCTCGAGTCTAGGATTCAGGAACTCGAGCGACAGACTGAGAGAACGAATGAAGTTGAAGCTGAAATTCGTGAGCTCCGCCTTAATCTGGTTGAGCATTTACGAGAGACGTACGGTTCCCTCAATCCTTGGCAGACGGTACAGGTTGCGCGGCATAAAAATAGGCCCTACACAAAAGACTATCTAAATCTTGCATTTGATGAATTCGTTGAATTGCATGGTGATAAGCACTTCGGTGATGACCGAGCGATGTTATCAGGATTTGCCAAGATTGATCGGTTCAAAGTAATGGTTCTTGGTCATCAAAAAGGTAGGACCTATAAAGAGCGAGCTGCTTGTCACTTTGGATGCGCTCATCCCGAGGGTTATCGGAAAGCAATGAGCAAAATGCATTTAGCTGAAAAATACAAGCTTCCTCTCATTTGTTTTATTGACACACCCGGGGCTTACCCTGGTGTTGGAGCTGAAGAACGAGGGCAAGCTCAAGTCATTGCCGAAAGTATGTTCAAAATGAGCCGGTTACGGATTCCGGTTATCTGTGTCGTCATAGGAGAAGGTGGTTCCGGTGGCGCGTTGGGGATAGGTGTTGGCGACCGAGTTGCCGTTCTGCAGCACGCATATTACAGCGTTATCAGTCCCGAGGGCTGTGCTGGCATTCTATGGAAGAGTCATGAATTTGCTCCCAAAGCAGCTGAGTCACTGCGATTTACCAGTAAGGACTTGGCGAAGTTCGGAGTGATTGATGATATTCTTGAAGAACCACTTGGCGGTGCTCACCGTGATCATCATCAAATGGCGTCTCGGATGAAGACTTATCTTTCTAAAACTCTGGCTTCCCTTGAGAACAAAACCTCAGATGAATTAGTCACCGAGCGATACGAGAAGTTTCGACGTATCGGGGTCTTTGTAGAATCGCCAGAAAGTTATGTTTCTTGAAGTTTAAGATCGCTGTATGGCTGTGCCGTGAACTTATGATTCAGTAGATCACGTGCTTTTTACGCACATCTGCAACGTCCGATAATGCCTCTTATGTTGTATTCGAGATGCGAAAAACCCCGTGTATGGTGCTCTTTTCGCTTTTCGCTCCACTATTCTCTCTGAGATTATTCTCTTGCTCATGCTGTGTTTATTTTTGCTAGCAAGCTGATACTGGGGATGGCTTAATCCGTCTCCACCTGAAGTGCTTGTTTAATTTAATATGTCACTGTAGTTCTTGTTGCGAGAATCAGTTCACTCTTTGGATTGGTTCCTTTACGGAAGTATTCCCACTGCTCATAGCCTGGCAAAATTGGCCGATTTTAAATCGCATATTACCGGTAGCACGATTGTTGGACTCGCTTACGGATATTGGGGTGTTTCCACGCAATCCATGTCGATTGAAAGTGGCATCGTTGCTGCTGGGTTGTGTTCGGTGAGTGGGATGTTGCCTGATCTGGATAGTGACTCGGGCATACCCCTTCGAGAGACAAGTCTCTTCATTTCAGCAGTCGTCCCTATCCTGATGATCCATCGTTTTCGGGATCTTGGGTTTACTGCCGAGGATATGGCAGTAGCTGCCATGTTGCTTTATATCGCGATCCGCTTTATTGCGGTGGAATTCTTTAAGCGATACACCGTGCACCGGGGAATGTGGCATAGTGTACCCGCAGCAATCATAGCTGGATTGATTGCTTACTTGGTCATGCCATGTCCGAGTGACGCGTTACGTCTTTACAAGTCGCTTGCGGTGGTCCTTGGTTTTGTCGTCCATCTTGTTATGGACGAGCTTTGGAGTGTGGATACTAGCGGTGGTATACGCTTCAAGAAATCTTTTGGCACAGCGTTAAAGTTCTTTGGGACAGATGGATTGGCTAATTTTGCGGTCTATAGCAAGCTAATCTTATTGCTTGTACTTGCATGGGAAGATGGTGCGATCGTGGATCGAATCAAGGAAAGAACCCAAAAAGACACAACTTATATTGCTCGTCCGTTTTTTGATTTCGATGAAGTGCAGGATTGGATCAAGCGTCGTTGAAATATATACCGATTTTTTCAACCGCAGTAGGCAGTGTTAACGGAGGACACAACTACTTTTCGTTCGGTGATTTCTCAAGAATGATCGTGACAGGTCCATCATTTACAAGTGTCACTTGCATATCAGCTCCAAACTTACCAGTCTCGATAGAAATACCTAAGCTTTTCAAAGCTTCTTGAAAGTCTATATAGAGTCGGTTTGCGAGTTCAGGTTCTGCAGCATCAGTGAAGGCTGGACGGCGTCCGCGTCGGCAATCTGCGAGTAGAGTGAATTGGCTTACAATTAGGATTGAGCCTGCGGTATCTTTGACGGAATCGTTCATTTTTCCTGCAGCATCCTCGAAGATTCGCAGGTGGCCGATTTTTTCTGCAAGCCATTGGACCTCAGCAGGCGTATCTCCATTCTCCACACCAAGTAAAACAAGTAATCCTGCTTCGATTGCTCCAATTGTCTGGTTATCTACCTCAACTTTTGCAGACTGTACTCTTTGAATTACTGCTTTCATGATGATATTGGTGTGGTTTATTGGCCACCATTCAATTCCCGAGAGAGTGTGAGCTTATGGGATCGACACTGCTCACAGAAATCTAATTTCTAGGTGTTTGCGATCGACCAGAATCATTGGACCGGTGAGTGTCTCGTAATTAATGCAAAAACTGGCCGTTATGACGCAATTTAGAGGGACGAGTTGGATAAAAAAAGCCCGCTGCCATTGGATAGCAGCGGGTTCAGCTGACTGGTTGGCGTTCGCCAAATCTTTAGTACTCTCTCGGAGTAACGGTGCCCTGCACTCGTGACGGTAAACCCTGTATTCTCAGGAATCCTTCTGCGTCATCTTGATTGTAAGATCCTCCGCCTTCCATGGTCGCGATCTCCGCATCATAAAGACTGTTGGGGCTACTTCGCTTGTCGATACTGATGTTACCTTTGTACAGCTTTAGGGTAACTTCTCCCGTTACAGGTTTTTGAGCTTCTTTAATAAATTCGAGAAGCGCATCCATTTTTGGGGTATACCAGAATCCGTAGTAAACCATTTCAGCAACTTCTGGAGCGAGACGATCTCTAAGATGAGACAGATCTCGATCCATTGCGAGTTGCTCAACATACATCAGCGCATCATAAAGTACGGTCATGCCTGGAGATTCATAAACACCGCGGCTCTTCATGCCTACGAAACGGTTTTCGACCATGTCAATTCGGCCAATTCCATTTCGGCCAGCGATCTCGTTCAAGGCTTCCACCATTTCCAGAGCATTAAGACAGGATCCATTAAGTGTCGTGGGAACACCCGACTCAAATCCGATGGTAACCTGCTCACTGGCATCAGGAGCTTCTTGAGGGCTCACACCCATCCCAAAATCAACCAGCTCGACACCATTTACATCTAATTCCTCCAAATCCCCAGCTTCGTAGCTGATATGTAAAACATTTTCGTCGCTGCTGTAGGGTTTCGCTGTGGATGCTTTGACGGGAATGTTTTTGCTCTCGCAGTACTCAATGAGCTCAGTTCGCCCCGGGAATGCTTCCCGGAATTCTTTGATGCGCCATGGCGCGATGATTTCGATTTTGGGATCCAACGCTTCTGCTGCTAGCTGGAATCGACATTGGTCGTTGCCCTTCCCCGTCGCTCCATGAGCGTATGCGGTCGCCCCCACCTCTTTTGCGACTTGAAGACAAACTTTGCTGATGAGGGGACGCGCGATCGATGTCCCGAGCAGATATATTTGTTCATACTTTGCCTGCCATGCGAGTACTGGGAATGCGAAGTCGCGACACATCTCCTCTCGGGCGTCAATAATTCGAGAGGAGACAGCACCTCCATTCCTTGCTTTCTCCATGATTGCTTCGCGGTCTTCACAAGGCTGCCCAAGATCAACGTAAACCGCGTGAACCTCGTAGCCTTGATCTTGCAACCAACCAAGAATGACCGAGGTATCCAGACCGCCAGAGTATGCCAAAACACAGCTTTTCATGAGGAAGTTTTCCATGGAGTTTGGGAGATGCAAACCTGAGATACTGTGATTTAATGATTGATTCCTCTTCGCCGCAACCCGCCATGTCACTCCCCTCCCCTTCTCTTGCCAAATTATTTTCACAAGTTTTGGCCGGAAACAAGCCAATCGATGACCTCGTTGAAGCTATCCAAGCACTTCCCATTGAGCAGAGATTCAGTTCAGATTCTGTCAGTTCAGGGCTTGATACCAGAGAAATGCCCATGCCAGAGCCCAAGTTGGACTCGATCGGAAGGGAAGAGAAGCAAATACATGTCACCCCCGGGGCAACTGTGGATTTGGGCAGAAAATCCCGATGTGGCTTCGGGGAGGTGATTTACGGGGAGGGAAAGGATGCGGAACTGATCGCTCGAATTATCGATTCTCAGCTGGATTGTGGGCAAAACGCATTGGTGACACGACTTTGCTGCGAAGACGCGGAATTACTACTCGGTAGATTCCCGAAAGCGTTCTACAATTCGAGCGCTAGAACACTCAGAGTTTCGAGCAGCGATTGCAAAAAAGTTTCTTATCTCGATGCAACGCAGGCTGCAGATCAAATCCATGCCGCCGTTGTAACGGCTGGAAGTACCGACCGGGATGTCGCGGAAGAGGTATCCGAGACTCTCGAGTGGATGGGTGTTCCCCAGACACGTTTTGAAGATATCGGAGTCGCAGGGCCACAGCGATTGATTGGAGCTCTACCTACTTTGAAAAAGGCATCCGTCGTTGTGGTCGCCGCGGGTATGGAGGGAGCCTTACCCGCAGTTGTCGGTGGCTATCTCTCGGTTCCTATTTTTGCAATCCCGACGAGTGTGGGTTACGGAGCAAACTTTGGTGGTCTAAGTGCGCTGCTCTCCATGCTGAATACCTGCGCATCGAGTGTTGCAGTGGTGAACATTGATAGTGGATTCAAAGGTGGTTACCTGGCGGGATTGGTCGCTAATCAGTTGATTCAAATGGAAAAAGAGTTCATGGAATCTATCCAAGATTCTAATTAATATCTAAGGCCCACGACCTGAATGAGGATCCACACAAGGGTCACCGTCTGTGAGGATAGACACGAGAATGACCCTGAGGCTTGAGGGACTTTTCTTTAGTGTTCAAGGCGATTTTCGGCGGTATTCATTGATTAAAATAAGGTTGTTCTGATGTCAATTTATTTACGCATGACACCATGAGGGATGAATTGAGACCCCCTGTGACGCTCCCTCCACGAGCGAATGACGCGCATAAAGGGAACTTTGGCAAAGTACTCTTTGTGGGTGGATCGAGAGGAATGCCGGGGGCGATTTCGATGACTGGGTTGGCTGCACTGAGAAGTGGTTCTGGCCTCGTAACGATTGCTACACCGACTGGCGTGCAGGACTCGGTGGCGAGCTATCACCCTGCTTACACGACATTTCCCTTACCGGAAGATTCTGATGGCAAAGTGAGTCTCACTTCTCACAACCAGATTACTGAGATTGCTGGATCTTTCGACGCTATTGGATGTGGACCGGGGCTTTCTACAAGTGATGGAGCTCATTTAATCGTACAAAAACTATTAGGTTTGTCCGGTAAACCAGTCGTACTCGATGCGGATGCTCTTAATCTGTTAGCTTTGCATCGCAGCATGATAGGTGACGAGGCTTGGCAAAGTGTGATGAGATCAGCGGGGGCCGTGGTTTTACCGCCTCATCCTCGGGATATGGATCGGATTTCGGGCGTACCTTCGTCTGATCGTCAGGGGCAGATCAAGGCTGCTGTAACGCTCTCAGAGCAGATGGATACAGTTTGGGTATTGAAGGGAGGGCCCACGGTTGTCATTGCTAATGGGCTAATCTGGGAGAACGATACTGGAAACCCAGGGATGGCCACTGCTGGCGCGGGAGATGTCCTGACTGGAATTGTCTCGTCTCTTTTGGGTCAAGGCCTGAGTGCTTGGGATGCTGCAAAGCTGGGTGTATGGGTACACGGCTACGCAGGTGATTTAGCTGCTGAACAGCTAGGCCAGATAGGACTCATTTCCACCGATTTAATTGAATTCTTACCTCGAGCATTTATTGCCACTATGGTTAATTAAAAACACCGCGTGCCGACGATTAGTTAAATCGTTGATACCCTACGAAATCTGTTGATTGTCGGTAATAATGTTGGCAACAAGCCCCCTCTAAATTCACGCACCCATGTTCTTTTCGTGACTAAGATCATCCAACTTGAATCACTTGATGAGACCATCACTCAGTCCGAGCCTTCAGGGAACTTGGCTTGGGACAAGAGCTTGTCCCGCGGTGGGGTCATATCTATAGGTAATTTTGATGGGGTTCACCTCGGTCATGTTTCTCTGCTACGAAGGGTTCGGGAGCTTGCAAATCTTGCCGGCGTTTCTGCAACCATTGTCAGTTTTGAACCACATCCCGCAGCAGTCCTTCGACCTACCGATGCTCCACTTCGTTTAATGACGATGGAGCGGCGAGCTGAGGTGATGTCAGAGTATGGGATTGATCAACTTTTGGTGTGCACCGTAACACCCAGTTTCTTGCAATTATCAGCCACTGATTTTTTTGGCATGCTCGTCAATAATTGTCTAGAAACAAGTGCCATGGTGGAGGGCCCCAATTTCTATTTTGGTCGTGGAAGAGAGGGGGATTTAACCCTTTTGAAGAAATTGTGTCTTCAAAACAGAATTGATCTGGAAATTATTACGCCTTCTGAGAACTCAGAAGGGATGATCAGTAGTACTCGCATTCGACGATTGCTTGAGACTGGCGAGGTCGAAATGGCTAATCAACTTCTTAGTCATCCTCACCAAATTAAAGGTGTGGTTGCTGCTGGTGCGGGTCGCGGCCGTGAGATAGGATTTCCAACCGCCAACTTGACGGATGTCGATGTTTTAGTTCCAGGAGTTGGTGTTTATGGGGGTACTGCTCTGATCGATGGTGAAAAGCAGCTTGCTGCAATTCATGTTGGTCCGAATCCAACTTTTGAGGATGACAATCAACGCAAGATAGAAGTGCACCTACTTGATTATGATGGGGATCTTTACGGTAAGACGATAGAGGTCGCTTTTCTATTGCGATTAAGAGACGTAGTGCGATTTTCATCAACGAACGAACTTATTTTGCAACTAGAAACGGATGTAGCTGCGGTTCGTAACTATTCATTCACAAATTGATGTGACTGCTATTCGATGCAACTTCGGGATAGCTCACTAAACCAAGGATCACTAAAAATGGCTGTCAATTGGAAGGCATTTACCGACCAGCTTTCACACTATCAATCGTTTATTTTAGTCAGTCACATTCGCCCTGATTGTGATGCCTTGGGTAGCGAACTGGGAATGGCAGAGGTCCTACGTGCAATTGGAAAAAAGGTTCGCATTGTTAATGCGCATCGAACTCCACCAGCCTTGCAGTTTCTCGACCCCGCAGGCAATATTGAAGTTCTAGGTGATAGTGTTGAGCCCGAGGACGTGAGTGCGGATTGCATCATGGTTTTGGATACCAGTGCATGGGCTCAGCTCGGTGATATGGGAGACGTTATTAGATCATCAATCGCCGATAAGATAGTTCTTGATCATCATGTGGGCGAAGATGATTTAGGTGCAACCATGTACAAGGACTACCAGGCAGAGGCAACCGGGCATTTGGTAGTTCAGGCCGCAGATGCGTTAGGGGTGTCGCTGACCCGTGCTGCCGCAATGCCATTGTTCGCTGCGATAGCAACTGATACTGGTTGGTTTCGCTTTGGTAGCGTGACAGCAGAGACTTATCGAGTGATCGCTAGATTAGTGGATGTGGGTGTTGTGCCCAGTGAGGTGTACGGAGACCTTTACGAGAGAGATACTTTGGGGCGCTTGAAACTCCGCGGCCTCATTTTATCTCGTACGACTGCTGAGCTCGGTGGCGATTTAATGCATACATATGTTCGACGAGACGATTTTACAGCGGTGGGTGCTGAACCTAGCGACACCGAAGATGTAGTGAATGCGACACTATCTGTCTCGGGTGCAAAAGCCGCTGTTATCTTTGTTGGACAGCTTCGAGGCGGTTTCAAACTGAGTTTTCGAAGCCGATGTCATTTGGACTGTAATGAAGTAGCGCGTCAATTTGGAGGTGGTGGGCACAAAGCTGCTGCAGGCGCATTTCAAGAGGGAACATTAGAAGAAGTTCAGGAGCGGGTCCTAGCCGTTGTCAGGGATATGATGCAGCATCCGAATTGAATGTAGGCATCTGGTCCACCCTGCCCTGCCCTGCTCAGCAAGCATCTTCTATCAGTCCATCTGGAATACCTAAAAAGGTCACCGCCCATTTGCAGAAGGTATTTCGACTCATGCGAATGATAGATGGGTTAAATTAATTTGGTGGAAGCGATTCTGGCTTCGGGCCGTTGCGATGCGTTGACCAGTTTAGATTCATTTCAAGAGGAAACTAGTGAGTCGCCAGCCATTGTCCATGGTTTCGACAAAGCTTCCACCGTCTGGGAAATAATCCTGAATGTCAACCAACTCAGGAAGTTTGCTGACGTCTGGTGGCTCTGCTCCTTCAACGTTCTCGGACTCTAAAAAACGGCGATAGAAAGAGGCCAGTAATGACCCGCTCTCTTTGAGTTTTCCCTTTTTAAGCAATTCGTATTTTGCTCGTAGTGCAAGTTTCAATCGAACACATCGATCTAGCGAAGGGTTTTGACAACCAAGTTCGCGATGTGCAGCAATTACCCTCTTGATACTACTTTCCTTTGAAAGCCCGGTATCCGAACCCTCATTGATACGTTTCGCCACTTCAACAATGAGATCAGCATTATTGGAGAAGATCAGGTAAGGAGCGTCGGAGCCGGTCCCTTGGTCAATGGTTGCGATTGCCCAGTTCTCTAAAAGTGGTGGTGCTTCCTCAACGACTTCCTCGTCGAATCCAAGTTCAAGATCATTAAAAATATCTTCATCAAAGTCATCCCCGACAACAACACGTTCAACATGCCAGATTGATTAGACTTCAACCGCTTCGACCATAATGGAATCGGGGTCAACCTCCATCGCTTTGCGAATACCCTCTTTAATTGTTTCGGCATCTTTGATTTTGACCGCCACCAGCATGCGTTCTGACCCAATGTCTACCGGTGTCGTGTTATCGGTGATGATGACGACCTGATCATCGAGATTGGGTAATACATCTTTGGCAATATCAATCTGTGGGCCGTCCTCGTCATCACGGATTCCATCAATGATATCTCGGAAAATTTCATCACCGAGGGCTTCATTGATAAGAGACTCTGATGCCCAAAAAGCTTCCTCAATTCGGACATTCATTCGACTAAAACTTGCGGTTTCTGGATGGACCCAAGCAGGTATTTCCGCAAGAGGTGCGTTGGGGAATTGCAGCATTCGAGCGGCCAATTCATATTTGCTTGCCTCTTCGGTTACAGGTGGTGCAAGAATGTAACCACGATGTAAAACATCGTATGGGTCTCCACCAATTGCCAAAACTCCACCTGCTGCTTTGATCGCATCAAAACCTTGATTCTCAAGCAGGTTGAGAATGTCGATATCGTTACCACGATCGACGTCCAATGATTCTCTAATGATCCGACCCATCTCGAAGGGACGTGCAAACCATTCTCCCGCAACCAACGCTTCGCTTGTTTGTGCAAGCTCTTCGATGGCCGATTTCGATTGACTCATAACAATTGCATAATCTTCTTGCTTGGAAATAGGTTCCGTGGTTGCCTCGCCCTCAATGGCATCGATGAGGTCGGTAACAACACTGTCACGATCCGCTGCAATGAGTCGTTCTTCATCTAATAGGATTGCAATTTGCTCAACTTTAAGTTGGCCCGGTTTGGGTTCGTTGTTGTAGACACGAATAACATGTCCACGATGCTTTTGATCCGTACGCTCCCAACCGGATTGAGTTAGGTCTTGATCAATCTTGTCCAACGCGTTTTCTGCTTGTGCGTTGCGTCCGCGAATATCAGCGACGATACAGAGTGCGAACGGCCGACGGGTGTCCTTTGCGAAGGGTAACCAGCCAATTACTAATTCACCCGACGAAATATCCTGAAGATCTTTCGCTTTCAGACCCACTTTACTACTGATATTTTCCAAGTAGCCAACAGCCCGATCTCTCTGAGACTCTAGATAGGGTTGCATGGATTCATCTTCTAGGAGGCGGCCAATGTTGGTTCGCTCCCACCCTTCAGAAAGTTGTGGTAGATCGGGGATGCGAAGTAACCCAGCTACACTTTTGGGCAGTAAATCGGTAGCGGGAACATAAGTGTTTACTTGATCCGGTTCCGCTTGTGTCGATCCATCTTGGGCGTGCACAGGGCCCAAGGAGATTGTTAATAGGATTAAAAATGATAAACCACCTAGAAAGTGATAACCGTGTCGCTTAATCGAGAGAATCAACATGCGGATTCCGAAGAAATTAAAATGCAGAAGTATCGGTGTGTGATTGCCAAGTGATGAACACACAGTAAGGTATCGAGAGCACCCTTGAATCTTTGTGGTGTTCAGTCGATAACCCACAACGCCGTGTGGTCCTTCGTGAGAATCCCAAAGCGGGCATGATGATGTCAAGCTAAGAATTCAATTCGCAGATCTTTTCCGGCTTCCTATATTGCCTAGTTTTCCTATACTCGCCACCAGCGGTTTTTTTCTCAAACACGGAGTCTTTGTGTGACCTCCCAGCTTCCAAATATCCTTGCCAGCCGATACGCCAGTGAGCAGATGGTCAAGATTTGGTCTCCAGAACAAAAGATCGTTCTCGAACGAAAGTTTTGGATTGCGGTCATGGATACGCAGCGAGAGCTTGGCGTCAATATTCCTGAGGTTGCTATTGATGCCTACCGTCAGGTGATCCACACGGTCGATCTGGAATCAATTGACCAGCGGGAAAGAATTACAAAACATGATGTGAAAGCCCGAATTGAGGAATTCAACTCACTGGCGGGATACGAGCATATTCATAAAGGAATGACTTCCAGAGATCTCACCGAGAATGTTGAGCAGTGCCAGATTTTATCGTCATTGCAGCTCATACGGGATCGTTTGGTGGCGACGTTGACGCTGATGGGGCAGCGCGCATTGGAGTACAGTGATCTGGCTGTTGCAGGTCGGAGTCATAACGTGCCTGCTCAGATTACGACGGTTGGAAAGAGATTTGCTAATTCAGCAGAAGAGATACTTTTTGGCTTTGACGCCTTGGAAGGATTGATTGACAGATTGCCGCTTCGCGGAATCAAGGGCCCTGTGGGGACCCAACAGGATATGCTTGATTTGTTTCAGGGAGATACCACAAAGTTAGTGACTCTCGATCAGAAAGTTGCAGAAGAGTTGGGATTCGAAAAGTCATTTGATTCAGTTGGACAGGTTTACCCGAGATCTTTGGATTTCGAAGTGGTCTCTCTTTTGACGCAGATCGCCTCAGGTCCCGCTAATTTCGCAAGGACGCTTCGATTGATGGCAGGTGCTGAGCTGGCAACCGAGGGCTTCAAGCCGGGGCAGGTCGGTTCATCAGCGATGCCGCATAAGATGAATGCAAGATCTTCTGAGCGGATCAACGGCTTTGCCGTCATTTTAAGGGGCTATCTGTCAATGATTGGTGGTTTACTGGGAGATCAGTGGAATGAGGGTGATGTGAGTTGCAGTGTAGTGAGGCGAGTTGCCTTACCGGACTCATTCCTTGCCATCGACGGACAGCTGGAGACATTTCTCACTGTCTTAAATGATTACGGTGCGTACCCCGCTGTGATTGATCGTGAGTTGAGGCGTTATCTGCCATTTTTGGGTACAACCAAAATTCTGGTGGCAGCCGTCAAAGCGGGAGTAGGTAGGGAGACAGCTCATGAGGTGATTAAAGAGCACGCAGTCGCTGCCGCTCTAAAAATGAGAGAATCAGGATCCGAGGACAACGATTTGTTAGTACGTCTAGCGAATGATACAAGGATACCTATGGATAGTGAGGCATTATCAGCTGCGATTGGTGATCCAAATCTCTTTATTGGTAATGCTCCCATTCAAGTGAGACAAGTCGTAGATAAAATAGACGCGATTTCGAAGCAATATCCAGATGCTTCTTGTTATCAACCCGAAAGCATTCTTTGAGGTTCAAATAAAAAGTTCGTATTGCCAAGTGATTTCGAGCGGTTGTCAATATTGCACGTAGCAAGTGCGAGCACCTTGAGGAGACTAAGTGCAATAGAAAATCACTGACCTGATCATTCTACAATAGCAGCCTTTCTATTCCTTAATGCTCAGCTTTGGGTAAGTGAGGTTGAAATTGTCCTTGATTTAGATTGCGTTCAGCCACCGCTGCTGCTTTCGCGGTTTCGTAAAGTTGATGCTGAACGCGGTAGGACCTCGCTGTACGCTCAGGACTTAGGTACTTACCATTGCTGTCCATTGACCACGCATTACTTTGATCCTTGAAGTAGCAACGAAGTGTATGCCCAAGTTTTTCAGCGCATAGGGGATCCAGAATAGGAACCAATAGTTCGATACGACGGTCAAGATTCCGCGGCATCCAGTCCGCGCTACTGATGAAGATTTTAGGGTTACCCCCTTGTCTGAAGTACAAAACGCGAGCGTGCTCCAGAAAACGATCAACAATGGAAACGACGGTGATATTCTCACTCAGTCCCTTTACCCCTGGACGAAGGCAGCAGACACCTCTGATATTGAGTTTAACTCTTACACCAGCTTGGCTGGCAGCGTACAACGCTTCAATGATTTTTGGGTCCACCAAAGCATTCAGCTTCGCGACAATTTCACCTTTCTGCCCTTGTTCACATCGTATCCTTTCCTGCTCGATCAATCCGAGTAATCTTGGCCGAAGAGAATCAGGTGCAGCAGCAATCTGCTGAAGGTGGGTAAGTTGACTTGCACCCGCAATGGCATTGAAGAAAGATGTTGCTTCGGATCCTAGTTCTTCGTTGCAGGTGAGTAACGAAATGTCCCCATAGAGGTTGGCTGTGGCTTCGTTATAGTTGCCGGTACCAAAGTGCATGTACCGAGTGATCCCATGGGACTCCTTCCGAACGATGATACAGACTTTTGCATGAGTTTTGAGACCACGGATTCCATAGATTACCTGCACGCCGGTCCGTTCCATCTCTCGGGCCCATTCGATGTTTCTTGCCTCATCGAATCGAGCTTTTAATTCAACAACTACTGATACATATTTTCCATTCTGAGCAGCTTTTTTTAGAGCTGCAACGATGGGGCTCTGTCGGCTCGTTCGATAAAGGACCTGCTTGATTGCCAAAACTCGGTCATCGGACGCTGCCTCTTCAATCATCCTCACAATAGGATCAAAGCTCTCATAAGGATGCGATAATAAGAAGTCGCGTTCCGAAATATTGGAGAACATAGATTTTGTAGGATCAAGATTTGGGGTTTTCTGTGCTGGCCAAGGTGTATCTCGAAGTGAATCAAATCCTCGAAGTCCGTAGACAGTAAACAGATGCGTTAAGTCCAAAGGTCCTTGAATGGAATACAAATCGCGATCTTCGATTTCCATTTTCTGGGTGAGGAAGTCAAGTGTTCTTTCGCTTGTGCCATGCTGGTATTCCAATCGAATCACTCGTGAGCGATTCCGGCTTTCAAGTACTTCTTCCATCCCGACCATCAGGTCAGGTGCGGAATCCTCTCTCAGCTCGATATCAGCATTTCTAGTAATGCGAAAGACGCTACACTCAAGTACTTCACGGCCTGGAAAGAAACGCGAAATATATGTGGTGATTAAATCCTCAAGCAATAGATAGGTATGCCCAGTATCAGAGGGTAGTGGAATGACGCGCGATAAAGATTTTCCGAGTGGTATGATCGAAAAATCATCAACGCTCTCATCTACTGATTCCAGAGAAGGATTTGTCTCACAATCCAAGTGCTGCTTCTGCTTTAATCGAACGCAAAGGTGTAGGCTGAGTCCTTGCAACAACGGAAAGTGATTAGAGTGAGAAATGGTTTGGGGTGATAGGATTGCTTCGATCTCATCCAGTTTCTGCTCAACGGCTCGCAGTTCTGAGTGTCCGCAAGCGGCTATGTCTAATCTTCGTATTCCCGACTGAGCCAGAGCAGTTTCTAAATCGGAATTGTAAAGAAAGCATTGGCGCTCGACGTGCTTCTTACAAGCTTGCGACACATCTCGGAGTTGTTCTTCGACAGTTAATCCCGCCGGATCTCGCAAAAACGGGTTCCGCTCATATTGCAGCTTTAGGCTTCCGGCTCGAACCATCATGAACTCATCAAGATTCGAGCTTGTAATCGCAAGAAACTTCGCGCGTTCTAAAAGCGGCAAGGAACTGTCATATGCTTGTTGCAATACGCGTTCGTTAAATTCAAGCCAGCTCAACTCTCTATTGATAAAGATGCTTTCGTTCGCCTGATTACGCATGTCATCGAATTGAGAATCTTGAGTATTAAGGTTCAATGCTGAAACCACGGGTAGGAGGTTATCGATTGAGAGGGAAAAATGGCCTGTACGAATGGGTCATCACTCGGTGTTTTGTAACGGGCACAATCATTGCCACTGGGCAAGATGATATTGCTCCAGAGCAGTCGATGGAGCGATATCCGTTTGATTCGCTTCAGAGAAAATGAAAGAGCTACGGTATTCTACGCACAACAATCTAGCTCGGACCGCCCACTGCCGCCGCAGTTTACTGCTAACGAGTGATGAGTTCGGCCTCTTTGCTATTCTCCTCTGATATCCTCGTCTCTTCTTGTATGGGCGTGTTGTTCTCAGGTTGTCCAAGAAGAATCCGGATTGCACGGGGATAGAAATCCTTTCCGTAGGTCATCTCACCACCTTGGTGGCCTACCGCACCCACCATGCCAGCTGAAAGCAAGAGTCCAATTTTCCAAATCTTGGTAAGACGCTCACTTTTGAGCATGACCGCTACGAGTGCAACGATGGAGAAGAAAGTGGTGGCTACCGAGACGATGACTGCACTCCAGCGGTGTGCATCCACCTCCCGGTCAAAATCCAGAAACGTCCAATTGCTACCGTAGCCTTGCTCTGGAGCAAATGCCCATCCCATTGCCGTTGAAGCAATTGCCGAGAGTGAACCTAGCCAAAGTGCCGCAAGAGGGATTTGGGTGCCATCGTTCGGGCATTTCCATCCCACAACAACAAAGAAACCGCCAACCGTGAGTAGTGCGATTGGAAAGTGGACAGTTGCTGGGTGTAAAAAACCTTGGGCCATCCAAAGGCGTGTCTGCAGATCCTTCGGCAATGCCTG
This sequence comes from Rubripirellula sp., assembly GCA_012270385.1. Lineage (GTDB taxonomy): Bacteria > Planctomycetota > Planctomycetia > Pirellulales > Pirellulaceae > Rubripirellula. Next base: position 6,022 of record JAAXIK010000219.1, on the reverse strand, counting down.
CTCTGTTTTATTTCTTTCTGTCTCGGTTGTATCGCTGATGTCAGTAAATGTTAAGTTTTCTGGCCAAACGGCGCCCTCCTCTATCCATACTCGAATCAGAGCTAGTTCGGTGGTACTAAGTGGGCCACCTTTTGATGGCGGAGGCATGAGATAGTCCGGATCATCGGTTGTCAAATAATCCACGAAAAGTGAACTTGATTCGACGTCCCCTGATTCGATGTAGTCCATCATGCTATCGTGATCATCAACTCTAAAGTCATTTTTGGCATCATCGGGGCCATGGCACGCCAAGCAGTTATCACGAAGGATCGGAACGATATCGCGTTGTGCGTCGATTAGGTTTCCGTCCGTGTTTAGGGGCGAAGGGGACTGATTAGATTCGCTTACCCCTGCTTCAGTTCCTGATTGACTGGATTCGTCAGTGGAAGGTTCTTGGTCAAGAGCAGCGAATGCCACTCCATATATTGAAGTGCAGGTGAATAAAACGATGCAGGCAATCAATCGGATCATGGGACGATAGATCAGGGAGTTGAGGGCTAGATTACCGCAGCATGTTATCAAAAAGATAACCGCTGCAATTAAGAGAACCGGAGGATTCTTATTTTCGCAACGTTTGAATTGACTTTCAAGCGAGATCTAAGAACTAGCGAAATATGCTGAAATTTCAGGTTTGTGGTGAAGTAGTTTAGAACAACGGAGGTCTGGGCTGCTGCATCCTACTTCACGACGTTGGTCAAAAATCTGGTCTCCTGCTAAGAATTGCCAAGAGCCATCAGTTGTACTCAGTCTTGATGTCTACGAATGCTCGGTTGAGCCCAAGAAGTTGAATCTCTTGGAGGATGGAGTCTTGAGAATGATCCGCGATGGTTTCGCTGATCTCATCAGCAAGAATCTGTGCAAAGGTTATCTTCGCTTTAGAAAGTAGGTCTTCTATTTGATCTCCTGTGAGTGTCAATGCATCGGACGCCGCGATTTGAACGCTGAGCATTGAGGGATCTGCTGAGGGTTGAGCTGAGGATGCTCGGAGAACAGAATAAATTGGTGATTCAGGATCGTTATGTTGCAATCTCTCAATTGAACGCCAAGATCTTTCTAAGAGACCGTCCCTCCAATTCTGCATCCATGCGATTGATTCTGGTTTAAGCTCCGCCAGTTTCTTCGGATCGAGCGGGTTTCCAGAATTATCTAACACCTTTCTATTCTGAAAAATCTTCGCATGCTGAGAGATAAGATCAATTAAGTAGTTCCTTAATAGTTGATGTTCTGTATCCCCGTATCCTTCTTTGATCAGGGTTTCTATGGAGCTTTGCAAGATAAGTCTACTCGTGTCATCACTGGAGAAAGTAGCGTTTAGGAACTTACGCATGGTACATGCATAGCGTAGCGCAAAACTCGCTGGGCTCTCCGCTGAGATCCATTGATATTTGGAGCGATTGAGCGTAATGACGGCACTATTAGTCATTCTTCTTATTTCGCATTCAATAATGTGAACTGATCGTTTTCGTGTAAGTTCCCAGGGGATGACGGAATAGATTATTTTATTCTGTCAAAGTTAGTATCTGATTAATCCTCTGTATTGATTGCCCATTGGGGGTCTGTAGCTCGAAGGAGAGATTATAGTTTCCCGGGGACAAGTCATTAGTTAAGAACTGAATGTCAAACTCTACTGTGGCACCACGGTTCGGTAGTCGCTTAGGAGAAAACTTGATCGCGAAAGCCGGGCGCAGGACTTCATTTGACTCTACGGGATTCAGCAAAGTCATTACTTGAGCAACGACTTTCTGTTCGAAGTAGAGACGCTTTGGGTCAACAGAGGGACTCTTTGCCGTGTTTTCGATAGTCAACTTGAATAAAGCAGCGCCTGGGATAGGAAAAGAAACTTGATCCTCTGACGATATTTTTATCTTAAGTGGGTTGAGGTCATTAGGCGTAATTCGAACAACTTTCGGGCTTGGTTTGATTGTGTTGCGTTGCTTTACAGGAGTATTAGCTACACGATTTTCCTTGCCGTTCCAAAATATCAGCAATACAACACAAGCCAAAACAAATGCGGAAGCCGAATAGTATTTATAGTTTGACTTGGTCGACTTCAACTTCTCTTTGGGTGTAGTGTCTACAGATCCCTTTTCTTGCTGCTCTGCTTCATTGAATTGGGGAGGGTTGTTGGTGACAATCTGCAATGCTGCGTTTTGCAGTGTGTTACATTGATTCTTGGTATCACGAATCCGCTCCTGCAATGCAATTGCAGAATTTGGCCGGTTTCGTGGTTCCTTTTCAAGAAGTTGATGTACGAGTTCACAGAGGGGTTCAGGAAGATCCGGTTGCAATTTTGCTAATGGCTCCGGTTGCCCACAGATGTTTGCAATCAGCTGATCAGGTATCTTTTTGCATAGCAGCGGAGGGACCCCTGCACAAACTTGATAGAGCACAATACCGAGGCTGTATAAATCACTCCTGTCATCTAAAGATTCACCCCGGGATTGTTCGGGTGAGAGGTATGCTGGGCTACCCAAAACAGAACCACGGTGCGTAAAGCGGTCAAAATCACCTCCCGCAATCGCTAGACCAAAGTCAAGAATTTTTGCACGACCAGAGGAGGATTCAATCCAAATATTAGCTGGTTTGATATCGCGGTGAATGATCTTTCTTTGATGCGCGGCAGATAATCCAGCAGCAACTTCATCTGCAAGTCGGAAGACTTCATCAATGGTGAAGCGGTATTTCTCTTTAATCAGTTGATTAAGGGGTTTACCTTGGAGCATTTCCATTGCGAGGAAAGGAGTCCCTTCGTAAATCCCAACCTCGAAGATGGTGGCTACATTATCGTGTTGCACAGCCGCCATGGCTCGTGCTTCCTCGACAAATCTCTTCCTGCCAATCGCAGAGCTTGCCCACTTCTTTCTCATGCTCGTCATTTCAACATAGCTTTTTATGCGACGATCCCTCTCTTTGAAGACCGCCCCCCTGCCTCCCTCACCAATCAGAGCGATGACGCTGTAGGGACCTAGCCGGCCGATCTCATCTTCGGACTGTGGGAGTTCGAGAAATTCAAATGTCGATGGCTCAGCGGGCATTGGGCTACCTAACCGATTTGCGAAACTACTATTGAAATATAGCGTTTAATTTTCAAGAAAGTGCTCGGGAAAGAGTAGAAACAAACAAAGATATCGGGTTTCAGGGGTTGCCATGTGGGGTGGGTTCAATGCATCTTTGGAGATTCTCCGTTTTACTCCCCTGCCCTCACCCAATAAGTGAAAATGTCAAGCGATCGAGTTTCAGTCAAGGACCTCTGCGACGGCGTACCAGTAGATCAGGCATTTCGTGTGGCCGATAAACAACTCCGTGTCAACCGCCAAGGAAGCAAGTATATTTTACTACGCCTTGAGGACAAAACAGGCATCATTGCAGCCATGATGTGGAACGTGGATGAACGGGTCTTCGAATCGTTCGATCGATTAGATTTTGTTATCTGCCGCGGACGCACACAAATCCACAACGGTAGTCTGCAAATGATTGTGACCGCTGTGGAGCGGATCGATCCCAGTAGGGTAGATTTGGCTGATTTTGAAAGATTTGATTCACAGAAAGCAAATCAACTTTTCGGGCAATTATCCAGCATGCTGAAGGGTGTGAAGGATCCCGCATTACAAGCAATCGGCGAAGCATTTTTAGCCGATTCCGATTTTGTGCAAGCACTCCAGCGGGCGCCAGCAGCCGTCAGTCATCATCACGCTTTTCCTGGCGGCTTATTGCAACACACAGTCGATCTCATGGAATTGGTAAAAATAGTTGCTCCACGCTATCCACAGCTTGATGGCGATCTTCTACTTTATGGAGCTTTCCTGCACGATTTGGGGAAGATCAAGGAGCTTTCGAGTTCTGGGGAAACAACCTACACCGACCAAGGTCAATTGGTTGGGCACATAGTGATAGGTGTCCAGATGCTCAATGAGAAAATCTGTGACGTTTCTCAGCGACATCCAAAGTTAGTTGAGGATAGTTTAAAACATCAGTTAGAGCATCTAATCGTCAGCCATCATGGTTCAATGGAATACGGTAGTCCAAGATTACCCGCTACATTGGAGGCACTCGTTCTCCATCATCTTGATAATTTAGATGCCAAGCTCGCTTCGTATATCAACGTGATTGATACCGATATCTCTGTGGATGGAAACTGGACGAACTACAACTCTGGCATTGGCCGTAAGCTTTGGCGCGGTTAATTCCAGGAATCCAAATTTCATCTTGAATAGATAGTTTCATCGGTTACCAATTTTTGGGACATTTGCTTACTCGAGAGTGAGTCAAACGTGTGGTTTCTCAATCATTTTCACTTTAGTATCCCACTGTTAATGCGTGATCGAATGATAACCGCCATTTTTTGGGTCCTGTTTGGCTTGGCTAGCTCACTCTTGGTCGGTAACTCACGAGCTGTTGCTAACGATCCCGAGGTGGTTGACTTTGCCCATGAAGTCGTGCCCATCTTGAAGAAGTATTGTCTAGATTGCCATCGTGGCGAGGATGCTAAAGGAGGATTTGCGATTCGAGATCGGGATCGAATTCTCAAGCAAGGAATAGTTGAAGCAGGAAACGCTGATGAATCAGAATTGATCAAGAGGCTTGTATCGGATGATGCCGAATTGCAGATGCCACCTCCTGAAAGAAGTCAACTCACGGCAAGCGAAATCAAAACATTGAGAGATTGGATCGATCAGGGCTTACAGTGGGAAGATGGGTTCAATTTCGACGGAAATCATTATCAAGCACCGCTTCAATTATCGATATCGAAAATTGACTTTAACGCCAAAGATGGCTTCAATCCCATCGATAAGGTCCTCGCGTTGGACAGGGATGCGAAATCAACAAAGCCCATGGTGATAGTAAACGACGCGGAGTTTTTTAGACGAGTATCCTTAGATTTACTTGGGCTTCTGCCAACCGTAGAGGATCTCGATGTGTTCGTTGCTGAGGAGAATCCAAAAAAGAGAACAGAGTTAGTTGATAAATTACTTTCGCAATCGACTGATTACAGTGATCATTGGATTACCTTTTTCAATGATTTATTGAGAAATGATTACAGTGGTACAGGTTTCATTACTGGGGGGCGGCGACAGATAAGCAGTTGGCTTTATGGGGCGTTACTGGAAAATAAGCCTTATCATTTAATGGTAAAAGAACTGATATCGCCCCCGAATGATGAGAGCCGAGGCTTTATTGATGGAATTCGCTGGCGCGGTGAAGTCAGTGCTGGTCAAACGGTTGAAATCCAATTTGCACAGAGTGTTGCACAGGCTTTTCTCAGTATAAATTTGAAGTGTGCGTCTTGTCATGATAGTTTCGTAGACAGCTGGACACTTGATGATGCTTTTGGTTTGGCTGCTATCTATTCTGATAAGCCGTTAGAGATTTTTCGTTGCGATAAATCTGTTGGACGTTTCGCGCAACCCTCTTGGTTGTTCCCTGAGCTTGGTGAGATCGAGAAGGGACTTAATCGCGAAGAGCGTCTGTCACAGTTGGCGGATTTGGTGACCCATCCTAAAAACGGACAGTTTTCTCGGTCCATCGTGAATCGAATCTGGTACCAAATGATGGGACACGGGATCGTGCACCCGATTGATGCAATGCAGAATGAACCGTGGAATGCAGAACTCTTGGACTTGCTCGCAGTTTATCTCATTAATGAGAACTATGATCTTAAGGCTCTTCTTCGATTGATCGTCACCTCCGAGGCATATCAACTACTATCGGTCCAGCAACCGTCTGATGAATCAAGTCCGTTCCACTTTCAGGGCCCAGTAGCACGACGTTTGACAGCAGAGCCGTTTATTGTCGGTGATTCACATATAACCAATGCATGGACAACAAAAATTGATACTCCGGTAGTTCGTGGTGCGAGTCAAGCCAACGAGGGTGAGCATCGCCCGCTGAGTGCAAGCTGGATATGGGGTGATTCGGCACGTGATGGGAAAGTTCCAGCTGCTGGCGAAAGCCTGCGGTTTGAGAGGAATTTTGATTTGCCTAG